>CAYQJD010000022.1:0-15682 GCA_964417835.1 uncultured Muribaculaceae bacterium
TTTTATTTCTTCAAGTTTCTTTTTTTCATTATTTTCTAAATATTTCTTTTCTCTTTCAAGTTCTTTTAAACTCTTTTTAGGTGTAGGCATTTCCTCGGCATCATTCCACCAATATCTATAATCGCTTTTCTAACTTTTTTACCAACTTCATAATGTACATCTTTTGCTTCTTTTTCCCTTGTACATTATCTTTTAAAAGCCTTTGTTTATATGGATTTGCGAGTGGTTTTTACATTAGTCGGTATATACCAATTAATTCCGACTGATGTAAAACTTTTTTCTTTATCTTTTTTCTCCATAAAAAAACTTCCTTTCTGCATTTTTATTAAGAGATAATATCACAGTTATTGCAATTTATAAAGTCAACTACCTCAAAATATTTATCTTCAGTTAAACAATACTTATATAATATAATAATTTGATTATTATTTTCTTGATAAGTCAAGCCCTATTAATTGTAATTTTATTGTTATATGATTTATTTTTTCATTACTAAAACAAAGCTCATTTAATTTTTTTTAGTTGTATTACACTATTCTTCAATAATAAGTTTATCAATATCGATATATTATAAAGGCTCTTTTATAAATTTAAAGCTACTTTTCTTCATTTTCTTTTACCTTACTTATAATGTACTCTTTTGTATCATCATAAGATTTTTTAAGAACAACCGATAGTTCGTTATATAAATATTTTTCAGCTTTATTAAAATATTCTTTATCCTTTTCACCAATGCTTCTTTTATTTTCAATTCTTTGCTTATTTCTTAAATATGTTGTCTTAATTATTTTTATAAGATCCGCATGACTTCCAGTATGAAGCAAATTACGATACTCGTTTTCCATATTTTTAATATCAGTTTCAATAGCTTTTATATTAGGAATTTCTTTTATCAAACTATCTACTTCCTTTTTTGTTAATAAATTTCTTAAGTAGCCATTTTTATTGTCTGTTGGTACACTTATTGTTAAAGAATCATCAAATAATGGACTTAATATATAACAATCCAAGTTAGTAAACTTATTCTTTCTTATATCTATTATTTTACAAACATCAGTTTTATACATTACAAATGTTTCTTTTTTAAACATAATAACCTACCTTTCATAGTATTTGAAAAATAACTAATCAACTGGGCTTACGCCTTTTAATTAGCTACTCGTCGCAATTTAATTATATCATTTTTTTGAATTTTCGTGTAAAAGAAATTTTATATTATAATTAATCTTTAATATGATTATGTCTTTTTGGAACTTTTCTGATTTTGTTTACCAAACCACTTGTTTGATCCAGTTTTCAAACAATCTTTCAAAAGTATCAATTGACAAATCAAAGTTTCTTTTAGTTACACTAGTAAAATTTTCTTCTAGCTCCTTTCAAGTTAGATAATGCTTAAAAGTTATTGTAGGGCTTATGCATACGTTTTAAAATAAATAAAACATATCCTCCAGTTGACCATATTGGTAAACTTTTTTTATACATCATTAACTAATTTATCAATAGCTAAATTAAATAAGTTATCGTATGCTCTTCTTATCATATTTTAAAAGACCTTCTCTTGCTTAAATAAAAATCATTCGAAAATATTTTTGTAAAATAAATAAGACTATATAAAAATAATCCTATTTAAACATTAAAAATCAATCTACTATACCAAAATCTTTAAATGGAAAAATTACAAGTTTTGTTGTTCCTAATATATCCTTTTTATTTATAGTTCCTATAATTCTACTATCTATAGAATCTTCTCTATTATCTCCCATAACAAAATAACTATTATCATCAATAACAACTTCATCAAAGTCTTTTGTTTTATTATCATTATATGGATCATCCAAAATTTTACCATTTATGTATAATTTACCATCTTTATAACTGATTCTTTCTCCTGGCAAACCAATTATACGTTTTATTAAATATGAATTTTCTGTAGAGATTACAACAATATTAAATCTCTCAATATTTTTTACTCTAATACCTATTTTATTTAATATCATTGTATCTCCATCTTGTAACGTATTAACCATACTAGTTCCATTAACTTTAACAGGAGTAACTAAAAAAGTTCTAATTAAAACTACAACTAATATTATTATTACATAAGGTACAAGTTCTTTTAATGTGTTTTTCAAAGTTTGTTTTTTATTATTTATATTTTCTGATTGTTTTGACATTTATATCACCATTACGATTATACCATTTTATTTAAGTATTTGATATAAAAAATAATGCTTTAAAGCATTATTTACTCATATTTCTTTTTTCAGCTGATGTTGAAGATAATATAGTATCTTTATTTAAACTAGTTATATCATCTATTATTAAATCTAAAATATAATTCATATTTTCAAGTATACTATTATCAATATTATTAACATCTTGTTTTAAAATTATACTTTTTAATTTTTCATATCGGTTGAATTTATTTTTTGTCACACTCATTATTTCTTTATAACTTTCTTTATTAGTTTCATCAAGATTTTGAAGAGTAAATGTTACATATTGTTCCTTATTTAAAATATCAGTGAGAGATATTTCTTCTGTATAAGCTCTATCTACTTCAACATATAAATCATTTCCAAAATAACTTTCTAATTCTTGCATAGCTTTTTCTAAATCATTTGTAACTCTTTCTTTATACCCTTCTATAACTTCATCTGAATATGGATAACTAGGATTCTCTATCTCATTTATGTAAGAAAGAGCATCGAAATAATAATTTTTTATATTGCTATAAATAAATTGAGCATTATCAAAATACTTTGAATCAACAAATTTTGCCAAACCAGAATCTATCTTTTTTATATAATCATTTACTTCAGTTTCCCAATCTGGATAAGTTTGGTAAGTTATATAAGAATTTGTATCAGGTAAAAATACTTCTTCTTCTCTTTTACAGCCAGCTGCAGTACTCAACATTGCTGCAGCTGTAACTGCTGCTCCAACTCTTTTAATAGATTTTTTTATATCATTTTTGTCAATCATAATTTTACTCCTATCCTATGACATAAGGGTTTTCTTTAGTTCCATCACCTTTTATAATAGAAACCCCATTTGCTAATCTTATTACTGGTCTGTAGCTAGCAATATCATTAACATTTTTTTCTGAAATGTTACCATTTTCATATATATAAGCTTTATCAACATTATTCTCAAATCTTGATAAATTATTTGTCCACCAAGAAGTTGCATTATCTAAATAAGTATCATTATTTGAATTAATAGAATTATACAAATCCATAACATCAATTAATCCTACATACATATTATTAGTAACTAATTCTTCACTACATTCCTGATTTTCTATTTTACCATTTATTCTTAAAAAGCTTTCATAAAAAACATTATTATTATAATCAAATGATTCTAATTTTTCCAAGGTATCATATGAATAAGCTTTATTACTATAACACCAATTCCCAATTTTTATCTTATTTTTACTTTTTAATTTATCTTCAAAACTTTTAATATTTTCTAACATTTTATTTCTATCAAATATAATATTATCATTATCTATTTTATATCCATAATCCAATTCATTAATAATATAATTATTTTTAGAACAATCTCCATTTACATCTTGAAGAATAAGTTCAGTACTTTTATCCGCATCAATTTTAACTACTCTAAAACACATATTATCAAAATATACATAATTATCAACTACATCCCCATTAAAGTAATAATATTCCTGATTATTTTCATTTACCTTTATTAATTTTTTTGATTCTAATGATGTTTTATCACTTAGTTTAGTTCTATTGACATCATAATTATTTGAAGCATTATTAATTATATTATAAGCTAAACTATTTTCATAAGCAGCACTTTTAAATAATGAAGTAACTCTTATTTTCCCTTTAAATGAAGCATTTTCTAAATAATTTTGATCATTTTCTGTTTCTTGCAACCATAAATATAACCTATACGTTTTACTCTGATTTTTCTCTATATCTAAATAAACTTTTGAATTTAAATCTAGTCTATAATCATTATAAGAAAGGTTAGAAAAATCTCCTGTAGCTACTACATTTTCTTTATTATTTTCAAGTTCTATTAAAGTATATTTAAATTCATCAATAATAAGATTTTCTGTAAACTCAAGTTCTGTTAATTCAATATAAAATGAAACATCTTCAGTACTATTACTATTATCAATTTTAAATTCAGAATATTCTCCATTTTTATAATCTTTTAATAAAGGCATATTTTTAGAACTAATATATTCACTAGATTCAAAAGAAACATCTAAAACTCCAGATTTTAAAGTTATTCCATTATTTGAATTCGAATTATATTTAACTTGGACACGCTGATAAGCAAAAGAAGTCATCATAATTAGTGATACTACTACAATTCCAGTTAACGAGAAGAAAAACAATTTTTGCCTTTTTATGTTTAACATATTTTCACCCTACTATAATAGTTTACAATATTTTTTAATTATTATCAATGAATTAAATAAAAAAAATCTTTATTTACAAAAAGATTACTTATTCTAATACTTTTAAGATATTAGTTACCATATCAATATTGTTTATTGTGTTACTAATTTTTAAAGTAGTTTCATTTCTGTTAAACTTTTTATATTCTTCTAAAAATACTTTGTAATTTGAAGAATCTCTATTTAAATATTTATACCAAATACTATGAGTTCTTAAAAAATCATAATGTTTTTTTTCTGATTTTATTTTATACATGATATTTAATTCCATTTAATCACCAAAAAATTTTGTAATAGGACGCGGTGTTTTTGCAACTATATTGCTCGTTCCTTTACTGGTTAATTCTTGAATTAAACTAACTGCTTTTTGTGCAGTATTAATATGTTTTTGAATATTATCCATATTAATATTTTTTACTAAGTTTGTTAATTCTCCTATCGAATCTGTATTTGTAGTAGCATTATTGAAATATTTATTCCATGCACTTTCATTTTCACCATATATATCATAAATTTCATAAAAATCTTGCCAAGTATTTTCTTTATTTTTAACATAAGTAACTAACTCTGGATGATTTGATATAAAGGTTTTAAAAGCCTGTTTTTTATCCATAAAAAACCACCTAATATATAATATTCTATTAGGTGGAAATTATTCTTAGATCTTAAAATCATTAATAAAATCATCTATTGTCATTTCTTTACTAAAACTATTTTTTTCTTTAGGCATTTCTACTTCTTCATCATATACTTTTATTATATTTTCTTCCTTAAATATATGTTTTATTATATCTTTAGAAATAATACTACCAGTACTTGAAGTATCCATAATAGGGATATCAGTATTTTTAATCATTTTTATATCATCATTAACCAAACCAAAATAATCATTTTTATTTGTTATAAATGCATTAATAATTTCATAATTTGTAGATTTAACTTTTCTAATTAAAGCATTTCCTCTTTTAGCTCTACTCAAACTATTTAAATCTATCAATTTTATTCTTTTAGCTGTTAACTTATTAGTGAAAACTGTTAAATTTTCATCATCTATACCAAATGATAACCCCTTAACTAATTCATCGCCTTTTAAATTAATTCCTTTAACTCCTCCAGCTTTTGTTCCAGCTAAAGGAATCTCATTTGCATCAAACTTTAGAAAATAACCCTCTTTTGTTATTAACAATATTTTAGAATTATTAATACATGCACTTACAATACAATCATTTTCTTTTAACTTCATAGCTGTATAAGTTTTACTATATCTACTAACGACGAATTCTTCCAATCTAGTTCTTTTTACCATTCCAAACTTAGAATATAAAACTATATCACAATTTTTTGTACTTTCACTAATAACAAAAGATTTTATTACATCATCATCAGGATGAATACTTACATAATTACTTACATGCTTACCCAAATCTTTCCATTTACAACTAACGATTTCATGGATAGGTAAATATATATAATTTCCCATCTTAGTTATTATTAATAATTTATTTAATGTGCTTGTTTCAAATTTATCTATCACATAATCCCCAGGCTTTAATCCTGTTTGCTCATCATTACTTGAATAAGATTTTAAACTAACTTTCTTTAAATATCCATCATGTGTTAAAACAACTATAACATTCTCTTTAATTATTAAATCATTAACATCTATTTTTATATCTGTAATAGTACTTTTGATTTCAGTTTTTCTAGGAATTGCATATTCCTTTTTTATATCTTTTAATTCTTTTTTTATAACACTATCTAGTTTTTTTGGATTAGATAATATTTCATTTAATAATTCAATAGCTTCTTTTAATTTTGATAATTTTTCTTCTAATACAGTTATATCAAAATTTGTTAATCTATATAATTGCAAATCTAATATTGCAGTTGCTTGTTCTAATGTGAAATCAAACTCTTTAACTAAATTATCTTTTGCATCACCTTTATTTTTACTTTTTCTAATAACCCTTATAACATCATCTAAAATACTTAATGCTTTAACTAAACCTTCTAAAGTATGTATTTCTTTTTTTGCCGTTGCTAAATCAAACTCACTTCGTTTTTTTATAACATCTCTTTGATGATTTATATAAGCATCAATTATTGGAATTATACCTAATAATTTTGGCCTTCTATTTACAATTGTAACCATATTATAATTATAATTAACTTGTAAATCAGTATTTTTTAATAAATAATTTAAAACCAAATTCTTATCTGCACCATTTTTTAAATCTATAACAATTCTTATATTAGAATCTTTATCAGACTCATCCCTTACTTCACTTATACCATCTATTTTCTTTTCTATTCTAATATCATCTATTTTTTTTACTAACTGTTGTTTATTTACTTCAAAAGGTATTTCAGAAACTAATATTTGATCTTTTCCCTTAGTTTTTATAAATTCACATTTGCTTTTAACAACCACTTTTCCTCTACCAGTTTTAAAAGCTTCAGTTATACCATCTTTTCCTTCTACAATTCCTCCGGTAGGAAAATCTGGCCCTTTAACTATTTCCATTATATCTTCTAAAGTCGCATTAGGTTTTTCAATTTTTAAAATCGTAGCATCAATTATTTCTCCTAAATTATGTGGTGGAATATTAGTTGCATATCCGGCAGAAATACCAGTAGTTCCATTTACCAAAAGATTTGGATACTTGGCAGGTAATACAGTTGGTTCTAATAATGTATCACTATAATTAGGTGCCATTGGTACAGTATTTTTATCTAAATCTCTTAATAATTCTTCAGAAATTTTAGCTAATCTTGTTTCAGTATAACGATATGCTGCCGGACCATCTCCATCAATGGACCCATTATTTCCATCAATTTCAATCAAAATGTGATTTTGTTTCCAATCTTGACTTAAACGTACCATTGCTTCATAAACAGAAGAATCTCCATGAGGATGGTATTTTCCCAAAACATTTCCTACTGCATTTGCACATTTTTTAAACTGTTTATCATATGTATTATGATCTCTATACATTGCATAAATTATTCTTCTTTGTACAGGTTTTAGACCATCTCTAACATCAGGTATTGCTCTATCTTGGATTATATATTTTGAATACTTTGCAAAACGTTCTCCCATTATTTCTTCAAGACTATATTCATGAATTCTTTTAATAACCTCTTCCATCTATTTCACATCCTATTTAAGTATAGCAAAATTTACTTCTTTAAAAAAGAAAAATTGACACTTCCATGTCAAACTTCTTATAAAATATCTTTAAACTTATTTATATTTAATATTTCGTTAACTATTTCATTTACTTTCTTATTTTCAATATTAATACAACAAGTAGCAAGATCATAATTAATCCTATTATTATAAAGAGTTTTATTAAACTTATTAGATTTATCTTTAATATCTCGTGATACATCCAAAAAAATAATGTTTTTAAATAATTTTAAAGTATTTAATATACTTTCATCATTTATTAACGTATATGTACTTCCAAAATCAATTACTACAGATTCTTTAATATTATTTAAAACATATTTTAAGTGTTGCATTTCATATTTATTTATATACTTAGTTGCAGTTATAATACCCTTATTTTCTAGTAAGTTTTGATAATATTCAAAATCATAATCAGTAAAATCATCAAAATATGAATGCTTTTCTCTATCCAAATTTATTAGTTTTAAATTTAATCTCTTACTTAACTCACTTGATACAAAACTTTTTTTTGAATTTGGGCCACCAATTATTATATAACTTGAATTATAAATATCTAACTCTTGCATGTAGCATCTCCATTCAAAAGTCTATTTAACTCTACTGCATACTCCATTGGTAATTCATTTTTAAAATCGCTTATGAAGCCCATTATTAACATTTCTTTTGCAGTTTCTTCATTTATACCCTTTTCTTTTAAATATAACATTTTTTCAGCACTTATTTTAGAAACAGTTGCTTCATGTTCTAAGTCACTTAAATCATTAGAAACTATATTTTTAGGAATAGTATCGCTTTTAGATAATTCATCTAATATAATTGTATCACATTTTATACTAGCTTTAGAATGTATAGCATTTTTAGTTATATTAGTTGTACCTCTATAATTACTTATTCCTCCAGACTCTGCAATAGATTTACTAACTATATTGCTCATTGTGTGATTTCCAATATGGATCATTTTTGCACCTGCATCCAAATATTGACCTTTTTTTGCATATGCAATACTAATTGAATTACCTTTAGAATAATCTCCCTTTAGAATACATGATGGATATTTCATGGTTACCTTACTCCCTAAATTACCATCAACCCATTCCATAAGTCCATTTTCTTCTACAATTGCTCTTTTTGTTACTAAATTATAAACATCAGTACTCCAATTTTGTATAGTAGAATATTTGCACTTTGCATTTTTTCCAACAAAAATTTCTACAACTCCAGCATGTAAACTATTTTCTGAATAAGTAGGTGCTGTACACCCTTCAATATATGAAAGTTCAGCACCTTCTGAAACTATTATAATAGTTCTTTCAAATTGGCCTAAAGATACAGTATTAATTCTAAAATAACTTTGTAATGGTCTATCCAATTTTGTATATGGAGGTATATATATAAACGTTCCTCCACTCCACATAGCACCATTTAATGCAGTATATTTATTTTCATTATATTTAACTAACATATTAAAATACTTTTTAAATAAATCAGGATGTCTTTTTAATGCTTCATCTGTACTCATAAAAATAATATCATCATTTTCAAATTTATTTTTATGATAAATTACTTCACTTTCAAACTGATTAGATACACCACATAAATATTTATTTTCTGCTTCTATTACGCCAAGTTTAGAAAAAGTATTCTTAATATCTTTATCAACATTATCCCAACTATTTTCTTCTTTTCCAACCTTTTTATAATAATTAATCTTACTAAAATCAATATCTATTTTAGGGCCAAAATTAGGATTATCTAACTCAAAAAAAGATTTTAAAGCTTTTAATCTAAACTCAAGCATCCAATCAGGTTCTTGTTTTAAACTACTAATTTCCCTTACTAAATCTTCATTTAATTTTTTCATAAAATCACATTATTATTATACAAAAAAAAATACTAAATTAATAGTACTTAATTATTTTATTGTTTTTTAATTCTAAATGTCTTATTTAGTATATATTAAAATAATACTCTTTACTATGTTTAAATATTAACGAAAAAGAATATCTTTGTAAATATATATTTTAATCATATTTCTCCTTTTCCCATCTAGCATAAATTCCACATGGTAAAATAATATCTGAATTTTCTTCTTTAATTCCTAATTCATCACTTGATATAAAACCTTTATATTTTTTTGAAACTGTAAGATTTAGTATGTTTTCTAAAACAGTCATTGAAAGCCCTGTAGTATAAGAATTTATTAAAAATAATAATGGATCATCACTTAATATTTCCATACATTTTTCTACTAAACTATATAAGTCTTTTTCTATATTCCAAACTTCATTCCTACTACCTCTTCCAAAAGAAGGTGGATCCATCAAAATAATATCATATTTATTGCCTCTTCTTATCTCTCTTTCAACGAACTTCACAACATCATCAACTATAAATCTTATTGGTTTATCCTCTAAATTGTTTATCAAAACATTTTCTTTAGCCCAATCAACCATACCTTTTGATGAATCTACATGTACTACACTTGCTCCGGCTTTTAGACATGCAACACTTGCTGCACCAGTATATGCAAATAAATTTAATACTTTAATATTCTTTTTGCAACTAATTTTATTTATTAACATATCCCAATTATAAGCTTGTTCAGGAAATAAACCAGTATGCTTAAACCCCATTAATTTCAAATTAAATTTTAGTTCTTTGTATTTTATTTGCCATATATTCGGTATATTTTTATTATAGATTTGCCATTCCCCTCCACCAGAACTACTTCTTTTATACTTTGCATCAATGTTGCTCCATAATTCTTTATCTTTATCTACCCAAATAATTTGAGGATCTGGTCTTAGAAGTTTAACCCCATTCCAACTTTCTAATTTATTACCATCACTTGTATCTAAAAGTTTATATTCTTCAAAGCTAATTGTTTTCAATTTCAATCACCTAAAATTTATTATACAATATCCACTATAAAAATAAAAGAAACAAATAGATACATCATATATTATTTATCGTTTTACATTATAAATAAAATATAGTAAAATACTAATGGAGGTTTTATGAAAAAACTATCTATTCTTTTAATAAATCTATATCAAATTACGCCATTACATAGTCATACAATGTGTAGATTTATTCCAACATGTAGTGAATATACTAAAATAAAAATCAAAGATTTTGGTTTTATTAAAGGAATGTATTTAGGATTTAAGAGAATAATAAAATGTCATCCATTTGGAAAAAGTGGATATGATTTATAAGGAGTAAAAAAATGAAAAAAATATTAAAATTATTATTAATGTCATGTTTTATTTTTAATTTGACAGGGTGTTTTAAAAGTGAAGAATTAGATAAAGCAACTATTTATACAACGTCTTATCCAATAACATTTTTAATGCAAGAAATATATGGATATAATTCAGAAATAAGTTCTATATATCCAAATGGTACAGACATAGAAAGCTACACTTTATCAAATAAAAAAATAAAAAAATATTCAAAAGGAGATCTATTTGTTTATAATGGTCTAACAGACGAAAAGAAAATTGCCGCAAATTTTGTAAATAAAAATAGCAAATTAAAAATTATAGATGTAACTGAGGGACTAAATATAAATTATTCTTATCAAGAACTATGGTTAAATCCAATAAATTATCTAATGCTTGCTCAAAATATAAAAAATGGTTTAAAAGAATACATAGATAGCACAATTATTAAAGAAGAAATTGATGCTAACTACGAAAAAATAAAAGTTACTATATCAGAATTTGAAACAACATTAAAAGATGTTACTAAAAATAGTGATAAAAAGACTATAATTGTTTCAAAAGACTATTTTAAATTTTTAGAAACTTATGGATTTGAAGTTATAAGTGTAGAAGAAAATGAATATCTTAATCAAGATACTATCACTAGAGCTAAAAATTTAATTACAAATAAAACAATAAAATACATTTTTATAGCTGAAAATGAAGAACCTAGTCAAACAGTAAACAGTTTAGTAGATGCTGGAGCAGAAACTAAAACATTATATACTATTACTAACTTAACAAGTGAACAAAAATCAACAAACGAAGATTATGTAAGTTTAATGAAAACAAATATTGAAGCTTTAAAATCTGAAATTTATAATTAAAAACTTTGTTATTTTGATTAACAAAGTTTTTAGTTATAATCTTAGAATATATTTATCTTTTTAGTTTTATGTATCAAATATATTGTCAAAAAAATCATTTCAAATTAATTGACAAACTGAAATCTATATAGTAGAATTGATTTATCGGCTATGGAGTGGTACTCAAGAGGCTGAAGAGGCGTCCCTGCTAAGGATGTAGATCGGGTAACTGGTGCGAGGGTTCAAATCCCTCCCACTCCGCCATTATAGTATATAAAAATCTTGGAATTTATTCCAAGGTTTTTTATTATTAAATTAAATAAAAAAATCTAGTTTTAACTAGGCTTTTTAATATATTTCATGACTTCTTCTTTATATTCATTAAAAGGGATTTTTTTATAATATTCACCATTAATAAGTTCGTATACATTTATATATTTTATTAACTGTTCCATTCCTGATCTATATATTATATTATGATCATTATTAATGATATACCCTTTTTTTGAATGATTTTCTACATTTACAGAATCTAAATTATATTTCCCATCACATTCATCTATTCCTACACTAGTACTATTTATTCCTATTTCTGAAAGAACTCTATAACTATCTGATCTTAAATAAGAAATATCTTCAACAGGAATACTATCTATTATAAATAATTTATGAGATAGTAATTTATACATGTTATCATCAACAATCTCCATTGTCGTTATGTCATCTTTAAATTTATCTAATAATTCTTCATTATTTGTTAAAAAATAAATATCATTTCCTAATCTACCTTGTTTTTGCAAATTCATTCTTTTTTCTTTTATACTTTTATTCAAAGAAAAAATATCTCTTTTTAAAGAAAAATAATCTTTATTTTTTTTACATGGAACAACAAAAACTATTTCACCTTTGTTTATTTCTAAACTAGATAGATTAATTAATCCTCTATAATTAATAAGATTAAATAATTCTTCAGCTTTCATTTTTTTATATTTATTACCATGTATATATTCAAGTTTAATAATATCTATTGATAAATATTTGCCAATTTCATTTTGTTTCAACTCAACCACTAAAGTAAGCGTTTTGCTATTTTTCAGCATATTATTAATAGAACCTAAATCTATAGAGTTTTTATCCATACAATCTGTTACTGGAACAATAAAATAAAAATGTCCATGCTTTCTTAAAAAATATAAATTAGAAAGTAACCCTTTATTTAGTTTTCCCCTTTTCAAAAAATTGTCATATTTTATAAAATATTTTATCATTAAACCTCCATATTTTTTAAATATTCTAATGCTTCATCAAATGTTTCAATAGGTACTAATTCAATATCAAATTTATTAGCTTTTTTATATTCATACGCCTCTTCATAATTTTCTTTAGCAACTAAAAATATATCTACATGATTTTTTACTGCGCCAGATAATTTATATTTTACTCCACCAATAATTCCAACATTTCCATCGGCATCAATAGTTCCCGTTCCTGCGATTTTTAACCCTTTTGTCAAATCATCTTCTGTCAAAGCATTATAAATTGCAAGAGCTGTCATAAATCCACCACTAGATCCTGATTCACTACTTCTTGATTTAACAGATATATTAATATCACTATCATACTCATTTATAACAGCTGAACTAAGTCCAATTTTAGCTTTACCATTTATATCAATTAATGTAGCTTCACATTCAATTTGTTTTTCATCTCTTAAAACAACTAATTTAATTTTATCTCCTACTTTTTTACTACTTATATATTCTTGCATAGAATTAAATGTTGTATATTCTATATTATCATATTTTAAAATAATATCAAGTAAATTCAAATCTGTTTTAGCTTCATCAAAAATATAAGTAATATAGTTTTTGCTATCTTTAATTTCATATTCTATATTTGCACTATCATATGCAACCATATACGCATTGCTAATACTTTCTTCTAAATAATATTTATCTATTTTTATAGTTTCATCTAAATCTCCATCATATGTAATATCACTATTTTTAACAATATCCCATGTAGGTAATATTTTTGCAATTAGATAAGTAGGAATAGTCCCTTTAACTAAACTAACATAAGACATATTAAAAGATCCTTTAGATTCAAAAATTTTATCATCACTAGTAATTCTTTCATTCATGTTAATAATACCACCAGGTTTATATATACTTATATCAAGTTTATAATTAAATAATACAAATATAAAAATTAAAATTAACAAACTTTTATAATTATCTTTAAAAAATTGTTTAATTTTTCCAAATATATTTTTCATTTACATCACTCCTTTATTATATCAAATAACTAATGAATTTATTATGAATTTTTTAATATATTTTATTATGAAAAACAATATACAAAAAATTATAATAATATTCTTTTTTATATTAATATTTATTAAAAAAGATATAATGTATGCTACAATTTATAAAACTACTATGATTTGGTTTAAATCTATCGTTCCTTCACTATTTCCGATGTTTATTATAACTTCTTTAGTAGTAAGTAGCAATCTGATAATAAATATATGTAACATATTTGGAAAACCTTTTAAATATTTATTTAATACTTCTATATTTGGCTTTTTTGTATTTTTTTTAAGTTTATTTACAGGATGTCCAAGTAATGCTAAATATATTAAAGATTTATTAGACAACAAATTAATTTCTAAAGCTGAACAAAATAAATTATTAATTTTCTCTTTAAATTTTAATCCAATATTAATCTATAATTTAACAAATACTTTTTTAGAAAAAAAAGATTCTATAATAATAATATCAATAATAATTATTACTAACATTATTTTAGGAATTATAATTAGAAATAAAAAAGTAGAATTATTAAATAACAATTACATTCAAAGTAATCTAACCATTTCAATTATTATAAAAAATACAATAGATACTCTATTGATGATACTAGGAACTTTAATATTTTATAATATCATCATAAATCTATTACCGATAAAAAATATGTTATTAAAAAATATTATTAATGGATTTTTAGAAATTACTACATCATTAAGTAATTTAAAATATCTAAATATTTCTACTACTTTAAAAAAAGTACTTACATTAATATATTTATCTTTTGGTGGTCTTTCAATTCATACACAAATCAAAAGTATTCTTCCAGATATTAAATATAATGTTTTTTTTAAATATCGTATAATTGCAATTTTTATATCACTTAGTTTACTTTTAATATTCTAATAATTCATCATCTATATCTATCATTATATCAGGATTATAATATGGTATATTTATAGAATAATCCATACTATCTGGTCCAATTATCTTTATATATAATAAAAATCCTTTGATTACATCGCTTTCTTTAATAGGAGTTAATTTACTTTCTAAAGTATCTGAGTTATAATCTTTCATTAATCTACTCATAGAAAAATCATCACCATGAATATAACTAATAACATATTCATTTTTTTTTGAATGTCTATAAATTGCTAAATAACTTATATTAGATTCTTCTTCATCAAAAATAAATGAAAAACATAAATCTTTATCATTTTCTTCTTTTTGATATTCACTATAAAAAGTATTTTTTATATCACATGAATTTATAGATATTTTAGTATTGCTATTTTTTTGTAAATCTTCTTCAATATCTTTAATGACTAATGCTTTATTCATAAGATACGTTGTATTTATTGTACTTTCTTCATTTATATTTCTAACATTGATAAGTAATGCAAAAATAAATATTAAGACTATAGATATAAGTACTATACTAATAATTATTTCTATTAGAGTCATTCCTTTATTATTTTTCATTTTACCACTCCAAACTAGAAATATAGGTTTCATATAATTCATTACCATTAGAATCTGATAGTGTATTTCCATTATCAAGTGCCCGTTTTTGATACTCAACAATAATTAAATTGGCATTATCCATAACATCTAATTTCCTAATGTAGTCTATTATATTTGCATCAAATTTTGTTAAATTA
>CAYQJD010000023.1:0-15295 GCA_964417835.1 uncultured Muribaculaceae bacterium
AAAAGAAGAAATGAAAGAATGTTTTTTTAGTATTGTAAGTTATTTTGATAATATAGATTCTTTAATTGATGAATTTTGGAGTAAATATGAATATAAATTAAAAGATTTCTTTATCCAAAAAAAATCTCATAAAAATGATATTATAGCTTCTGCTAGTCCATATTTTTTATTGGAGTATATTGAAGATAAATATAAGATAAAAGATTTATTTGCCTCTCCAATAAGTAAAAAAAATGGTAAATATGATGGAGTTAATTGTAGAGGTGTTGAGAAAGTTAAAGTTATAACCAATAAATATCCGAATTTAGTTATACAGGAAATGTATAGTGATGATATTTTTGCTGATAAGCCACTATTAGAAATTGCAAAAAAATCTTATGTTGTAAAAAAGAATAAAATTATTAATTATGATGAATTCTTAAATATTAAGCCTAATATATTTAAACGATTCTGGAATTGGGGCTGGGGAATTTATCATAAAAATGAAGAAATATGGAATTATTTAATTGTTGGTTTTCTTACTACAGTAGTAAGTTTAGTAACTTATTATATTTGTGTATCTATTTTTTTAGATCCACAAGTTTCTTTGGAATTACAAATTGCAAATGTAATTTCTTGGATATTTGCAGTAGCTTTTGCTTATTTTACTAATAGAATATTTGTATTTAGAAGTAAAGAACCTAATATGTTAAAAGAAGCTACAGGTTTTGTTGGCTCAAGAATAGCGACACTTTTAATGGATATGTTAACTATGTTTATTATAGTTACTTTACTTCATATGAATGATAAAATTGGTAAAATAGTTTCACAAATTATCGTAACAATTGGTAATTATATAATAAGTAAATTATTTGTATTTAAGAAAAAGTAAGAGTGAGAAATATGAAAAAAGTATTATATGTTATTATTCCTTGTTATAACGAGGAAGAAGTATTAGAATTAACTGCTAATACTATAAAAAATAAAATGAATTTTTTGATAGAATCTAAGAATATAGATGAGAATAGTAAAGTATTATTTGTTGATGATGGATCAAAAGATAATACATGGAATATAATTAAGAGTTTGAATAAAAAGGATAAAATGTTTAAAGGCCTAAAATTATCAAAAAATAAGGGACATCAAAATGCTTTATTAGCAGGCTTAATATACTCTAAAGAATATGCAGATTTAACTATAAGTATGGATGCAGATTTACAAGATGATATTGATGCAATTGATAAAATGTTAAATGAATATGAGTTGGGATCTGAAATAGTATTTGGAGTTAGAAACAATCGAAAAAAAGATAGTTATTTTAAAAGAACTACTGCTCAATTATTTTACAAGTTTATGAATAAAATGGGAGTGGATATTGTATATAATCATGCTGATTTTAGATTACTTAGTAAAAAAATTTTATATTGTTTAGATGAATATAAAGAAGTAAATTTATTTTTGAGAGGGATTATAAGAGAAATAGGGTATAAAAGCAGTATTGTTTATTATGAAAGAAAAAATAGAGTTGCTGGCAGTTCAAAGTATCCATTAAAAAAAATGATAAGTTTTGCAGTTGATGGAATAACTTCTTTTACTATAAAGCCTTTAAAATTAATAATTAATATTGGTTTTATAATATCTATTCTTAGCTTTTTTATTATGATTTATAGTTTGATTGTTAAATTTAGTGGTCATACAGTGAGTGGATGGACATTTATAATAATATCAATTTGGTTAATAGGTGGGATTCAAATGTTATTTTTAGGTATAATTGGAGAATATATAGGAAAAATTTATTCAGAAACCAAACATAGACCTAGATATTTTATAGAAAAAGAAATTTAAATAAGGAAGGCTTTTATGAAGAAAAAAAATATAATAATATCAATAATTGTGATAATTATTGCAATCTTAATTGCTACAATAGTAGTTTTAAATAATAAAAGTAAAAATATAAATAATGATGCTTTAAGATTTAAAGAAGAATATGAATCTTTAAATAATGTTGTTAGAGATTCAGATGGAGAACTTTATAATAGTGTTTCTATAAATGAAGATAATCCTATAAAATATGTTGATATTAAAGAAACATTAAAACTTTTAAAAAATAAAAAAGGTATTTTATATATTGGAGCGAATTGGTGTCCTTGGTGTAGAAACGCTATAGAAGTTTTAATAGATTCTGCTAATGATATGAATTTAAATGAAATTTATTATCTTGATTTAACTAATTATAGAAATGTTTGGGAAATAATAGATAAAAAATTAGTTAAAACACAAACTGAAAGTGAAGGGTACTATGATTTATTAGATGCCTTAGATGGTATTTTAGGTAGTGATAACTATAAATTAAAAGATGATGATGGTAATATTTATGATACTGGAGAAAAGAGAATTTACATGCCTATTGTTATAGCATTTAAAGATGGAAAAATTGTTGATCATCATTTAAGCACCGTTACTTTAAAAGATAACCAAACAAAATATGATAAATTAGATGGTAATCAATATAACGAACTAAAAAAAATATATACTGATTTAATAAAATCTATAAAGTAATATAACTTATCTTATTAAATAATATTTTTTTTCTTAAGTGTTATACTAATTATATAAGGAGGATTTTATGGAGTTAAAAAAATTATTTGGGTTTGAAGGTAAAAATGTTGTAATTACAGGAGCAGCATCAGGCATGAGTAAAGCTGCCACAGAATTACTTTTAGAATTAGGAGCAAATATTTATGCAATAGATATTAATCCTATTGATTTGCCTGTTACAAAAGCAATTCAAGCTGATTTAAGTAATAAAGACGAAATAGATAATGTAATTTCTTTATTGCCCGAGAAAATAAATGCTTTGTTTTTATGCCACGGTATTGCATATTTTCCTGGGAAAGAGCTGTTAGTACAAAAGGTTAATTTTTATAGTCAAAAATATATGACAGAAAAATTATTGAATCGAATAGAGGATCATGGTTCTGTGACATATATATCTTCTGTTGGAGGTTTCGGGTGGCAACAAGTTTACGATAAAGCTGTAGAGCTTATAAATTTACCAACTTGGGAAGAGGCTATGTTATGGTACGATAAACATCCTGAATTAATTCAAAGTGCTTATGTATTTGCAAAACAATGTTTAGAATCATTTGTTACTTATAAATGTATGTCAAGTGAATTTATTGATAGAAAAATAAGAATTAATGCAATAAATCCAGGAGATACTTTAACAGGCTTGACAGAAGATTTTAATAAATCTACAAGTCCTAAAAGAGATGTTAAAGAAGGAGAAGAAATGATTTCTAACATTTTCTTAAAGAGTTGGAATGGCTATCCTGCTAAACCAGAAGATATGGGTTATCCTATGGTAGTAATAGGAAGTGAAATATGTTCATATATGTCAGGACAATTAATATATATATAGATTATGGTTTGACATCTTCATGGCTAAGTGAGTCTTTGTTGAAATCTTCTCAAAAAACTATTGAAGAAATTTCTAAAGATGCAAATAATTAGTTATTTGATAAGTATTCAAGTCTGTTTTATTAGTTTCAGATTAAGAAATAACTGTTTATTTCTTTTTTTATTATAGAACATTTTACAAAGAAAATCGCAAAGAAAATTTGTTAAACCCATTGTAAGAATTAAAACATTATGTTAGAATATTGGTGTTATTTAATTATTATGTTAATTTTGGCCCATTGGTGAAATGGTTAACACATAGCCCTCTCAAGGCTACATTCATGGGTTCAAATCCCATATGGGTCACCAGAGAAAAATTAGTCGAACTAATCGACTTTTATAATAAAGGTTAATTTCGGTTAGCCTTTTTATATTGTTTGAAAGAATTGATTAGTTATGCAAATAAAAAAAGAAAAACTAGATATTGAAGAAACTTTATATAAAAAAGTTAATAACATTTTAAAGTTTCAAAATATTAAAGAAAAAATAGAAAGAGGAAGTATTATAAGTATTTTTAAAAATCAATACCATTACTTAGAAAATTATATCAAGTGTACTTTTTAAAAACTATTTAATACTAAAAATGCAATTTACTTTACTATTCAAATACAATTTAGAAAGTTATATAAAAAGATTACAAGCAGTGTATTCAATAGAATATTATGAGATAAAAAAACACATAAACGATCATCAGTTTTGTTTAAAATATACAAGAAACAATATGTTTACAGAATCATTTGAACTAATTCCATTGATTAATAAAACTGGAATAAATAAGATAACTCATTATGGATTAATTGAAATATTTATTAACCCAATAAATGTTCTGAAAATCTTAAAAAGTAAATAAGTTGGTACACTTTCATGTACCAAAAATATAAAAGGCATTACACAGAATTTAGTACAAATGACCAATTTTTATATCAAAAAAATAAATAACTTTGTTATGCATATTTATCCTGCTAAAAATGAACACACGAGTTGGTACCAAAAATTTTAAATTTTAAAGAAAAAACATTTGCAAAATTATATTCTATATGATATATTAAGGCTGTACACGAAAAGTGTTTTTTTAATATAAAAATTTTTAGAGGTGTAAAAATGTCAAAAAGTAAAGATAATGTTGAAGTTAAAGAAAACTATTTTTCACAAGTTAAGGGAGAATTAAAAAAAGTAAAATGGCCTACAAAAAAAGAAATGATTAAATATACTATTTCTACTTTATGTTTTGTTATTTTATTTGCATTATTTTTCTATATTATAGGAGCATTATTTGCTCTACTTAAAGGATGGGTTAGTTAATGGAAAAATTATGGTATGTAGTTAATACTTATAGTGGACATGAAAGTAAGGTTCAGGAAAAATTATTGAGTCGTGCACAAACTATGGGATTTCAAGATTATATTTTTAGAGTAATAGTTCCTGAAGAAACAGTAACTGAAGTTTTAAAAGATGGATCAACTAAAGAAAAACATAAAAAAATGTTTCCAGGATATATTCTCGTAGAAATGATTATGACTGATGAAGCTTGGTATATTGTACGTAATACTCCAGGAGTAACTGGATTTATTGGATCAAGTGGTAAAGGAGCTAAACCCACGCCTTTACTTCCACAAGAAATTGATAAAATTTTATCAAGTATGGGTATGACTAGAATGGATGTTAGTAAAGATTTAGCGGTTGGAAATAAAGTTAATATTACTGATGGACCATTTAAAGGAATGCTTGGTACAATTGATAATATTGATATTGAAAATAATACATTAAATGTTTTAATTGACTTGTTTGGTCAAGAGACACCTGTTGAAGTAGAGTTGAGTCAAGTAACTTTAGATTAATGCTTTTAGTAAAAGCATTTTTTATTAAAAAGCTTTGTTTATAATTTAATTAAATATTTTTTAAGGAGATTTTATGGAAAAAGAAACTGAAAGATTTTTAGGATTATTATTTTATGCGGAAAGTATAGGAGACGAAAATCTAAGAGCTTTAAGTATAAAAGAGATACTTAATAAAATATTAGAACATAAAAATAATTTAAGTGATTATATAAAAGTGCGTTTATTTGAATATTATATTTTAAATAAAATAATAGTAATATTTTGTATAGATCCTAATTTAGCTGATGTTGGAAAAATAAACGAAGAGTCTTGGTTTAAGATGTTGAATAGTGTTCTAGATATTAATTCTGATGAATTATTAAAAAGTGTTAGTATAAATTCAATGATAGATTATTTTGCAATGCAAATGATGTCAGAAAATATATTATCAAGGGTAAATGAAGATAACAATACTATTCAAGATTTATGGGAATTGATAATTCCTATTAAAAAGCTCAAAGATGAAGTATTACAAATTTGTAGTAATGAAATATTTCTCAGAAGATATCCCTTTTTAAGTAGTTTACCAAGTATAATTGGGAAAATAGAGGAAAGCGAAAATAAAAAAATTTTGAAAAAAACCAGTAGAATTTTATTTGCATAAAAAATGGGAGTATGCTATAATACTTTCGAGCGAAAAGCTCCTTGCTTATTTTATAAGCCGAATTAGACCAAAAGGAGGTGTATTATGAACAAATATGAAATTATGTTCATTTTAAAAACTAATGAAGAGGAAGCTATAAAGAAAGAAGTTTCTGAATTAAAATCAATAGTTACTGATATGGGAGGTACTATTGAAAATGAAAAGGAAATTGGAAATAAAAAATTAGCTTATCCAATTAAAAAGGAATTAAATGGATATTATTATGTCATAAATATTAATGCTAATAGCAAAACTGTTGCTGAATTTGATCGTAAAGCAAGAATTAATGAAAATGTTATTAGACATTTAATAATAAGATTGGATGAGGAGTAATAATGAATAGTGTTATATTAGTTGGAAGATTAACTAGAGATCCTGAATTGCGTACTACTCCAAATGGAATAGCAACTTGTCAAATTAGTGTTGCTGTTAATGGGTTACCAAATCAAAATGGAGAAAGGACAACTGATTTTATTAATGTTGTTGTATGGAGAAGACAAGCAGAAAATGTTGCAAAATATTGTTCTAAGGGATCGCAAGTTGGAGTCCAAGGTCGTATCCATTCAAGAAGTTACGATGCAAATGATGGAACAAAAAGATATGTAACAGAAGTTGTTGCAGATAATATTACTTTTTTAGGAAGTAGTAATAGAACAGGTGGAAGTTCACAATATAGTGAGCCAATGCCTGATCATAATAATGTAGATCAAAATATAAGTATGCCCACTACTGATTTAACTGATGATCCTTTTAAAGATTTTGGTAGTGAAGTAGTACTTAATGATGACGATTTACCATTTTAAGGAGGAAACATGGCTGAATTTTATCGCAAAAAGAAAAAAATATGTCAAATGTGTGCTGGAAAAAGCGTTGATTATAAGGATGTGCCTATAATATTAAAATATATTACTGAAAAGGGGAAAATAATGCCTAGAAGAATGACAGGCGCTTGTTCTAAACATCAAAGACATATTGCTCAACAAATCAAATGGGCAAGATTCATGGGACTTATACCATTTGTTAAATAAAGTACTACGGTACTTTTTTATTTTAAAAAAATTATGAAAAATAACATTTATATGTTATACTATAAATGTTATTTTTTGGAGGTCTTTATGAAAGTGATTTTATTGAAAGATGTAAAAAAACAAGGAAAAAAAGATGATATAATTGAAGTTAGTGATGGGTATGCCAATAACTTTTTAATAAAAAATGGACTAGCGGTAAAGTTTACTTCTGGAAGTAAAAACAAGTTAGATTATGAAATTAATAAAAAACAAGAAGAAGATAATTTGAAAATTGAAGAATTATCTAAAATAAAAAAAGAATTAGAAACAAAAGAAATTATTTTTAATGTAAAAAAAGGAAAAGATGGAAAGATTTTTGGAACAATAAGTTCAAAACAAATAAGTGATGAATTGAAGAATATGGGATTTAATATAGATAAGAAAACAATTGTTATGGATCATACAATAGATTCGTTAGGAACTCATAAGATTGTTGCAAATGTCCATAAACGTGTACAAATCACTTTAAATATTATAGTAAGATAAAGGAGTGTATGTATGGCCGAAAGAAAAATGCCACAAAACTTAGAGGCAGAGATGTCTATCTTAGGATCATGTTTTTTAAGTAAATATGCTTTAGATAAAGTATGTGAAGAAGTAAGTAGTGATATGTTTTTTAGTGAAGCTAATAAAAAAATATTTGAAGCTATAAATGAATTACATAAAAATAGTGTTCCTTTAGATTCTACAACACTTACAAATGAAATTGAAAAACGTGAAAATATAAATTCTATAGGTGGTTTGGAATATTTAAGTGAAGTAATAGATTCTGTAATTACTGCAGCAAATATAGATTATTATATAGATATAGTAAGAGAAAAAGCGTTAAGAAGAAAATTAATAGAAGTTTCAACAAATATAACTACTAGTGCTTTTGATGAAAATAGTGAAACTAATGATATTATCGAAAGTGCCGAAAAAAATATATTTAGTGTGACTAAGGCAAGAAAAGCAGGAGAATTTAAAAGTATTAATGAAGTAATGAAAAATACTCAAGAAAGATTAGAAGATCTAGCTAAAAACGATAAAGAAATTACAGGAATATCAACTGGTTTTTATGATTTTGATAGGTTAACAAGTGGATTACATGAAAATGAACTTATTATTTTGGCTGCTAGACCTGCTATGGGAAAAACAGCATTTGGATTAAATATTGCTGTTAATGCAGCACTTTCATGTAAAAAAAATGTTGCTTTGTTTAATTTGGAAATGAGCGCTGAACAACTTGCAATGCGTATGATTAGTGCTGCTGGCAGTATTGATCTAAATAAATTAAAAACTGGGAAACTGGAACATAATGATTGGAAAAAAGTAAATGAAGCGATTAGTGAACTTAATAGTACGAATTTATTTATAGAAGATGCATCAGGAATAAGCGTATCAGAAATACGTGCTAAATGTAGAAGATTAGCTACACAAGGTCCTGGTTTAGGGTTAGTCGTTATAGATTATTTGCAGTTAATAGAAGGTAGTAGTAAATATGCTGGAAATAGACAACAAGAAGTTTCAGAAATATCAAGATCTTTAAAAACGATGGCTATGGAACTTAAGATTCCTGTAATTGCTTTAGCACAATTATCACGAAGTGTAGAATTAAGAGAGAATAAAAGACCTATAATGAGTGATTTGAGAGAGTCTGGCTCTATTGAACAAGATGCTGATATTGTAGCATTTTTGTATAGAGATGATTATTATAATAAAGCTTCTGCAGAACAAACAAATATAAGTTTAACAGAATTAATAATTGGAAAACATCGTAACGGAAGTACTGGAACAATAGAATTATTATTTGAAAAGAATATGAGTAATTTTAGAAATTATTTAAAAAGGGATCAAGAGAGTTAAGGTGATAATATGAACTTAATTAACAAAGTAACAACTTTTATTTTAACTTTTTTTATAGCTTTATTAGTGTTTTTTATGGGAGTTAAGTCTAAAGTTGAAGAATATCCAAATAGCTTATATCAAGTATATTTAGATGGTGAAAAAATAGGGTTAATTGAGGAAAAACAGGAATTATTAAACTTAATAGATAAGGAACAAATTGATATAAAAAATAAATATGGTGTAGATAAAGTATATCCTCCAAGTGGATTAGATATACAAAGTGTTATTACATATAATACTAACATAAGTAGTGTAGAAGAAATATATGAGATAATAAAAGAAAAAGATCCGTTTACTATTAGTGGTTATACTGTAACTATAAATTATAATAACGAAGGTGTAGAATCTGAAGAAAAAAAAGAACCTATTGTTCTAAACGTTCTATCAAAAGAAGATTTTGAAGAAGGATTTTATGAGACGATTTCTGCATTTGTTGGAAGTGATGATCTTATTAAATATAAAAATGGAATGCAAGCAGAGATATTAGATACAGGGTATACAATAGAAAATATTTATTGGAATGAAGATATTGTTATTACAAAAGCTTTTTTAAGTGTTGATGATTATATATATTTAAATAGCAGTGATATAAGTAAGTATTTATTATTTGGAACTATAGAAGAACAAAAGAAATATATAGTTAAAGAAAATGATGATATTTCAAGTGTTGCTGAAGCTAATAATTTGAATGTTGATGAGTTTTTAATTGCAAATCCAAATTTTTCTAGTGCAAATGTTTTATTAACGAAGGGCCAAGAAGTAAATACTGCTTTAATTGATCCAGTAGTAAGTATTGTATATGAAATAGAAAAAATAGAAGATGTTGAAGTCCCCTATGAAACAGAATATCAAAATGATGATACAATGTATGTAGGAACAAATAAAACTATACAAGAAGGACAAAATGGAGAGACTAGAGTTACTGAAAAAATTCAATATATTAATGGTGAAATACAAGGTCTTTATATAACAGACAAAACAGAGCTTATGCCTGCAGTAAATAAAATTGTTAAAAAAGGGACTAAAAAATCTTACAGCTATACTGGAGGTTATGAATATTATGATGTTGACTTTAGTAATGAGTCTTGGTTATGGCCAACTATAACACCATATGTTATTACAAGTAGATATGCTTGGCGTTGGGGAAAGATGCATCAAGGTATAGATATTTCAGGATGCGGTTATGGTTCACCAATTTATGCTTCTAGAGATGGAATAGTAACAGAAACAGGACATCATTATTCTATGGGAAATTATGTAATACTAAGTCATGGGAATAATTATTATACAATTTATATGCATTTGTCAAAATATTCTGTATCAGTAGGCCAAACTTTAAGTCGGGGTCAACAGTTAGGCGCAATGGGAAGTTCGGGTATATCTACAGGAACTCATTTGCATTTTGGTGTATATATAGGGTATCCATATAAAGGTGGGTATTCTATAAACCCTTGTGGAAGCGTGTTTTCATGTTAGTAAGCGTTTTAGCTAGTGGATCTAAAGGCAATTGTACACTAATAAAGACAGATAAATTAAATATATTAATAGATGCTGGAATGAATTTGAAGTATTTAACTGAAAAATTAAGTGAAACAAATACCAAACCAGAAGACATTGATTATATATTTATCACACACACTCACAAAGATCATATTGCTGCTTTAAACACATTTATAAAGAAATATAATCCGATAGTTTGCATGGGACAAAGAATGTTTATGGACTTAGATTTTTTAGAACAATATGAAGATATTTTAATATTAATAGATGATATTGATTTAGAAGATGTGCATGTTGGTATAATTAAAACAAGTCATGATGCTAGTGAATCAAACGGATATATTTTTACTTCTAATGAAGCTTCTGTAGTTTATATAACTGATACAGGTTATATAAATAATAAATATTTTAAAAAAATTTATAATAAAAATTTATACATAATGGAAAGCAATCATGATATAGAAATGTTAATGCATGGTAAATATCCTCCTTGGTTAAAACAAAGAGTATTAAGTGATAAAGGACATTTATCTAATAAAGCATCTTCGTTTTACTTATCAAAACTTATTGGTAATAATACTAGATATGTTATTTTAGCGCATCTTAGTCAAGAAAATAATACTGAAGAAATTGCTTTACAAACATTAAAAGACACATTAAAAGAATATAATGTTGAATTTAATAATATTTTTATTGCAAAACAAAATGAAAAATCGGAGAATTTTATTATATGATTAAAATTATTTGTGTTGGGAAATTAAAAGAATCTTATTTAGTTTCATTTGCAAATGACTATGCTAAAAGAATAAATAAATATCATAAATTAGAATTAATTGAATTAAAAGATTCTGATATAAAAAAAGAAAGTTATGAGATATTAAGGCATATAAACTCTAAAGATTTTATTATAACTTTAGAAATAAATGGTAATAAATTAAATAGTATTGATTTTTCAAAAAAGTTAGATGATTGGTTAATGAATTATTCTAACATAACTTTTATTATAGGTGGTTCTTTAGGATTAGATAAATCCATTTTGGAAAAAGCGAATTATTCATTATCATTTAGTGACATGACATTTCCGCATGGCGTATTTAGAGGAATTTTGTTAGAACAAATATATAGAGGCTTTAAGATTATTAATAATGAGACATATCATAAGTGAGGTAATATAAAATGCATATAGGTAATGATTGGGATATAATTTTAAAAGACATATTTGAATCAGAAGATTTTAGAAATTTGATAATAAGAGTTAATGAAAAGTATAAACAAAATAC
Source organism: uncultured Muribaculaceae bacterium (assembly GCA_964417835.1). Lineage (GTDB taxonomy): Bacteria > Bacillota_I > Bacilli_A > RF39 > UBA660 > UMGS1124. The sequence goes on from CAYQJD010000023.1 coordinate 11,693, forward strand.
TTGTTTTCCAATGAAAAGTGAAGTATTTAATGCAATAAAATTAACTCCGTATAAAAATGTAAAAGTAGTTATTGTTGGACAAGATCCATATCATGGGATTGGAGAAGCTCATGGACTTTCTTTTAGTGTTCTATGTTCAAAACTTCCTCCAAGCCTTCAAAATATTTATAAAGAATTATATGATGATTTAGGAATTGTTCCTAGTAAATCTGGTAACTTGACTTGTTGGGCTAATGAAGGAGTGTTACTTTTAAATAGTGTTTTAACTGTAGAGATGGATAAGCCTGCTAGCCATAAAGATTTAGGATGGCAAGATTTTACAGATGAAATAATTAGAAGGATAGAAAAAAAAGATGAAGTTGTTGTGTATATTTTGTGGGGAGCATTTGCAAAAAGTAAAAAAGCTTTAATAACAAATCCTAAACACTATGTTATAGAAAGTGCACATCCATCACCTTTTAGTGCAAGATATGGTTTTTTTGGAAGCAAACCATTTAGTAGATGCAATAAATATTTAGAAGAAAATGGATTATTACCAATTGATTGGGAAGTTAAATAACTTCCTTTTTTTGTAAATAAATAATGTAAAGTGCTTCTTGCAATATTGAAAAAGAAAATATATAGTAATAAAGTTAAGATAGCAAGAGTAAATTTGCTATGGGTTGGTTAGTAATATTAGTTACTAATTCGTAAAGATAATTTTTAAATTATCTTTTTTTTTTGAATTAAATAATATATAATAAATAACAAGAAGTGATTTTATGGATAATATAATTATATATGATTTTGATGGAACATTGACTCCAAATACTTTGCCGAAATTTGAAATCTTAGAAAAATGTGGTTTAGATGGTGGTGCTTCAAATATAAAATTTTTAGAATTAGTAAAGGAAAATGCCAAAAATATGGATTTTTATGAAGCAATATATAGAACATACTTTCGAATTTTAGAGGATAAAGGATTCAAATTAATTGACGAAAATTTTTCTATGGGAGCAGAAAGAATAGAATACAATAAAGGGGTAGAAGATTTTTTGAAGTTATTAGTCTTAAATAATGTTAAAAATTATTTATTAAGTTCTGGATTGTTAGTTTTTTTAGAAAAAACTAATATTTCAAAGTACTTTGAAAAAATATATGCTACTACGTTTAAATATAATAAGAATAACGAAGTGTGTGAATTAGATTATTTAATGAGCGATAAAGCCAAGGTTGATGCAATCAAAAAAATTCTTTTATCAAATAATAAAATTGATTGCCAAAATGTATGTTATATTGGTGATGGTTTTACTGATTTTTATGCTATGAAATATGTTAAAGATAATGGTGGTAAAGTTATATTTGTATGTAATGACGAAAATAATAAAGATATAGAAGAAATGAAAAAAGAAAATATAGTTGACTATTTTTTTGAAGCAGATTATCGAGAAAATACTTCTATAAATAATTGTTTAAAAAAATTATGTAATATAAAATAAAAATAGAGTTATACTAAAAGATGATAACTCTATTTTTATTATAATTTAAAATCTTTTATTTCATCATCAAACATATTTTTTCCATCAAAATAATTTCTTAATTTAATTTTATAAATTTTTGCAATAATATTAGTTGGGAATTTTTTTATTAATAAATTTAATTCAGTTGTATATTTATTGTAAAATGATTTTGAGGCTTCTAATATTTCATCTGAGTTTTTTATAGAATTATAAATTTCTTGAAACTCCTCATTTTCATTTAAAGATTTATAATCATTTTTAACTTTATAAATAATATTTTCTCCTTCAGTTATTTTTCTATCAAATTCAAAGTTAGATATTGTATCAGATTTTAAGTTTGATAAATCTTTAAAATAAGTAATTTCTTTTTTTATTAATTTATTAATAATAGATGAACTTCTAATAATTAAATCATATTTATTTCTTAATTCATTATCTATTATATTTTCTGCCTCGTTAATTTTTATATTTAATGATTGTAATAAATTATATTTAAATATATAATTCATAATAAATAAACCTAATAAAATAATTAAAATTAAAACAACAATTAATATAATTTTCATACTATCACCTATTTTTAATTATAGCATAATGAATAAAATAATGTATACTATTTATAGGTGGTAGTATGAAAATAAAAACTGTTGTTGTAGGAAGTTTAAATACTAATTGTTATATTTTAGAAAATGATTATGAATGTTTAATAATCGATCCTGGTGATGATTTTTTTGAAATTAAAAAAAATATTAATAAAAGAGTTGTAGGAATATTAATAACTCATAATCATTTTGATCATGTTGGAGCAGTAGAAGATTGTAACAATTTTTACAGAACAAAAGTTTATGATAAATCTAATTTAGAAGAAGGGTATAAAAGAATAAATAGTTTTTATTTTAAAGTTATTTATAATCCTGGGCACACACTTGATTCTATAAGTTTTTTATTTGATAATAATTTATTTTGTGGAGATTTTATTTTTAAAGATGGTATTGGTAGATGTGATTTAGGAGGAGATTATAATTTGATGATAAAAAGTATAAAAAAACTTTTAGATTTAAACTTAAATTATAAATTATTTCCTGGTCATGGAGAACCTACTACAATTAGTAAAGAAATAAATTTAAAAAAATATGTTGAAAACTATTAAGGTTTCAACACTTTTTTATAAATAACTTCAGAAGATCGAATTAATTTTTCTTCTAAAACAAATGAAGTGCATAGTATATAATCTATATTTTTTGATTCATCAAAATAAATTTTTAAATGCAATGCACCATTTTTAAAATTATCTTTCGTTAATGATGGGACTGTACAAAAGCCATTATAGGTATCAAATATGTATTTATGTCTGTGCCCACATATATCAAGATATGTATTATCTTTAACTAAATTATTTTCTTTATAGTACATTTGTATCGTTTTAAGTATATCCTTCGTTACGTTATGCCTCAAATGACATAATCTCAACTGATTATTTATATTTTCCAAATTTACATTAGCTGAAGTATATCCTGCATTAATAAAATCATCTCTATTGTTAGAAATATATTCTAGAAGATCTAATCCTAGTGTTTTACCAAAAGCATCATGATTACCTCCTAAAACTATATTAATTATACTTTTATCTTTTGGATATTTTTTAATAAAATCCTCGAACATTTTAAGTGTTTGTATAAAACTTTCTTTATCTTTATTAGAAGGGTTATCGAATAAGTCTCCTAAGTTGCAAACATATTTAATATTTTCTTTTATACAATAATCTGTTATGATATTTAAATCTCTTATAAGAGATTTATTCATATTAGTAATATGAATATCAGATATTAACAAAACATTTAAAACAGAGGTTTCAATATCGTTAATATATAATTCTTTATTAGTTGGCAATGGTATTTCTTTTATACCATATTTTATATTAGGCAAAGTTAAAGAACACTCAATATTATATTTGATCTTTAGTCTGCTAAGAGAAGCCTTAACTTCTTTTTCTGTTAATTCTAGATTTTTACTTTTTGCTAATTCTATTATTTCTTTTATACTTAAAAAAGTATTAAAAATTTGAAATAGTATAAAATTATCTGTAATCTTGTTTTTTTCATCT
>CAYQJD010000024.1:0-15154 GCA_964417835.1 uncultured Muribaculaceae bacterium
ATAATTATTGTTAATGATGGATCAACTGATAATAGTAAAGATATTTTAAAAAAATATAAAAATATAAATAATATTTTAATAATTAATCAGAAAAATCAAGGATTAAGTAGTGCGAGGAATACAGGAATAAAATATGTTAAAGGTGATTATTTATTATTTTTAGATAGTGATGATTATTATGAAAAAGACTTATTAAAAAATTTAAATAATAGTATTGATAATGAAGATTTAGTAAGATTTCAATGTCAGGTAGTAAATGAAGATTCTGAAATTATTAATAGATATAAAGAGTTTGGATTTAAAAATGTAAGTAAATACAATGCAGTAGAAAATATTTTAAAATTTCATTTTGTAGAGAATAGTTGGTTATATTGTTATAATAGAAATTTTTTTATAAATAATAAATTTAAATTTAAAAAGAATATGTATCATGAAGATTTTGGATTAACTCCAATAATTTTATTAAAAGCAAACTCTATATTGTGTATAGATTATATTGGATATAATTACTTTATTAGAAATAATTCGATAATGAATGATAAAAATAAAGATAAAATAGTAAAAAAATGTGATGATTTTTTTGATATTGGTATTGAAAATATTAATATAATAAAAGATACTACAAATGGTTATAAAAATTTGTTATTAAGTTTTATTGCAAATTCTTTAATATTAAAGGGAAAAGAATTAAATAAAAAAGAAAGAAAAAAATATCTAAAGAAATTAAAAAGTTATAAAATAGATAAGTATTTATTAAATAATACTTTAAAAAGAAAATTAAAGAAAATATTATTTAAAATAAATTATAATTTATATTTAAAGGTGATTTAATGATAAAAGTAAGTATAATAATACCAGTATATAATTCTTCAAAGTATATAAAAAGGTGTCTAAATAGTATTGTAAATCAGACGTTTAAAGATTTTGAAGTAATAATTATTAATGATGGCTCAAAAGATAATACAGTAGATATTATAAATGAATATAATCATGATAAACGTATTAAATTAATTAATAGAAATAATAAAGGCATAGGTTCTGCAAGAAATTTAGGTATAGAAAAGTCAATAGGAAAATATATTTGCTTTATTGATTCTGATGATTATGTTGAAAATGATTATTTAGAAGTATTATATAATAAGATAACTAAAGATAATTTAGATTTAGTAGTTTGTAATTATAATGAAATAAATGAAGAATTAGATAAAAAAAGAGATATCATTATTAATGAATTTTCAAATACAACCTTAGAAAAAGAACCTAAGTTATTATTATCTGTTAATAAATCTCCTTGGAATAAAATTTACAAAAAGTCTATAATTAATAATATAAAATTTCCAGTTGATTTAAAATATGAAGATACAGAATTTTTATGTAAGGTGCTATTGCATTCAAAAGTAGGATATGTAAATAATAAATTATATAATTATGTTATTCATAAATGTAGTGAAACAACAACTATGGATGAAAAAGTATTTGATATTATTAAAATTGTAGATAATATTAGAAATTATTATAAAAATTGTAATGATGATATTTTAAAATATTTAGATATGATGACTCTACAAATATTAACTACTTATACTATTCAACAACGATATCAGAATGACAAAGTATTAAGAAAAAAGTTTATTAATGAAGTATTTGATTATTTAAAATTAAATATTCCAGATTATAAAGAAAATAAGTATTTTAAAACTAGAGGGTTAAAAGGTATAATAGAAAAGAATAAGCTATTAAATAAACTTTTTGTTAGGGCAGTTTTTTAAACATTCTGCTTTTTATTATATTTTATATATGCATGATTTTTATAGATTTTTGATTTTATATTATGTATAATGATTATAGATGCTTTAGGAGAGATGGATTTATGTTCAAAAGAATATTTGCAAATTTTAAAAGATATACATTTTTAATGAGTCAAATGGTTTCTAGAGATTTTAAAGTTAAATACAAAAGAAGCGTGTTAGGTGTTATATGGAGTTTGTTATATCCTTTATTGCAAATGGCAGTTATGGCTGTGGTTTTTTCCCAGATGTTTAAATATAGAATGGAAGGAGTAAATTATTTAGTATATTTGATGACAGGTCTTGTTATGTTTAACTATTTTAGTGAAGCTAGTAATAGTGCAATGACAAGTATAGTAACTAATTTTTCATTGATGAATAAAGTATATATTCCTAAATATATATTCCCATTATCAAAATGTTTATTTGCTGGAATAAATTTTTTATTAACTTTAATACCATTATTAATTATTATATTGTTTTCTGGAGATGCAAATACACATTGTGTAATAAATATTTATTATTTATGTCTTCCCTTTGCTTATGTATGTTTATTTTTGTTTGCTGTAGGTTTGGGATTTGTATTGTCAACTATATCTGTATTTTTTAGAGATATATTTTATATCTATGGTATCATTTTAACAATGTGGCAATATTTTACTCCAACATTCTATAATATTACAATGTTAACACCGCAATTGCAAAAATTATTTTATTTTAACCCTTTATATCATTATATTGATTTTACAAGAACTATAATTCTTTATAATCAAATACCATGTATAAATAATTGGCTATGGTGTGGTGGGACAGCAGTTGTTATGTTTATTATTGGATGTGTAGTATTTAAATGGAAACAAGATAAATTTATATATTATGCATAGGAGGTTAAAATGATTACAGTAAAAAATGTTAGTATGAAATTTGATTTAGGAATTGAGAAAAATTTTTCATTTAAGCAGGCTTTCATAAATATACTTTCATTTAAAAAAAGAAAAAAAGAATATTTTAAAGCTCTTGATGATGTTAGTTTTCATATAGGCAAGGGTGAAGTTGTAGGATTAATTGGTTCTAATGGTGCAGGGAAATCAACATTATTGAAGGTTGTAAGTGGAGTTATGAAACCCACTAAAGGTGAAGTTGAAGTGAATGGAGTAGTTTCTCCTATGATAGAGTTAGGTGCTGGTTTTGATCAAGAATTAACTGCAAGAGAAAATATATATTTAAATGGCGCAGTAATGGGATATTCAAAAAAATTTTTAGATGAAAAATTTGAAAGTATTGTTGAATTTTCTGAATTAAGAGATTTCTTAGATGTTCCTGTTAAAAACTTTTCTTCAGGTATGACTGCAAAACTTGCATTCTCAATTGCTACTATAGTTAACCCTGAAATATTGATAGTTGATGAAATATTATCAGTTGGTGATATTAAATTTCAAGAGAAAAGTAAAAATAAAATGTTAGAAATGATAAAAGGTGGTACAACTGTTTTGTACGTTTCCCATTCACTTCAATCTATAGAAGAATTGTGTGATAGAGTAATATGGTTAGAGCATGGTAAAATTGTTGAAATAGGAAATACAAAACAAATATGTAAAAAATATTATGAAAAGCAGATGAGTGAGTAGAAAGTTTAGAAATGAAAAGAATTTTAATTTGTTTAGAAAAAATAGGTATTGGAGGTGTTGAAACAGCAGTATTAAATATGGCTATCTCTTTAAGCAAGAAAAATAAGGTTTTAGTAATTGCAAAAAGAGGTATATACGAAGAAAAATTAAAGGAGTTTGGCATATCTTATATCCAATATGATTTTAAAATAACAAATAATTTTAATAAAAAAAAGTTGAACTATTTAAAAAATATAATAACTTTTCATGGAATTGATGAAATACATATTCATCAAATACCTTGCTATCAATATTTAATACCAATAGCATTAGAACTTAATATTTCTTATATTTCTTTCATACATTCAAATATTCTAGGAAGTTATGATTGGTTTATGAAAACTTATAGTTTATATAAAAGGTTACTTCCAATAGCATTTAATAATGCTTCATTAATAGTAGCTATATCAGAGACCGCTGCGAAAGAAATACAAACAAAATTTTTAATCGATAAAATAGTAATATTAAAAAACAGTATAAATTTTAGTTTATATAGGTCCAATAAGAAAATAAAAAGTATTAAAAATTTTTTGTTAATTTCTAGGTTTGCTGAAGAAAAATTCCAAAGTATTTTATGTGCTATAGAATTTTTTGAAAAATGTCAATTATATAATGATCAAATAAAGTTAACAATTGTTGGAGATGGAGTTTTAAAGACTAAAATTTTGAAAAGATGTCAAAACATTAGAAATTGTGAAGTTATACCAGCAACACATGATATTGCAAGTTTGATTTCGAAAAACGATGTTATTCTTGGAATGGGGAGGTGTATTATCGAAGGTTTGGCAGAAAAAAAATTATGTATAGTATCGAGTTATAATAAAAAATTAATATTTATTAATGATAAAACTATAGATAAGGCGAATCAGAGTAACTTTAATGGGATGAATTTTACTAGAACTAATATAAATGAATTTAATTTGTTTTTTAGAGAAGAAGAAATTAAGGATTTAACAGATCAAAATTATAAATTTATAAAATATCACTTAGATATAGATGAAAATTTAAAATGTTTAGATGAAAAACAAGAATTTAAAATAAAATACTTAGAATATAAAGACGTTTTTGACATTATTTATGAATTACAAAAACTTAAAAACAAAATTATAAAATTAGAAAAAGAAAAGTATATTTCTGAACAAAAATTATATAAAGAAAATGCCAAAATATATAATGAGTTGTTAAAAAGTGCAGAAGATTATAAAACATTATTAGCAGAAAATCAAAAATTAAGAGAAATAATGATTGAGGGAGAATTAAAATGAATTATAAAGCTAAACCGGGTGAAAAAACAAAAAAAGTTGGAGAATTATTAAATAAAGCTAAATGCCAACCAGTAATTAGTATAATAACTCCATTTTATAATGGAGGAAAAACATTATGTGAGACTGCTAATACTGTTTTTAGTCAAACTTATCCTTTTTTTGAATGGATTATTATTAATGATGAATCTAATGATAAGATGTCTTTGAGAGAATTAGAGAGAATATCAAAATTAGATGATCGCATAAAAGTTTATCATAAGAAAAACGGTGGGCCAGCACAAGCCAGAGACTTTGGTGTAGATAAATCTTCTAAATCAAGTAAATATATATTCTTTTTGGATTGTGATGATCTTATGGAGAATACTATGATAGAGGTTTTATATTGGACTTTAGAAACTCACCATAATGCTTCGTTTGCTTATACTACAATGGTTAATTTTGGAGATAAAGAGTTTATATGGGAAAAATATTTATCTATAGAAAAACAAAAAAAAGAGAATCTTATATGCATTAGTTCTATGATAAAGAAAGAAGATTTCATAGAAGTGGGTGGCTTTGGTATAAAAGAAAAAGCTATGTACGAAGATTGGAATTTATGGTTAAAATTAATTCAGGCTGGCAAAATACCGATAAGAGTAAATGCTCCTCTATTTTGGTATAGAGTTAGCACCAAAGGAGAGTTTTCTCGTGCTCAAAAAAATCATGAAAATGCAATGAAATATATTAATGAGACCGCTAAGAAAATTGAGGAAGATGTAGATATTATACAATATCCTAGAGCAGGAGAGTTATTTCCAAAGATTACTGAATATAATATGTATTTGCCAGATTATAAAAAATCTGAAAGAAAAAAAATATTATTTATTTTTCCTTGGACTATGTTGGGTGGAGCAGATTTATTTAATTTAGAACTGATTAAGAGAATTGATAAAACAAAATTTGAAACTATTATTTTAACTACTTTACCTAATGAAAATGGTTTGCGTCAAGAATTTTCTCAATACTGTAATGAATTTTATGATTTAACAACTTTTTTAGAGAGAAAAGATTTTATTAATTTTGTTGATTACATTGTAGGATCAAGAAAAGTTGATTTAATAATGATTAGTAATAGCAAATATGGTTATTATATGGCACCTTATTTAAAAAATAAATATAAGAATATATCTATTATTGATTATATACATTCTATTGATTTAAAAGATCCTAAAGGTGGTTTTGGAAGATGTTCTCTTGATGTTGACAATTATCTAGATACAACATACTGTTGTAATAATTTTACACGAACTCAGCTTATAAATGATTTTAATAAACAAAACGTTAAAACTATATATATAGGCACTGATGTACAAAGATTCGATCCTCTAAAATACAATGCGTCGAGTTTGAAAGATAAGTATAATGTTCCTAAAGATAAAAAAATAGTTTCGTTTATTGCTAGATTATCAGATGAAAAGAGACCTGAAATGTTTGTTAGAATTGCAAAAGAACTATTAAAAATAAGAAATGATGTTTTTTTTGTTATTGCTGGAGAAGGATATTTATCAGGTAATATAAAAAATAAAATAGATTCTAATTTCACAATGTTAGGTGCAATCAGAGAAACAGAAGAAATATATGCTATAAGTGATATTACTGTTAACTGTTCTTCATTAGAAGGTTTAGCTTTAACTTCATATGAATCGTTGGCAATGAACGTTCCTGTTATTTCTACAGATGTAGGGGGGCAAACTGAATTGATTGACGATACAGTTGGGAAAATAATTCATTATAACAAAGAAGAAAATTGTGAAGTAGTAAGAGAAGAAGTTGCTCAATATGTTGAAGCTATCAATACTGTCTTAAATGATTTAAAATTTTATAAGAAAAATTGTAGAAATAAAATTTTAAAAAAATTCACTTATAATTATATGGTAAAAGAAATAAGTAAAGAATTTGAACAAAATATACAGAATATAAATAAAAAATTAATTAATAATGGCAAATTAGAATATGAATTAGCTATTGAGTCACTATTTCCAGATTATTATTATTGTGTTAATAATTATTTGACAGAAAAATTTGGGATAGAATATGATAGGTCAAATGAAAGAGAAAATTTAAAATTTTGGTCTAAATTGAAATTATTCTTTTATAAATTTTTTAAAAAGCATAATTGTGTAAATGAAGGGAAAAACATATTAAATTTACTTTATTTAACATATCATTTGACTTTTGAAGTAATAAAAAATTTTTTCAAAGAAGTACTTAGAATTTTAAAAGACTTGTTGTATTTTATTAAATTTTTAATGTTAAGCTTTTTATCAATAATAATTATTATATTTAAAGTAATTTGGGAGGCATTTAAGGATGAATAATATTATAAAAAAAGAAAAATTCAAATTATCTTTATTAATTATAATGTATATGTTTTTATGTTGTTTCTTTTTTAATATTTTTAAATTTTTAAAAATATTAAATTGTTTAGTATTGGTAGAGGTAATATCTGTTATATTTCCAGTTTTATATTATTTTTTATCAAACAAAGAAAGAAGCAGAAAAAATATAATAACTATATGTATATATTTATTTTTGATTTTGATTGTTCCGTTTTTATTTGGCAAAACATACGATTTAACTGTTGATGGTAATAGTTATCATAAAACAGCAATCGGATTTATAAAAGATGGATGGAATCCGATTTATGAGTCGAGTTCAACATTTAATAGCAGTATCGATGAGGATATAGGTATAGTATCGTTGTGGATAGATCACTATCCTAAAGGGACATATTTTATAGAATCTGTTATATATTCATTAACAAATAATATTGAAAGTGGAAAATGTATAACACTGCTTGCTAATATTTCATTATGTTTATTAATAATTAGTATTTTAGAAGAAAAAATAAATAATAAAGTTGCAATATTTATTGGGATTTTATCTTTTTTAAACCCTATTGTATTAAGTCAAATCTTTACTTTTTATGTAGATGGTTTAATGGGAATCTGTTTTGCTTTAGAAATTTTATTATTAATTTTAATTAATCCCAATGAAAAATCAGTAACTCCATTATTTGTGTACTTGTTATCGGTAATCGGTATATTTGTTAATATTAAATTTACAGGTTTGCTTTATTCAGGAATAATTGCAGCAGTTTATTATATTTATTGGATAATAAAAAATTTAAAAAACAATAAAAAATGGGAAATTTATCGAAAGATGACAATTAAATTTTCAATAATATTTGTAATCGCTATAGGCATAATTGGTTCGTCTTCATATATAAAAAACACAATAGATCATAAAAATCCTTTGTATCCTCTAATAGGTAAAGATAAAGTAGACATTATAACTACTGAGCAACCAGATAATTTCAATAATTTAAATTCGTTTGAGAAATTTGTAATTTCGTTATTTAGTAAAACAGAAAATAAAGGTGCTAATATGGGAAGCACAACACTAAAAAATCCTTTGAGAGTATATAGAAGTGAAATAGAATCATTATCTCTCCCAGATACAAGAATTGGAGGATTTGGACCATATTTTGGACTTGCAATAATATTAAGTTTAATAGCTATAATTTTATTAAATAAAAACTTAGGGAATTACTTAAAAAATAATAAAAAAGTACTACTTCTTGTAATCGCTTTAGTTTTAAGTATAATACTAATCGGTGAAGGTTGGTGGGCAAGATACGTTCCTCAATTCTATTATTTAATAGTTTTAATAATTTACTTAAATTATATTTTAAATAAAAAGAAAATATCCAAAATTATTAATTTTTTACTTATATTAGTTTTAATAGTAAATTCAGGATTCTTTATAGTTAACTATAAAGAATCATTGGAAACTTATAAATCTGTTTCCAATGATTTAGCATTACTTTATAATAAATCTGATATAGAATTATGTTTAACTGATGAATCAAATTTTGGATTATATTATAATTTAAAAGATAAAAAAATAAATTATATAAAAAATAAAAATTTGACTGATGAAAATAGTATTTATTTGTATTCATGGAGAATTAAAGTTAAGGAGTAAAAAAATGAAACAATATTTAAAATTACTTAGAGTTAAACATTGGTTAAAAAATGTATTAATATTTTTACCTTTATTTTTTAGCAAAAACATATTAAATTGCAATATGTTAGCAAAATCCATAGTAGCTTTTATAATTTTTTCTTTTGTTTCCTCTATAGTTTATATAACGAATGATATTAATGATATAGAAAATGATAAAAAACACCCTACTAAAAAACAAAGACCTTTAGCTAGTGGTAAGATATCTGTAAAAAAAGCGATTAGTATAATTATATTTTTAGCAGTTATTTCAATTTTGTTAATAAGTTATTTATATTTTGATACCAATAATATTTTAGTTATAATAATTCCTTTAATATATTTAGGTCTTAATATAGCATATTCTATAAAATTAAAACAGATTCCAATAATAGATGTAGCTATTTTAGTTTCTGGCTTTATATTTAGAGTATATTATGGCGGTATAGTTTGTGATATAGAAATATCTTCATGGTTATATTTGATGGTTATGTTTGGATCATATTATCTGGCTTTTGGTAAAAGAAGAAATGAAATGAAAAACAATAGTTCTGTAGAATCAAGAAAAGTTTTAAAGTTCTATAGTAAGGAATTTCTGGATAAAAATATGTATGTATCATTTGGGTTGGCCATTATAAGTTACTCTTTATGGTGTGTTGATCCAATAACCAAATTAAATATTAAATCTGGTTACTTGACATTGACTATCCCTTTAATTATGATAATCTTTCAAAGATATAGTTTGATTATAGAGGGAAATTCGGATGGAGATCCTGTAGAAGTATTACTTAAAGATAAAATATTATTATATATTATATTTCTTTATATTCTTTTAATGATCATTATAGTTTATTTATAAAAAAAGGAGTGTTTTTTAATGAATTTTATAAAAAAAAATTATATTCTGATTTTAATTGTTTTGCTTTTCTTAATTAGCTTAGTACCTTTATTATGGATAGCATTTTATAATCATCCATCAGTTGATGATTATAATTATGGAGTTAATACTATAAATGTTATAAACAATTATGGAATAATAGGTGTTTTAAAGGGAAGTCTAAAAACATTAAAATTATTTTATACTTCTTGGCAAGGGACATATTCTGCAATATTAATAATGGCTTTACAACCAACCATTTTTGGGCAAGAGTATTATTTTTTAGGGACTTTTATACTATTATTTATATTTTTATTTAGTAATTATTATTTAATAAAAAATATTATAAAATTATTAAATTTAGATAAAACAACAGCAATATTGATAAGTGCTTTTTTGACTTTTATTTCAATACAAACCATTCCTTCTTTAGTCCAGGGATTTTATTGGTGGAATGGCTCTTGTTACTATAATTTATTTTATTCGTTATTATTAATAGAAATTGCATTGATTTTAAAAGAAAAAAATAAAGTTACCTATATAATGATTTTACTATTATCTATTTTTATTGCAGGGGGTAATTATGTAACTGCCTTACAGCAAATAATATTTTTAGCAATATTTAATATATATAAAATAATAATAAAAAAAGATAAGACCTTATTAATACCATTATCTTTTTCAATAGTTGGACTTTTAATAAGTGCTTTAGCTCCAGGTAATGCTTATAGAAGTATGGCGGTTGAAGGCATGTCAGCATTCAAAGCTATAGTTAGTTCATTTGTTTATGCATTAACCTATTTATATAAATGGGTTAATATAGCAAATATATTTGCTATATTAACAATATTAATGCTATTGATACCTAGTTATAAAAAAATAAAATATAATTTTAAATATCCATTATTGGTTACTTTACTTAGCTTTTGTATATTTTCTGCTCAATTTACACCTCCATTGTATGCAATGTCAAATGCAGGAGAAGGAAGATTATTAAATATTATTTATTTTAGTCATTATTGGTTAATAATTATAAATATATATTATTACATAGGTTGGATTAATATAAAATTTCAAAATAATAAAAGATTTAAGAAAAATGTTTTAATTAATTCCAAATATTTTAAATTGTTTAGAATTATAGTATTTATGGTGTTTGTGATCATATGTTATTGTGAAAAAGATAATATGTCATCAATAAAAGCATATAATTCAATTAGCTCCAACGAAGTTCAAAAGTATCATGAAGAATACAAGGAACGTATTGAAATTTTGGAAAATACTAATATAAAAGAAGTAACATTTGAAGAATTTAGCGTTTTCCCAGAAGTAATATTTTATTCGGATATTGGTAATGATCCTTTAGACTGGAGAAATATTCCAGTCGCAGATATATATAATAAAAAAAGTGTTGTAAAAGGAGAAAGTAGTAATGAAAAAAAGTAAGATATTATACATAGTTATTCCTTGTTATAATGAAGAGGAAGTTTTAAATGAGACTACAAAAAGACTTAAGAAAAAATTGATTAATTTAATTAATTCTAAAGTTATAGATAAAGACAGTAAAGTGATGTATGTAAATGATGGATCAAAAGATAATACCTGGAATATTATAAAAGAAATATCCAAACAAGAAGAATTATTTACTGGGATCACTTTATCTAGAAATAGAGGACATCAAAATGCATTGTTGGCCGGATTGTTAACGGCAAAAGAATATGCAGATATTATAATTAGCATGGATGCAGATTTACAAGATGATATAAATGCGATAGATGAAATGATAAAAAAATATGAAGAAGGAAATGAAATTGTGTATGGAGTGCGCGATTCTCGAAAAAAAGATACTTGGTTCAAAAAAACTACAGCAGAGGCTTTTTATAGAATAATGCGTTTAATGGGAGTTGATTTGGTTTTTAACCATGCTGATTATAGATTAACCAGTAAAAGAGTTTTAGAGAGTTTTGAAGATTATAAAGAAGTAAATTTATTTTTGCGAGGTATTTTCCCTCTTATTGGATATAAATCTGATATTGTTTATTATGAACGTAAAGAAAGATTTGCAGGGGTCTCAAAATATCCTTTAAAAAAGATGTTGAACTTTGCTTGGGATGGAATAACTTCATTTAGTATAAAGCCTATAAGACTTATATTAAATTTAGGAATTATTATATTCAGTGTAAGTATTTTAATATTAATATATTGTTTAATAATGAAACTTACGGGGCATACAGTAGCTGGATGGACTTTTATTACATGCTCTCTTTGGTTATTAGGGGGTATACAAATGTTATCATTAGGCATAATTGGCGAATATATTGGGAAAATATATAGTGAAACAAAACATAGGCCAAGATTCATTATTTCTGAAAATTTAAATGAGGAAGATAAAAAGAATAGAAGTTAATTTATTAGTTTCTATTTTTTTATGTATTAATATTTGTTATAATTTAAATGAAATAAATAGAGGTGCAGTTTATATGAATAATAAAAAACGATTATATATATTTTTATTAGTTTTACCAATAATAGATTTAATAACATCTGTTATGACAAGATTTTTATCAACATCAATTAGTTTAGGCGTTTTTGTAAAAATAATATTTTTAGGAGTTATGTTATATTATCTAGTATTTAAAAGTACTTCTAAGCATAAGAAGCTATGTTTAACATACGTTTTATTAATATTTATTTATATGATTTTTTATATTTTAAGTAAAATCAAATATATGGACTTTAGTATATTTATTAAAGAAGCTATTTACTTGATAAAATTAATTTATTTTCCTACATTATTAGCTTGTTTATTTTGTTATTTCGATGATAAAAAAATATCAAAAAACGAATTGTGGAATGTTTTAAAAATAAATTTAATTAGTTATAGTATTCTTTTATTAATTCCATTGTTAACTAATACAGGGTTTTCAACATATGAAAATGGACTTTCTGGTACTATAGGTTGGTTTTTTTCAGCTAATGAAATATCTATTATTCTGATAATATTGTTTCCATATATTTATACTCTTATAAAAAATAAAAGAATATTTTGGGTAGTTGTTCCTATTATTATTATTTTAATAATTGCAACAATTGGAACTAAAGCTAGTATGGTTGGATTAGTAATAGATTCTATAATATTAATGATATTAAGTTGTTTTTATAAAGTTAATAAAAAATTAAATATTAAACTTATAAGTTTTAGTTTTATTATAATGTCTGTTGTTTTATTAGTATTTACTAATTCAAGTTCTTTAAATAATTTAAAACAAACTTTTGGCATTCAAGAAAAACAAAATATAGAAAATGCAATTGCAGCTAAAGAACAAGAAGAAAAGTTAATATCTGAAGAAATAAGAAAGTTGGATTCTGAAAATATAAAAACTAGTAAATTTATAGAAGAGTTTATAGATAAATATGGAAAAGCTTTATTAAGCGATAGAGATATATATTTTGAAGTAACTTATAAATTATATAGAAAAAATTATAATTTTAACATATTATTATTTGGACTTGGATACTCTAATACAAGCCAAATAAAAAATTTTGCGATAACTAAATTAATAGAAATAGATCCATTAGATATATTCTTTCATTCCGGGCTCATGGCACTGATAATAGTTTTTTTACCTTTTATTTATTTTATATATTATTTATTTAAAAGTAGAAAATTTAATATAAATATAATATTTTATTTTTTAATGTTAGGTATGATTTTTTGTGTATCTTGTATAAGTGGTCATACTTTGATGGCTCCTGCTGTAAATATATATATAGTATTGTATTTTATTTTAGCCTATACAGAATTAGGATTAATAGAAGAAAAAAAATCTAATATAGAAAAAGGCAAAGTCACAATTTATTCTTTGCATCTAAATTATGGTGGGATAGAAAAAGATATTGTTAATAAAGCAAATACTTTATCTAAAATTTATAATGTTGAGATAATTAGTGTTTATAAATTAAACGATAAACCTGTATTTAAAATTAATAATAAAGTTAAAATAAGTTATTTGACTTTGGATATAAAGCCTAATAAAGAGGAATTCAAGATTGCGTTAAAAAATAAAAATATATTAAATATAATAAAAGAAGGATTAAAATCCATTAAGATCTTATACTTAAAAAATACTTTGTTAAACAAGTCTATGACTGAATGTAATAGTGAAATTATAATTTCAACAAGATTAGATTTTACTAAAAAGTTAATTAATAATAATGAATTTAAAAATATTAAAATAGCTCAAGAACATGTATATCATAATAATAATGATAAGTATTTAAATAATTTATATTATATTTTAAAAAAAATAGATTATTTAATGCCTAGTAGTAATTATTTAACAAATTATTATAAAGAATTATTTCCTAAATACTCATATAAAATTGTTACAAATCATATGAGTGTAGAAACAGATAATTCAATATCTAATTTAAAAAATAAAAATATTATTTCTGTCGGAAGGCTAAGTAAAGAAAAGGCATTTGACGATTTAATTAGAATTTTTAAAACTATAGTTAAGAATAATAAAGAATGGGTTCTTAATATTGTTGGAGATGGACCTGAGCATGATAATTTAAATTCTTTAATTAAAGAGTTAAAACTTGAAGATAATGTCAAATTATTAGGTAATAAAAATGCTATAGAATTAAATAAATTATATAAAGATGCATCTATTTATGTTATGACTTCTTTAGAAGAATCATTTGGGTTAGTTTTATTAGAAGCTGCAAGTCATGGGTTACCAATAGTAGCATATAGCAGTGCTTTGGGAGCTTGTGAAATTTTAAAAGACAATAATGGTATATTAGTTGATAATAGAGATGAAATTAATATGATAAAATCTTTAGAAAATTTTATTAATAGTACTAAACTGAGAAAAGAATATCAAAAAAAATCATTAAATATTAGTAAAATTTATAGCTACGATAATATAGAAAAATATAATTTAAATTTTTTTGAAACTATAAAGAAAAATGATATTTATAATAATTTATATAAAAAATCAAAGAAAGAATTTTATGAAATTGTAGAAAATAGATTAAAAAATAAAGAAAAAACATTTATTATTACTGCCAATTCAGAAACTTATATCTTAAGTGAAAAAGATAAAGAAATGAATGATATTATAAATAATAAAAATAATTATATAGTTCCTGATGGAATATCAATTGTTAAAACTGCAAATTATTTAGATTATAATATTAAAGAGAGAATTACTGGAATAGACCTAGCAGAATATTTATTTGAAATAGCTGATAAAAATAAATATAAAGTATATCTATTTGGAGCTAAAATAGAAGTTATTGAAAAATTAGAAAATAAAATAAAAGATAAATATCCTAACATTAAATTGCTAGGTGCGACAAACGGTTATGTGAATGATAAAGAAAGCGTAATGGAATATATTAGAGTTGTTAAACCAGATATAGTAATGTTAGCAATTGGTATACCACATCAAGAAAAACTTATTAATAAATATATAGATAAATTTGATAAAGGAATATTTATTGGAG
>CAYQJD010000025.1:0-14606 GCA_964417835.1 uncultured Muribaculaceae bacterium
CTACTAGGGTATCTAATCCTATTTGCTCCCCACGCTTTCGTCCCTGACCGTCAGTGATGGCCCAGCAAATCGCCTTCGCCACTGGTGTTCCTTCTAATATCTACGCATTTTACCGCTACACTAGAAATTCCATTTGCCTCTACCATACTCGAGCTTTACAGTTTCTAGAACGAACTGGAGTTAAGCCCCAGGCTTTAATTCTAGACTTATAAAACCGGCTGCGGACGCTTTACGCCCAATAAATCCGGATAACGCTCGCCACCTACGTATTACCGCGGCTGCTGGCACGTAGTTAGCCGTGGCTTTCTTGAATGGTACCGTCAAGTACAAATCATTTCCTATTTGTACAGTTCTTCCCAAACAACAGAGTTTTACAATCCATAGGACCGTCATCACTCACGCGGCATTGCTCGTTCAGGGTTTCCCCCATTGACGAATATTCCTAACTGCTGTCTCCCGTAGGAGTCTGGGCCGTGTCTCAGTCCCAGTGTGGCCGATCAACCTCTCAGCTCGGCTATGCATCGTTGCCTTGGTAGGCCATTACCCCACCAACTAGCTAATGCACCGCAGGCCCATCTTTAAGCGAAGCTTTAAAGGCTCCCTTTAATCCGTAGATCACATCCGGTATTAGCAATCGTTTCCAACTGTTGTCCCGGTCTTAAAGGCAGGTAACCCACGTGTTACTCACCCGTTTGCCACTAGGGGAAAGATCCACATCATATCAAATCCAGAATTGTGCAAGCACTCAACTTTCAAAGATAATCAGTGGTTCCCCTCGTTCGACTTGCATGTCTTAGGCATGCCGCCAGCGTTCATCCTGAGCCAGGATCAAACTCTCAATAAAAATATAATTTTATCAAACATTTTGATACTAGCTACATTACTCAAATTTTTTACTTAGTTTTCAAAGATCATTTCACACTTTTGAAGTGCATAAGTAATATACCAAATTTAAAAAATCATGTCAATAGTTTTTTTAATAAGGAAATCACTTATGATGTGCTTTTGGCAAGCACCGAATTAAATATTACACCAAAAGCAAACTAAAATCAAGGGGTTTTTTAAATTTTTGATAAAAACTTACATTTTATTATATTTATTAATTTAAAAAACATGATTATTTTCATGTTTACTATATATTATAATTTATTAAATCATCAATAGAATTATTAATTATATATAGGAGCATATTTTTATCAAGTTTTGTAAAATTCTGCTTTAATAAATTGACTGGCCAAAAAAATAAATCTATTCTTTTTTTGATTACATTATATATATCTGCAACTCCAAAGTCTTTTAAATAATTAATTATTTCTTTTACGTTTTTCTTTGAATAATTTAAATTTTTCAATAAGTTTATATCATATGTATTTATTATATCTTTTATTTGATCATCAGTTAAATTATATTCTTTAAGATAACTTAACACTATTCTCACCTATTTCTATAGAAGAAATTGTTTTGAATACCTCTTCTAGTATCTGATTGCTTAAACTTGTTTTGTAAAATAAAGATTTTCTTAAAGCATCTTCTTTTCCATTAAAATTATATAAATTTTTCAATATTCTATATTTGCTAATTACTACATCTCCAATTAAATAATTATCATTTTTTAAAAAAGATTCATCTAAATAATTTAAAATAGGATAATTATCATAGATTTTAGGAATTGCTTCATACTCTAAATTTTTATTATCAAACAAGTCGTCAATTACTATATCATATTTTAAACATTTTTGCCAGCCCAAATAATCGTCCTTAATTATTAGAGCTCTTATTAAATCCATATTATCCAATCCAGATTCATTTTTTCTCCATTGCTTTTGTTCTATTAAATAATCAATTTTTATATCAAGATTTTGCATTCCTAAAATTGTATATCCATTGTTATTATTATCATCTCTTAGTTCTATATTATGTAATTTTAATAACTTAATATTTTCATATATTAAACCCGGATTTAAAGTAAATATATTACCACAGTATTCAAGAATATTTTTAGGTTCAACTTTTACTTCAAGCAATTTTTTTATATTATTTTCATTAATAACTGGGTCTTGAATAAAAAATATAGAGAAATTTGCCATTCGTTCTAAACTAATAGAATATTTCTTTATTAGTTTACAATTATTTATAAAGTTTTTATGATTGCAGGGAACACCAAATTTACATTTATCATTCACATGATCGTCTATTAATATAAAAGGAATACTTGATATTAATTTATTTAGACATAAACTATTTTTCCCAATAGCATCGAGAGTTCTATTAATAGTTATCTCATTAGAATGAAGTAAAATTGCAATTAAAATGTTAGGATCAGTAATTTTATTATAAATAACTCTATATTTATCTTCAGTCTTAATTTTACTAGCTAATTCAGTAAATGTGTCCTTTTTTATATATAGTTTTAAATCCTTAACTAAATTTCTATCTAAATCAGATATATTAATTCCTAAAAATTTTAAAATATCTTCAACTTCTATTTCTTTTATTTCATATTCGATATCTTTTTCTAAATTTGGTTCTACATACTTGATTTTTTTATTCATTAAATAACAATTATAAAAATTCAAGTTCAACATTACATCTATAAGTATTGAATCAACGTCTGATGTTTCATGTTTTTTTACTAATGCTTCTACTAAATCAAAGTCTGTAATATAGTGTCTTTCATCTATAGTTTTTATTAAATTTTCTATTTTTCTTATAAAGGAAGAAGTAGGTTCCTCTTCTTTTTCTATTATTAAATACTTATTAAAATAATTTAATATTTCTTCAATTCCATTATGCATTTTTTACAAAACCTCCTACTCTATTTTCTTTAAAACATCATAGCTTTCAACAAGCTCTAATAAATTTTTTAGATTTTTTTCTATTTTTATTGCATCTTTATCCGCATCATCTTTTAACATAGCTTTAGTTTCTATGTAAGTTTTATTCATAGTATCAATAATTGGAATTTTTTGATAATTACTTACATCTTTTTTAGTTAATTGCATAGATGCTATTTTTTCATCATCATATTTTAAAATTTCTAAAGAAGTTTTAATGGATTCATCATCAATTTCATTTAATAAATCTCTTTCGTTTTTTAATATTTGTTCTACAAAAGACAATATTTCTTCGTCACTATATTCAATTGTTTCATCTTTTTTTGAAGTACTCTTTTTTTGAAATTCAATATTTTTTTCACCAACATATTTTAAAAGTTGCCATTTTTCAGAACTTATTATTCCACTTTTTTTTATTACTTCATTAAATTCTTCAATGTTGTATATAGGTTTTATTAATTTGTCATTTTTAAAAAAATCTATATACTTTTTATATAATGAATCACTTAACTTTAAGCTGTTATAATACTCTTTATTATTATTATTAAAGTCATTAATATATTCTTTTATATATTTTATTTGTTCATCGAGCCATTTTATATAGTAATTTTCCTCATTTATATTTTTTTCTTCATCAGAAAGCTGTTGATTAACTTTTATACAAACTGATGCATTAAAAAATGTTTTTATTTTTTCTTCTGGATTTTCAAAGTTAAAAACACTTAAAATTTGTGCAAAGTCATCCTTTGTAAGTAAAACCAAATCCCTGCCTGTCAAACTATCTATATCCTTTAACGTTTTTAAAGTAAGTAGTTTTTTAACATTATTTATTTTTTCTATCTTACTTTCAAAATCTTTTAACTGCACTTCAACAGTATCTACCTTTTTAGATAGTTCTGTTATAAAGGAATTGATATACATCATATCTAGCCTCCTATACTATAAAAAGTATACCATAAAAAATCTTGCTTTACAATTTATTATTGGATTATTTAATAATATACAATATAATATATACAGGTGAATATAATATGCCAAAAATAAAAAATAAAATTAAAGTCGTTGATTCTTTACCCGTAGAGTCAAATAAAAAAAATTATTTAAAAACAATATTAATTGCTTTGAGTTTTATCATAATTTTAAGTTTAATAGTTTTTATAGTATATAGAAAATTTTCCCCTTATATAAATGCTATTGATGTAAAAGAAATATCAGGGAAGAAAATATTTATAACTGAATGTAATACAAAAGATTATATAATAATTAGTGAAGATAAATCCTATACTTTGCAATTAACAGATGAAAACTGTAACATTTTAAATTTTGAAGGAAATATTGTAATAAAAAATAATATAATATTTTTTGATAAAAATTTAACTGGAACTATCGATAAAGACTATAATATAATTATCAATGATAATATTTTTAAAAATGATTTTTAAAATAAAGATATTTAAAAAGACCTAGTAAGTTGAAAATTGTTTCTTTTCTCTACTTAGGTCTCTTTCTTTAATAGTTTGTCTTTTATCATAAAGTTTTTTGCACTTACAAAGTCCTAATAATATTTTAGCATTATTTTGTTTAAAATATAATTTAAGTGGTATTAAACTATAACCATCTTTAGTTACTTCATTTTTTAATTTTAATATTTCATTTTTGTGCAAAAGTAGTTTTCTTTCTCTTCTTTCTGGCACATTAAATCTATTCCCTTCTTCATATGGAGTTATATACATATTTATAATAAAAATTTCGTTATTTTTTATTCTAGCATAAGTATCTTTTAAGTTTGAATTACCTTTTCTTATTGATTTAATTTCTGTACCCGTTAAAACTATTCCACATTCGATTTCTCTTTCAACGAAATAATCAAAATATGCTTTTTTATTTTTGATTTCTATCATCTTTTGCCTCAATTAATTCAAAATCTATAGTTTTTGCTTCTTTAGATGCACTTATAACTTTAATTTTGACTTTATCTCCTAATGTATATCGTTTTTTTGTATTTTCACCAATTAAACATAATAAGTCTTCAACATAATTATAAAAATCACCTTTAAGACTACTTATATGCACTAATCCTTCTACCATATTTTCTAATTCAACAAAAAAGCCAAAATTTTCAACTCCAGTTATTATTCCCTCATATTCTTCTCCTATATGATTTTCCATATATTCAGCCATTTTCATTTCCATTACTTCTCGCTCTGCTGCCACTGCTGCAACTTCTCTTTCACTTGATTGAGTAGCAATATAATCAAGCTTTTTTTTATAAAAATCTATTGTTTCATTGTTAATATTATGTTCGAACAAATATTTTCTTAATAATCTGTGTACCATAAGATCGGGATATCTTCTAATTGGAGATGTAAAATGAGTATAACATTTACTGCCTAAGCCAAAATGTCCGATATTGTCGCTTTGATAAACAGCTTTTCTCATACTTCTTAATAACATACTTGATAAAACTTCATATTGAGGTACTTCTTTTAAATCTGCTAACATTTTTTGCATTGCAGATGGTGTTAAATCTTTTACTTTTCCGTTTAAATTGTATCCCATTAAACTTACTATTCTTAAAAATCTTTCAATTTTATCTTTATTTGGAATATCATGAACTCTATAAATAAATGGTAAATCCATATTATATATATCTCCCGCAACAGTTTCATTTGCAACTATCATAAAGTCTTCAATCATTTTTTCTGCATCTTCTCTAATACGTTTTTCTATACCAATTACATTTTTATTCTCATCAACTATTATTTTGGCTTCATCTAAATCAAAATCAATATATCCTCTATTCACTTTATTTTTTCTCAATATATGAGCAAGTTCATTCATTTTTATTAATATTTTGGCATATGATTCGTACTCTTTATCAACAATATTTCTCATTAATATATCATTTACTTTACTATAAGTCATTTTTTTTCTTGACTTAATATAACTTGGGAAAATATCATAATCAATTACATTACCTTTATCATCAATTCTCATAACACAAGATTCAGTAAGTCTTATTACTCCTTCATTAAGTGAGCAAATACCATTTGAAAGTTTATGAGGTAACATCGGAATAACACTATCGGCAAGATAAGAACTCGTACCTCTATTTAAAGCATCTCTATCTAAAAAGCTATCTTCTTTTACATAGTAACTAACATCTGCTATATGTACTCCTAATTCATGTAGTCCATTTTTAAACTCATAACTTATGGCGTCATCTATATCTTTAGTATCATCTCCATCAATAGTAAAAATAACTTTATCTGTCAAATCAGTTCTTCCTTTTAAATCAGTTTCCAAAACTTCTACTGGTAAATTTTCTGATTCTTGCATAGCGTTTTTTGAAAATTCATCATATATTTCATACTTATATGCAATTACTTTTATATCAACTCCAGGGTCATCTTTGTGTCCGATAACAGTTGTTATTTTGCCTAAATATTTATTTTTAGACATTTCTTTTATGGCTGAAACCAATACTTTTGTTCCTTCAACTACTCCTTTTGACTTTTTTTGATCAAGTATAATTTCTATTTTTTTCGTTTCATCATCAAGTTTAACGCATACTTTGTTATTTTTAATATATATTTCTCCTAATAAATTATTTAGATCTCTATTTAAAACTCTTAATACACGTCCTTCTATTTTTTCATTGTTATTTATTAATTCTATCAATACTTTGTCATCATTTACAGCGTTTTTTAAATTACTATGATCTATATAAATATCTTCTCCATTTGGTACTATTAAAAAACCAAATCCCTTTTTATTAAGGGATAGAGTTCCAACTTTTAAATTAGGACAATTTTTATATAAAATATATTTGTTTTTTTTGGTTTTATACATTATATTGTCTTTTACTAAATCATTTAAATTATTATTTAGTCTATTTAAATCTTCAGGCGTTGAAAGACCCAAAAAATCATTAATTTCAATTGCCCCTAAAGCCTCATATTTTGTATTCATTAAATCTATTATTTGTTCTTTCATATTTACCTACCTTAGTATTTATTATAGCATAAAAAAACACAAATATATATATAATGTGTTTTTTTATCTATTTAATATAAAGTATAAAAGAAATTATAAAAAATGCTGCACCTAAAACCATAGTAATTCTACTTATTAAAAGTTCCGAACCTCTTTCTTTCTGATTTTGAAATAAATCAGTATTTCCTCCAGAAATAATTTGTGCACCATCATTAGCTTTATTACTTTGAAGTAAAACTAATACAATTAATAAAACAGAAATTATTAATAAAACATTTTCCATAAAATCACCTAATTCATAAATTAATTTAGCATACTTTATATTGTATTTCAAGTTTTTTTAAACAAAATGTAAAAATAATACTTAATTTTCAAATACAAAGAATGTTATGATATAATAATTAGGAGGTGTAATTATATGAAGATGATAGAATTAGATAGAGAAAAATTTGAAAGTTTTGTCATGAAAAGTCCATATAAAAACTATTGTCAAACTGCAAATTATGGTATGGTTTTATCAGAGACAGGTTTTGATTATTCATTTGTTGGTTATACCACTAATGAAAATGAAATATTAGCAGCTGGAATGTTTTTAACAAAAAAGATTGGAAATAAATATTACTACGCTTATTGCCCAAAAGGATTCATAATTGATTATAATGACACAGACTTAGTTAAAAGATTTACAAATAATCTTATAAAATATTATAAAAAGAAAAAAATAATATTTTTAAAAATAAATCCGGAAATTCCTATAGCAACAATAGATTATAAAAATAATTTTAATAGATTAACAAATGAAAATATAGATATATTAGAAGAATTAAAATCACTTGGTTTTAAAAAAAGAAAGGAAATTGAACCACTTCAACTTTTACAACCAAAACTTACTGCGCTAATAAATTTAAAAGAATATGATGTAAACAAATTAGAAAAAAGATTTAGAAGTAAAATTCGTTCAACAGAAAATAAAGGCCTAGAACTTGAAGTGGCTGATGTAAGTAAGATTGAGTATTTATATGAATTTGTTAAAAATATGAAAGATAGAAATATAAACTATTATAGAAATTTCTTAAATTCTTTTAAAAAAAGTAATCAAGCAGATTTAATATTAGTTAAAGTGAATTACGAAAAATATTTAATTAGTTCTAAAAAGAAAGTTGAAGAAGAGCAAAGTAAAAATGAACAATTAAATTTAAAATTACAAAAAGATCCTAGTGAAAAAAATCTTAATGAAAAAATGAATTCAGATGCTATTTTAGAGGAATATAAACAAGATGTAATATAT
Source organism: uncultured Muribaculaceae bacterium (assembly GCA_964417835.1). Taxonomy (GTDB): domain Bacteria; phylum Bacillota_I; class Bacilli_A; order RF39; family UBA660; genus UMGS1124. Next base: position 8,119 of record CAYQJD010000025.1, read on the forward strand.
GCAACAGCAGGACTAAAAAAGAATGAGGACACATATATAGCAGGCGCTATTGTTATAAAATATGATAATAAAATCACTATATTAATATCTGGTGTAGATAAAAACTATAATTATTTAAATCCAAATTATTTTTTGCATAATAAAATATTGGATATGTATAAAGAAGAATATGAAATAGCGGATATTAATGGAATAGCTAACGAATTTAATTCCGACTCAAAATATGCAGGATTAAATAAATTTAAAATTGGTTTTAACCCTACAATAACTGAATATATTGGAGAACTAGACTTAATTATTAGTAATTGGAGATTTAAATTAGTTGAGAAGAACAATCTTCTATCAAATGAATTTACTAAAAAAAGGGCATAATATTATTCTTATAAACAAAAAATCCTTCATAATAAAAGGATTTTTATTTTACTTATTTCTATATCTTTCTTTAGGATCTAAAATCTTTTTTCTTAAACGTATGCTATCTGGCGTAATTTCAACTAGCTCATCTTCTTCTATAAATTCTAAAGCGCTTTCAAGAGTGAATTTTTTAGGAGGCACTAATTGGATAGCATCGTCGCTAGATTTACTTCTTGTATTAGACATTTCTTTATTTTTGCATGGATTTACATTTAAGTCATTCTCTCTATTATTAATACCTACAATCATACCTATATAAACATCTTCTGCAGGATCTACAATTAAAGTACCTCTATCTTGTAAATTCCATAAAGAATATCCTAAAGTTTTTCCATTTTCCATAGAAACCAAAACACCATTTTTACGTGTAAGAAGTTGGCCAACATATGGTTTATAATCTTCGAAACTGCGAACCATGATACCTTCTCCTTTTGTATTTGTTATAAATGCGCTTCTATAGCCTATTAAACCTCTTGTAGGTGCACTAAATTCCAAATGCGTATAATTATCCTCTGTATTTTGCATCTTTAATAATAAACCTTTACGTTCTTGCAAATCATTAATTATAGTACTTGCATAATCACTTGGACAATTAACAATTACTATTTCAAATGGTTCACATTTTATCCCATCAATTTCTTTATATAAAACTTGTGGTTTTGAAACAGAAAGTTCATAGCCCTCTCTTCTCATATTTTCTAAAAGAATTGACAAATGCAATTCTCCTCTACCACTTACTTTAAATCCATCACTATTTTCAAGTTCCTCTACTTCAAGTCCAACATTTGTTTCAAGCTCTTTTTCTAATCTTTCTTTAATATGTCTATTTGTTAAAAATTTTCCACTCTGTCCTGCAAAAGGGCTGTTATTAACTAAGAAATTCATCGATAGTGTAGGCTTATCAATATTAATTGGAGGCAACGGATTAGGAGCTCCTAAAGTACAAACTGTATCACCAATAGAAATACTAGAACATCCTGCAATTGTAACAATATCACCAAAATATGCTTCTTTTTTTTCAACTTTTTTTATACCTTCATTTACAAATAATTTGCTTATTCTAAATGAAGTTTCTTTGCCATCGTTGCTTACTAGAGTAACTATTTCTCCATTAGTTATCTTTCCTTTATTAATTCTTCCTATACCTAATCTGCCAATATAATCATCATAATCAAGTGAGCTTATTTGTAACTGTAAATCATCATCTTCACTACCTTCAAATGGTTTAACCTGTTCTAAAACAGTATCTAATAATGGTGAAATATTATCTTCCATCTTACTTAAATCTAAAGTTGATTTTCCCTCTTTAGCTATACCATATACAATAGGAAAATCCAATTGTTCATCAGTTGCCTTTAAATCACAAAATAAATCAAAAGTCATATTTACTACTTCTTCTGGTCTAGCATCATTTTTATCAATTTTATTTATAAATAAAATTGGTCTAAGATTTTGCTCTAAAGCTTTTTTAAGTACAAATCTAGTTTGAGGCATTGGACCTTCTGCACTATCTACAATTAAAATAACAGTATCAACAGTTTTTATTACTCTTTCTACTTCACTAGAAAAATCTGCATGTCCTGGAGTATCAACTATATTAATTTTATAGTCTTTATATCTTATAGCACAATTTTTTGAATATATTGTAATACCTCTTTCTCTTTCAATGTCGTTGCTATCCATTACACAGTCTACAACTATTTCGTTTTCTCTAAACACACCATTTTGTTCTAATAAAGCGTCTACTAAAGTACTTTTTCCAGCATCAACGTGCGCAACTACAGCAACATTAATAATTTTATCCATATCAGCACTTCCTTTTTAAATAACTAGTTAATAATACAACAATAAATATGAATTTGCAAGAAAAATCAGCTATTATAAATTTCATTCAATAAACTTAATATTTTTTAAATAAAAATATAGAATAATTGATTTATCACTATTTATAAGATATAATTTTAACGGTGTTTTTTATGATAAAAGTCAAAAATTTTTTTAAAAAAAATGATTACTTATTTTTTACATTTATTAGTGGAATTTTTATATTAGCAATTATATATTTCATTAAAAATATTACTCCATTTGGAGACAATTCAATGTTAAAAGTAGACTTTTTTCATCAATATGGACCTATGTTAGCAGAATTGTACGATAGAATACACAATAGCGAAAGTTTAATATACTCATTTAATACTGGCTTAGGATTACCATTTTTTAGAAATTTTTTTAATTATATGTCAAGTATCTTTAATATTATTTTACTTTTCTTTAAAAGAGAAAATTTACTTATGTCATATTCAATAATTATTGCTATGAAAGCTATTGGTGCAGCGACATCAATGTCATATTTTTTAAAGCAAAAGTTTAAGTTCAACAATAATTCGTTTATTGGTTTAAGTTTATTGTATGCTTTTTCCGCATATTTTATTGCGTATTATTGGAATATAATGTGGCTGGATGGTATGATTTTTTTACCACTAATCACATTAGGAATTGAAAAGATAATTTTAGAAAATAAAGGAATATTATATGCAGTAGCACTTGCACTAATGCTATATTCTAACTACTTTATAGCATATATGATATGTATTTTTTCTGTTATTTATTTCATTGTGTTCTTATTACTAAACTTTAAACATATGGAAATTAAAAAAATAATATTTAGATCCATAAAGTTTGCATTTTGCTCTTTAATAGCTGCAGGTTTGACTGCATGGGAATTACTACCAATGTATAATGCACTAAAAAGTACTAATGCTATTTTAGGGACAATGCCAACTAGACAATATTATTATTTTTCTATATTAGAATTTATAAAAAATAATGTTACTGGAGTTTATCCAACAGTATTTGCTACAGATATTTCTAACTCACCAAATGTATCATGCGGAATATTAAGTATTGGTTTTTTCATAATTTTTTATTTAAATAATGCAATAAACAAAAAAATAAAAATAACATATTCGATTATTTTATTGATATTATTTCTTTCTTTTTATATAGCTCCATTAGATTATATATGGCATGGATTTCATGTCCCAAATGATTTGCCTTATAGATATTCTTTTATTTATAGTTTTATTTTAATAACAATTTGTGGATATTCTTTAAAAAACATTTCTAAACTTAGTATATCTAAGGTAATATTTAGTTATTTAATTTGTATTTTATATTTAGCATTTATATATTTTTCTAAATTTGAAAATATTTCTTTAAAAATGCTAAAAATTAATTTTTTATTAATATCCATTTATTTTATAATTTATATTTTTTATAAACTTAAATCAAAATCATTATCCATATTTATTTTCATTTTTATGATATGCATTGAATGTATTTTAAATTTAAATTCTAATTGGAATATTTCTCATTCTGTTAAAAGTTTTTATTCATCATATAATAATATTCATACAAAAATTAATAATATAAATGCTAAAGATAATGAACCATTTTACAGAATTGAAAAAAATAATTTACTAACATTAAATGATGGAGCTTGGTATGACTATTATGGACAAACAATATTTAGTTCTATGGCTTATAATTCTTTATCAAAAATGAATTTTAATTTAGGTCAACCTGGAAACAGTATAAATAGCTATTATTATAAAGAAAATACTCCTATTTATGATATGATTTTTGATATTAAATATACCATAGGAATTAAAAAAAATAATTATTATTATACATTAATAGATAATAATGATTTATATAAAACAAATAAAACATTAGGATTAATGTTTGGAGTAAATTCAAATATAAAAAATTGGGCATATAATTATATAAATCCTTTTGAATACCAAAATAGTTTTATTGAAGCTGCTACAAATATAGAAACTGTTTTAGAAAGAGTTAATTTAGAGAAAAAAAATATAATTTATAACGAGGTTAGTGAAACTATAGTAAAATTCACTTATAAAAATATTCAAAATGATTTCTTATATTTTTATTGGAATAATAACTTAATTAATTATATTATAATTAATAATATAGTTTATTATAAAAATAATACAAATATTAGTGATATTGCTATAAATACAAATATTCCTATAACTAAATATGAAAATTATGATGAACCATATGTTATTTGTGAATTATTTAATGATACATCTTTTGATATATACGTTAGCTTTTCAAATTATTTAAATGAAGAAATTGATGTCTATAAACTAAATAATGAAAAACTTAATGAAGCTTATGACTTAATAAAAGATAACAAAATAGAAATAACCAAATTTAAGGAAGATAAAATATATGGTCAAATTTTCTTAGAAGATAGAAAATCTATTTTCACTTCTATCCCTTACGATGAAGGTTGGAAAGTTTATGATAACGACACTGAAATTAAAACATACAAAATTGACAATGCTCTTTTAGGGTTCGATTTAGACAAAGGAGATCACAATTTAGTTTTAAAATATGTTCCGAATAAATTATATTATGGTGCAATAATATCTTTATTAACATTAATTAGTTCAATAATTTATTTGTTTTTAAAAAAAGGTAGATAATTTTTGGAAATTATCTACCTTTATTCATCTATTAAATTAATTTTTCTAGTAAAAAGTTTTTTTATATTTTTATTTGGCATTAGAATTTTAAAGTCATTAATAGTTTCAAATATATATGTTTTATTTGCACGATTAAGTTTTTCACCATCAATACACCAAGCTTTTTTTGGATATTGATCAAATTCAAATTTTATTCTATTAGTCTTATAAAATTCCAAACCACTTATATTGTTTGGGTCATTATCTATCAATAACTTTAATGTTCTTATTATATGTCTTCTTGTTGTAAAATTACATAATAAAACTTCAAATTGATTATCATCTAATTTTACATCTTTATAAAAAACATTTATACCGGCTATTCTATTAGCATTACTAATTAAGATAAAAGAGAAATATCCTGTTTTTTTCTGACCATTAACCTCATAATTTACTTTATAAGATTTAATTGGTTTAAAAAAATCTTTTATGCCTTCGATTAAGTATGCAAAGTAACCATATTTTTTCTTTAAATATCTTGGAGTATCATATGCAATATTAATAAATTTCCCTAATCCAGCAACATATACAAAAGGTCTATTATTTACTGAACAAATATCAATATTTTTTTCAGACCCTTCTAAAAGAAGTTTTAAATTATTTTCAAAATTTTTTCCATAGCCAAACATTGTACCAATATCATTAGTAGTTCCTACTGGGATATTAGATACTAATAATCTCTTTTTTCTTTCCATGTTTCCAGTTACCACTTCGTTAAAAGTGCCATCTCCACCTACACTTATAACTAAATCCACTTCTTCTAAATGACTTACAATTTCTTTAGCATGCCCAGCATACTTAGTTGCAATAATTTTAACATTGTATTTATATTCTGTTAAAATTGTCTTTGCATTTTTTAAATTGTTATCATTTAATGTATGACCACTGTTGGGATTATAAATTAAAACACAATTTTTCATATTATCTCTCCAAAACAAATTATATAATAATTTTTAATAAAATCAAAATAAAAGAGATTTTAACTCTTTTATTCACCTATTTCAATAACTTTTTTATTTTCTTGTTTTTCTTCTTTAGGGATAGTTATAAATAAAGTCCCATTATTAAACTTTGCTGCAATCTCATCAGGATTTATATCACCCAAATTAAATGATCTAGAATATTTTCCAAAACTTCTTTCTTTTATAATATAATTTTTTTCTTCAATATTGTTAATATTTTCTTTGTTAGCAGTTATAGTTAAACAACCATCCTTACATTCAATATTAATATCTTTCTTATCAAATCCAGGTATATCTAATTCAATATTATAAGCATCATTTTCCTCATAAATATCGCACTTCATCATCCCATTACCTTTTGAAGTAACAAAATCATTAAAAAAGTCATCTAATAAATATTTTCTTGGTATTAAATCCATAATCTTTTCTTCCTTTCACAATTATATTATATCACTTTTTTAGCACTTGTCAATACATTGTGCTAAAAATCTTCTACAATACTATTTTATGTAGATTATTTTTGAAAGTGCACAATTAATGTGCACTAAAATTTAAAAAT
>CAYQJD010000026.1:0-14309 GCA_964417835.1 uncultured Muribaculaceae bacterium
TAGATAAATATAATATTTCTAATACACCAGCATTGATAATCAATGATAAAGTAATAACTCAAGGAAAAGTCTTAACAGAAAAAGAAATAAAAAAATATATACAGATATTAAATTAATAGAAAGGGAATAGAATATGGATTATTATTTTATAAGTTATGGATTAACGTTTATTGCGTTAATCATAACAGTTGCCGCACAGGCATTTGTTTCATCTTCATATAAAAAATATAGTAAAGTAAAAAATGAAAGAGGCCTTACAGGTTATGATGCGGCAAGATATATATTAGATAATAATGGATTGCAAGATGTATCTATTGGCGAAGTAAATGGGTATTTAAGTGATCATTATGATCCACGAAAAAAACAAGTAAATTTATCGAGAAATATTTATTATGGTACTTCTATTGCAAGCGTAAGTGTTGCTTGTCATGAATGTGGTCATGCAATTCAAGACAAAGATAACTATATTTTTATGCGTATTAGAGCGAGTTTAGTACCAGTAGTTAATTTTTCTTCTTATGCAGGATATTTTGCAATCGTATTAGGTGTGTTATTTAGTGCAATTAATTTGATATGGATAGGTATTATTTTAGAAGTAGTTATTTTTTTATTCCAACTTATAACATTACCTGTAGAAATTGATGCAAGTAAAAGAGCATTAAAAGAACTAGATTATTCTCATTTTTTAACAAGTAAAGAATTAAAGAAAGGGAAAATAGTATTAACAGCTGCTGCCTTAACTTATGTAGCAAGTGTTACAACGGCATTGATTCAAATACTAAGATTAATATTACTATTCGGAAGAAGGGACGATTAATGTTTCAACAAGATTCGTGGCTAAAAGAGTTCAATAATGTTAAATTATATTATGAAGCTGCTTTAAAGCAATTACAAACAGAACTAAATATTATAAATGATGAATTTTTTGCGTTAAGTGAAATACAGCCAATTAATCATATAAAAACCAGAATAAAAACATTTAGCAGCATTTATGAGAAAATGAATCGTAAAAATATAGATTTTACAATTGAGAATACTTTTTTGTTATGTGATGTCGTAGGAGCAAGAATTATTTGTAATTTTGTAGATGATATTTATTCTGTAATAGCAAAGATAAAAAGTAAAGGTAGCCTCACTATTATAGAAGAAAAGGACTATATAAAAAATCCAAAGATAAGCGGGTATAGAGGGTACCATATTATTGTCCAAATTCCTGTTGTTATTAATGGAGTTAAGAGAAATATAAATTGTGAAATTCAAATACGAAGTACGGCAATGGATTTCTGGGCATCTAGTGAGCATAAACTAAATTACAAATCAACTTGTATGTCTGATAAAGATAAAAAAGAGTTGAAGAAACTTGCTGATGATGTTTGGAAGATGGATCAAACAATGAATAGGCTTTCAAGAAAAAGAAAAGAATTTGATTCATTAGAATCAAAACAAACTACTGACATAAATCTATTAAGTAGATTATTTTCAAAAAATGTAGAAAATAAAGTATATGAATAAATAGCAAAGGTATTATGTGGAAAGTTATGAAGTTAAAAGAAGTTAAATTTAATCAGGTAATTCGCTCTATTTTAAGTTTAATAGTTGTAGTTATAATGATAAGGCAATTTTTCTTAAAAGAGTGGTTTATGATGTTTGCTTGTTTTTATACTTTAGTATTATTTTCATTACCGAGAATATTTGATAAAAAATTTAATATTAAATTTCCAATGTCAATCGAAATTGTAATATACCTTTTTATTTTTGCATCAGAAATTATGGGAGAAATCGGAGAATATTATATAAATATTACATGGTGGGATGATTTGCTCCATTTTACAAGTGGGATGTTATTAGTATCAGTAGGGCTATTTTTTATAACTCTTGTAGATAAAAAGAATGAAAAATTAAGATTGCCAATATTTTATAAAATAATAATTTCGTTTTGCTTTACTATGACAATTCTTGTTTTGTGGGAATGCTTTGAATTTGGTGTTGATAATCTTGTAGGAGCTGATATGCAGAAAGATACTTTAATAACGGAAATTAGAAGTGTAGATCTAAATGATGAGAAAGTCAATAAAGCAATAAAAATTGATATTGATGAATTAATTGTTAATGGAGAAAATTGGATCCAAAAATATGGTGGATATATAGATATTGGATTATATGATACTATGTATGATTTATTAGATGGTGTACTAGGTGCTTCTGTATTTTCTATAATTAGTTATATCTATTTAAGAAAAAAAATGAATTATGATGAAATTAAAAACATAACATCAACAAATACAAAAAAATTATTTAAAAAAATGAAATAAAAAGTTGTTCAAACTTTTTTGAGCGTAATAAATTCTAACTAATACTAGTTAGTTTTTTTTGTTTAAATAAATATTAGAATAAATAATATTATAAATAGTTTTATTGAATAGGTGAACAATATAAAATTTTAGAGCTAAATTATATATTTCATGTTACACTAATAATAATTAATAAATTATTTAATTTCTTATTTATAGACAGCAATTTGACAGAAGGCTCGAACTTTTGAATTTTTATTGAATTTCGAGTTTTTTATATAAAAGAAATAATTATGAATATTTTTTTAATTTAAATATGACAGATATTTTTACCGAAATTTCTTATTTGTAATATTTTATATTTTCATAATATTTAATATATTATGAAAAGTATATTAATTTAACCTGAATTTTATTTCTTTTTTTTTAATTTTTGACTAATTTTTTGACTATAAATGTATTGGGAAACTTAATTTTTTATTCATAAATTCTTTTTTGATATCTAAACTTGGATGCACATATAAAGATAAAGTTATTTTTATATCAGAATGTCCTAGAATTTCGCTTAATGATTTGGGATCAAGTCCTAATTCAATACAATTAGTAGCAAAAGTATGTCTTAAAGTATGATATTTATAATTTTTTAATCCACAATTTTTTAATATTTTTTTATATTGGTTATAATAATTTCTTGGATCTATGAACTTTTTTGAAGAAGTAATAATGTAGAAATCATCATTCTTATTTCCTTTAAACTTTTTTAATATTTCATTTAAATTTGAATTTATAGGTATTTCTCGCATTGAATTTTCTGTTTTTGTTTTTGTTATTATTAATTTAGTTTTATTAGATGAATTATTACTCATGTCTTTAACTCTAACCACAGTATTTTTGACAGTTATTATTCCTGTATTCAGGTCAATATTTTCCCATTTTAGAGCACATATTTCACCAATTCTTAGTCCGACGTATAATGATATTAATATGCCTATTGTATATTCATTTATGTTATTACATATATATTTTTCAAGCAATAATTTATCATTTTTTTCTAAAATATTAATATTATTTTTTGTTATTTTAGGTAATTTTATTTTTAAATTTATGTTACAAAAAAATAATATTTGTTTTAAAATAATGATGATCTCTTTAATAGTAGACATTTTCAAATTTGATTTATTAATTTTATTTAAAGTAAAATTGTTTATTAACTCTTCATTTATATCTCTTAATAAGATATTTCCTAAATATGGTTTTATATGCTTATTAACAACACTGTAATAATATGTATATGTAGATTGTTTAATTGAAATTTTTTGATAATCTAACCATTGATTGATTTTTTCATATAAAAATATTAAATCATTATTATTTTTTTCTTTTTTTACTATTTTTTCTAAGTTCATTAATGTTTTAATTCTTTTTTCTTTTACTTCTTTATAACTTTTTCCATATAAATAACCATATTTATATTGCCCGTTTATAGTATACCCTTTGATATATCTTGCTTCCCATCTTCCGTCATTTCTATGAAAAATATTTTCTCCTTTTCTTGCCATATTCTTTCCTCCTTATAATGACTAACTTATGACTAAAAATTCTTTTCATAAAGATTATAATTATAATTTATTTTTTTAAATTTTTATCAAATTTTGATTTAAAGATTGCAAAAATAGTTTTTTTTTGATAAAATTTAAGTACAATGATAAAGAAAAATGCATTCATAATATATTAAATATTATGAAAATATCAACTAAAGTTATAGCTATTCTTTATCTAATTTGTTATACATTTATAGTATTAACAAATAAAAAAAAATTATGAATATTTTATTCATAAAAAGGAGGTGTATAAAAAATTATAAGTAATAAGAATTTTAGTATAATCTTTTCTATAAAAAACTTATTACTAATTTTTTCAAATAATATCTAAACATATTTATATGTTATTGTGCGATAGATATTATTACAAATAATAATACTTTAATAAACTATTTCAATTATTCTTTAGCTAAAACTTTTTCTATCCAAATGCTATAGTTTAATTTATAGTTTACCTGTTAAACAATTTAAAGTTTTTTCTTTAAATTGTTTTTTTTATTATAAATTAAGAATTAAAAAAAATTTGTAGAATAATGTCGTGAGATATTTCTTTAATTATTATTAAAAATATATGATACAATTTATATAGAAAGAGAGTATGTATGAAAAAATTAATTAATAGTTTTAAATATGCAATTTGTGGAATAAAAAGTTCATTTAAATCAGAAAGAAATATGAAATTACATTTTTTTTCAATGTGTTGTGTTATTATTTTAGGAATTTTATTAAAAATTTCTTTATTAGAATGGATTATTTGTCTAATATTATTTTCTTTAGTTATTTCTGCTGAAATGTTTAATACTTCCATTGAAACTATTGTTGATATGATAACTAAAGAAAATAATAAACTGGCAAAATTGGCTAAAGACATTGCAGCTGGAGCAGTTTTATTTAATGCTATTATAGCTTTTATTATTGGACTATTAATTTTTCTTCCAAAATTTTTTAGTTATTAGTTATTTTTTATTAAGTACCAGCTCTCCATTGCTACATCTATTTCCCCATGAATCAATTAGTTTTTTATTTTTGCTAACACATATAATTTCACAATGATTTGAGCATCGATTACATTCAATACCTTTTGTTTCAAATTTATCTTCAGTTATAGAAAAGTCAAAGCTAGTTTTTTTACTTGCATTTTTTGATAAGATTGCGATTCCTAAAGCCCCCATTAGATGCCCATTTTTATCTACAATAACTTCTTGACCAACTTCTTTTTCAAAAGCTTTTTTCACTCCAATATTTTTACTGACCCCACCTTGAAATATTATGGGTGTTTTTATTTTCTTACCTTTTCCTACATTGTTTAAATAATTTGATACAACACTATTACAAAGGCCTGCAATTATATCTTCTTTTTTATATCCCATTTGGGCTTTATGAACTAAGTCACTTTCTGCAAATACAGTACATCTGGCTGCAATTTTTGTTGGATTTTTACTGGTAAGCGCGATTGGGCCAAAGTCTTCAACTTTTACTCCTAACCGTTCAGCTTGACTTGATAAAAAAGAACCTGTTCCTGCAGCGCAAAGCGTATTCATCGCATAATCGACAACAATACCATCTTCTAATAAAATTATTTTCGAGTCTTGTCCACCAATTTCAAATATTGTTTTAACATCTGGGTAAAGTGATAGAGTACCAATAGCATGTGCAGTTATTTCGTTTTTTACTATATTTGCGTTTAACATTGTGCCAATTAGTTTTCGTGCAGATCCTGTTGTGCCAACTCCAATTATATTTAATTTGTTTTTATCTACTTGACTTTCCAAATTTGAAATCAATTTTTTTACCGCTTCAATAGGATTACCTTTTGTCCAAATGTAATCACTTGCCAAAATGTTATTATCACAATCTATAATAACTCCTTTAGTTGATATTGATCCAATATCAATGCCTAAATAAGCGTTCATTTTATCGTCCTTTCTTTATTTTTAACATGTCATAAAATGCTTCTAATCTAGTTTTAATTCCAGTTTCACTTGTTTGAGAATCAAATGAAAAATAAATTATTGGCATTTTTGCATCATTACAAACTTTTCTAATTATTGGAATCGCTCCAATTTCTGGGGTACATCCAAAAGGTTTAATATGAATAATTCCATCATATTTATTATCTATTAAATATTTAGCTCTATAAATGTTGTCCATTCCATCTGCACCAATATTATATTTACAATATTTTTTTATATATTTTAAATTTCTTTTTTCTAAGAATTTTTTTTCATATAATAAGTAACTTAAATTTGTAAATCTTTTAACTTGTATATTCATAGAAGCTAATTCCCGTTCAAGAAAATAACTAGAAAATGGTTCCATATTAGTATATAATTCTCCAATGATGCCAACTTTTAGACAATTAGATGGTTTATTTATTTTTATTTTTTTAAATAGGTGTTTATATTTACAATATTTTCTTGTTAGTGAAAACAGACCTTTACTATTTTCGAAATCATTTAACATTTCTTTTTTTAAATTGATAAAACTATTTTTTTCTACTTCAAATCCTATATTTAAACGTATATATTCATCTATATTATCCATGTATCTTATCATTAATATTGTGATAATAACATTGTAATATAACTTAATAGGTTTTATATTAGGATCAATTTTTTTAAAATTATTATATATACTTTTTAAAGTCATTTTGTTTTTTTCTTGCAAAGTATATATTTCAAAATCGTAGCCTAAATCTTTTAAAATTTTTTCTTGAACTTCATAATAGTAACCATATCTACAACCTCCACCTGCTTGTATTAAAATATTTGCTCCATTTTCTAAAGCTTCTATAAAATTACCTAAGTTATATTTAAATGGAATACAAGCAAAATCTGGAGAGTATTTTGTTCCTAATTCAATTGTTTTTTTTGTAATTGGAGGTGAGGTTATTATTTTATAGTTAGTTATTCTTTTCAATAAAAATTTAATAGGTATATAATAATCTCCTAAGTGGGGAAAACTAATTGTTTTTTCTTTCATTTTTTTTCCTTTCTTCTAATATATCTATGAAACTTTCAATTCTAGTTATTAATCCAGTATTAGAATTACCTTCATCCATTATAATATTTGTTATCGGAATTGATACATTTCTTATTATCATTTCGTTGCTTAAAGAATCTGGTCCACAAGGAAAAGAGGTTACTAGAATTATTCCATCAATCTTATTTTTATAATGTTCAATAGCGCCTATCATCTCTTTATTATAAGTCCAATAATTATTTTTACTAATTGCTTTAACCTCATTTTCTAAATTAATATCATCATAAATATCAGAAAATATTATTGTTACGTTATTATCTTTTAAAACTTTTACTATTTGATTCCCAATAAAGTCATCATATAAATTATATGGATGTCCTGCTAATAATATTTTTATTTTATTTGAATCTTGTAGTATTTTATTTTGTTTTAATATATTATTTATTTTTAAAATTTTTTCCTTATTTTTTGCTTCAAAATAAGCTTTTTTAATTTTATTAAGTGGAATTTTTAAATATTTTCCCATATTAATAAATGCAGTGTATTCATCAATATTCTTTTCTAAGTTGACATTATAATAGAGTATTTTTGTTTCAAATATTGTATTTATTAAGTCATATAACGCAGAGAAGTTTGTACATGTTTTTTCATTTTTTTTAATACATTCAATTCTTGGTACAAAAATATAATCACATTTATCTTTTAAATAATTTATATGTCCCAAATATATTTTCATAGCAAGACATGATTCATCCATACTGAGTTTAATTCCATTTTCTAATATCTCTTTATTTGTATTTGGACTGATTACTATATTACAGTCTAAGTATTTAAAAAAATTTATCCATAAATCTTTATATTTATAATAGAGTAAAGATTTAGGTATACCAATAGTTATTTTATTCATAATATCATCTCAATTAATTCTATGTTAAATTTTTAATTTAAATAAAAGAAAATAAATCCTATAAATCGACATATTAATTTTTCAAAAATTGTTTTATAATATTTTTGGAGTTTAAAATATGGAACATAAAATAAAAACAATTAGAAATAAATATTATAAATAATATATTATCTAAAAATGAGTTTCAGTTTATAAACACTATTTCGATTATTTTTAAATAAAAATAACATAATCATTAAATATTGATGGTATTTCTTATGATACGATAATTTAAAAATATTGATTTTTTATTAAAATATGCTAGTATATTCGTGAAAGGAATTGATATATATGAAAAATATTCTTAAAGAGTTTAGAGATTTTATAAATAAAGGAAATGTTTTTGATTTAGCTGTTGGAGTAATTATAGGAAATGCTTTTTCAAAGATTGTATCTAGTTTAGTTAATGATATATTTACCCCTATATTAGGCATTATTATAGGTGGCCATGACTTTGGAAATTTATCTATAAGGTTTAAAGATGCAACAATAAATTATGGTTCTTTTATACAAAATACAATTGATTTTATCTTGATGGCATTTTGTATATTTATGATGGTGAAATTAATTAATGTGATAAAACATAATTTTGATAATGAAAAAGCAAAAGAAAAGAAAATAGAAAATAAAACGCAAATCAAAAGTAATGAGGAAATATTATTAGAAGAAATACGTGATCTCTTAAAAGATAAAAAGGTGAAAAATAAAAAAAATGAAAAATAATATTTTCTAAATATTTAATAAATGATAAAACCTATAGAGAAATTGATATAAACATTTTTTGCTCATATATCTTTAAAATTTGTCTATTATTATAGTAATAGATTTTTTTTTATTATTTTTTTGTTTTCGGGCATATTACAAAGACTTTTAAAATGCCCAAAAAACGTTAATTTTTTAAGAATGTTAAAATTAAATAAACAATTTTTATTTAATTTGAAAGAGAGTTTGTTATATATATTTTTATAGGAGGGATATTTATGAAATTTATAAAATATGCATTTTTGACATTAATTATAGCAATAGCTACAGATATTACAGTGGCATTTGCTTATTCGTCACCTTCAGCAACTGCAATTTATAAAGAATTGTCAAAAAATACTAGTCAATGGACAGATTATAGAACAAAAAATACTTGGACTACGCAGAAATATGAAAATGTTAGAACTTATACTTGGATGACTGATCCTTGTCCAAAATGTCAAGTTTCTGCTAAACCAGTTACAGAAAGTGGAAATGTTTATGTTGCAGTTGTAACTTCAGAAGGAGACACTAAAAATTTTACAGCACCATCAACTGTTAACTCTCCAGATGATTATAGATTGAATATTTGGAGATTAGATACTACTTTATTAACTACTATTCACTCATCAGTTTGGACTATTAACGGTTAATATTTAAATAAATAAACAAACTCTCTTTATGTTTATTTAGGAGTTTAAATATGAAAAATAAAATCAAAGAAAATTTACCAATAATATTATCTTTTTTGATATTATTATTAGTATTATGTTATAATTCTTTTACTTTTATACATGGTACTAAGCTTACTGAAAATAAAATTAAAGAACAAAGAGAATTTTGTTTTAATACAAATTATATTAATACAGATTATGAAGAATATTGTGAAAATCTTTTAAATGAAAAAGAAATTAAAATGGATTTTTTTACAGCTTATACAAATATTGTTGTCTTTGGACTAGGTAAATTATCTATTACATTATTTTTATTTATTATAATTCCATCATTAGTTTATTCAAGCAGGTATTTTAAATATAAAGGAATATTTAATGAAATAACAAGAATATCATATAAAGATATAAAAAGTAAGATGTTTAAAAAAGCATATAAATCTGCACTTATATTACCTTTTATTATTTTAATATCATTTATAATATGTTTTTGTTATACTAAGACTCTTGATCCAACTTATGCAATAACTTATAGTACAACAGGATGGAGTACCTATCTTTTAAAAAAACCAATATTATTTTTTTGCACATACATATTAAATATAGTAATTCATTCTATATTATATATTAATATATCTTTATGCATTGTAAAAAAATATCATAATTTTTTTGTTGCTGTTATATTATCTTTTTTAAGCTTCATTGGAATTGAGGCAGTTTTAGAAATTTTATTTAATGGAATTTTATTTACTACGATTTTAAAGAGTGATGCTGGGATTGTATTTAATATTATGAATATGATTACATTTAATGATGGAGTAGGAGTATTACCTTTATTATTAGTTCCATTAGTATGTATGATTATATCTTTTATAGTACTATATTTTTTATATAAAGATAAAGAAAGTATAATTATTAATTGTGAAAAAAATGAGTAGGGAGTATATATGAATATTGAGTTAAAAAATGTATCAAAAAAATTTAAAAATAATACTGTATTAGAAAATATAAATATAAAATTTGAAAGTGGAAAAATTTATGGTTTATATGGAAGAAATGGTGCTGGAAAAAGTGTTTTGTTAAAACTGCTATGTGGTTTTTATATTCCATCGTCAGGTGAAATTTTATATGATAATGAAAATTTAAATTTAAAATTAGAATTTCCTAAAAATTTAAGAGCATTAATTGAAAAACCATCTTTTTTTCCTGATTTAACAGGCTTTGACAATTTAAGATTACTTGCTAAAATACAAAATAAAATTACTGATAAAGAAATTGAAAAATCATTAGAAG
Organism: uncultured Muribaculaceae bacterium; assembly: GCA_964417835.1. Taxonomy (GTDB): domain Bacteria; phylum Bacillota_I; class Bacilli_A; order RF39; family UBA660; genus UMGS1124. The sequence goes on from CAYQJD010000026.1 coordinate 10,526, forward strand.
TTGTTAATTTAATTAAAGAAAAAGATAAAAAATATGGAAAATATTCTTTGGGTACGAAACAAAAGTTGGGTATTGCACAAGCAATTATGGAAGATCCAAAAGTTATAATTTTAGATGAACCTTTTAATGGAATAGAAGAAAAGACTGTAAAAAAATTGATTGATTATTTTCTTGAAGAAAAGAAAAAAGATAAATTAATTATAATTAGTACACACATAAAAGAAGATTTACAAAAATTAGCTGATAAAATATATTATTTTGATTGTGGACAAGTATATGAAAAAGAACAATAGGATAAGTTTGAATTTTGTGAAATTTAATTATTATTTTAGTAAAAAAAATACGTTACTTATTTTTTTGTTAATATTAGTAGGTTGTTTAATCCCAACTTTGTCAGGAAGTGAGTCTTTCAATTTTTGGTATAAATTATTAAATATACTTAGAAATCCTATATTTAATATGTTATTTTTCATAGCTGTTGGTTTGAATGTTATTTATTTAATATCAGATTTTTCAAAATCATATGAAATTATAAGTCGTTATCAGAATGTTAGAAAGAATATTGATAAAAATAAAAAAGATATCTTTATTTATACAATTTATATTTCTTTTATATCTCTTTTAATAGCAATATCTGGAGCAATTATATTTTCATTCGGTGATTTTGCAATGCTAAAATATTATAACCTACCAATTATTTATTATATTATATTTTATTTCATTAGAAATAGTATAATTGCAGGTATTATAAATGTCATAATTTATTATTTGTTTATGATCTTAAAAAAAATTAGTATAACTATTTTAATATTATTAAATAGTTTATTATTCACACTTCTTCCAATTTCATCATCTGTTATTAAACATTTTTATAACATGAAATTGTTATATCACTATTATTTTTTAGAAACTTATTACGAAACATTTTTTTTAGAAATAATTTGTTCGTTATTAGAAATATTGATATTAGTTTTTTTTAGCAAGATTATATACAGTTTTATTATAAAAAAAAGAAGAGATTTAATATGAGTTTACAAATTAAAATTTTATTAAATAAAATAAAAGAAAATTGGATTTGGTTTTTTATTCTTTCCTTGTTAACTATTTTATGTTTAATATTGTATAGCGTAAGAGGAAGCAGATTAACACAATTTGATTTGCTATCTTTAATATGTTATCCAAGATTAACTAATAACACATATATGTCAATGTTAATATCCTTGTATCAAATTGCATTAAATATTTATATAATATATATTTTTGTTAATTATGACTTTGAGTATTCTTTTGATAATATTGTTTTAAGAATAAATAATAAAAAATGGATTCTTTATAAAATAGTTTGTAGTATTTTATTTGTTTTATTTTTTAAATTAATTCAAATAATTTTAATATATTTATTTTTTTATAATAAAATTGATTTTAAAATAATTTACTTATTTTATCCACTAATTTATTTTATTTTAATAACTTTATTAACTATATTAGTTTTATCTTTTGCAGGCAAAAAAAAGAATATATATTTTATTATTTTAATTATAGTCGAATATACTTTATATATAAATTTTAATTTCTTGATATCGATTATTATAAGTATATTCTTAATTATATTCACAATATATTATTTTAATTTAAAAAAATATTGTTGTAAGAAAAATACATTTTAATAATTTAAATAAAGATTAATCTTTATTTTTTTAATATATGTAAGTTTTTTTATGTTATAATACCTAAATGGAGATGGATGTCATGTATACTTTATTTATTAGTACTTTTGACAAAAATATTACTATAGGAATTTTAAAAAACGGTTTTCTTTTAGATAAGATAGAAAAAGACTCTAAACAAAATCATAGTGAATTAGTTATGCCTATGATTAGTGAAATATTAAATAAGAATAAAATTAATATAAAACAAATTAATAATTTAGTTGTAGTAAATGGTCCAGGATCATTTACTGGAGTAAGAATAGGTATTACAATTGCAAAAACGTTAGCATATGTATTAAATATTCCTATTAAAACTATTACAAGTTTGGAAGCATTTGCTGTTAGCAATGAGACTGATAGTGATAAAATAATTTTAATTTCAGATTTGAAAGGCAAATATATTGGATATTTTGACAAGGATAATGGTATTAAACAAGATTTTATATATTTAAAAAATAATGAATATCAAAGTTTTATTAATGGAAAAGAAGAATTTGTAATTGAGAATAATAGTTTAGATTTAGAAAAAATTTATGTTTATTTAAAGGATAAAGATTCTATTAATCCACATGTGGTTAATCCTATATATATAAAAAATATAGAGGTTCTAAGTGATAAATAATTGCTCTTTTAAAGATAAGGAAATTATCTTAAGATTAGGTACATTATTAAATAAAAAATTTAGTGATATAGAAAATATTGATAATTTAATAAATGAAAGAAAAATAATAGGCTATTATGAAGATGATATATTAATAGGAATGATTATATTTAATCAATTATATGAAATTTTAGATATATTATATGTTATTGTTGATCCTATTTATAGAAATAAAGGTATTGCCACTAAGTTAGTAGATTATTTAATTAATAACAAAAAGTTTGATAAAGTTATGTTAGAAGTTAGAACAGATAATGTTAATGCAATAAAATTATATAAAAAATTTGATTTTAAAATTATAAATATAAGAAAACAATATTATGGAAACATAGATGCTTATGTTATGGAGATGATAAAGTGAAAGATATATATATATTAGGTGTTGAAAGTAGTTGTGATGAAACAAGTATTTCTATAGTGAAAAATGGGCATATAGAAATCGCCACCACAACATCTACTCAAATGAATACACATGCGCTATATGGCGGAGTTGTTCCTGAAATAGCTAGCAGAATGCATACTGAAAATATAACATTAGTTTTAGAAGATATTTTAAATAAATCTAAAATGAAAATAGAGGATATAGATGCTATAGCAGTAACTTATGCTCCTGGTTTGTTAGGAAGTTTATTGGTAGGAATAGAATTTGCTAAAACTCTTTCGTTTGTTTATAATAAGCCACTTATAAAAGTACATCATATTAGTGGACATATATATGCAAATAATCTAGTTAAAAAAATAGAGTTTCCTACACTTGCATTAGTTGTAAGTGGCGGTCACACTGAACTTGTTCTTATGAAAAAAGATTACGATTTTGAAGTACTGGGTACGACACTTGATGATGCTGTTGGAGAGTGTTTTGATAAAGTAGCTAGGGTACTAGGTTTAAAATATCCAGGTGGTCCAAATGTTGAAAAGTTGGCATTAAAAGGCAAAAATACTTATAATTTACCAATTCCAATGAATAATGATGAACTTAATTTTTCGTTTAGTGGTTTAAAAAGCGCAGTAATTAATTTAGTACATAATGAAACGCAACGAGGAAATGAAATAAATCAGGAAGATTTAGCCTGTTCATTTCAAACTGTAGCGATTGACCAATTAATAAGAAAAACAAAACTTGCGATTGAAAAAACAAAAATAAAAAGATTAATAGTTGCAGGTGGAGTAAGTGCAAATGCTTATCTTAGAAAAGAGTTAGAAAAATTGTGTTTTAATTTAAATGTTGATTTGTCAATACCTGAATTAAAGTATTGTACAGATAATGCTACTATGATTGCATGCGCTGCTTATCCATTATATTTGAGTCGTGACTTTGCAGATTTATCTTTAAATGGTAAGAGTCAGGAATATTTTTTTCGTTAAATTTTAAGTAAAGTGCACAATTAAGTGCATTACGACCCAAAATGTGTAT
>CAYQJD010000027.1:0-13830 GCA_964417835.1 uncultured Muribaculaceae bacterium
ATGTTAAAAGGGCATACTCCATATTTTAAAGTGTAGTAACTGTCAAACTTCGGTATCTAGACTTTTTTTTGTTTTTATGAATATAATTTTTATGTGAATATAGATAATGACTTAGAAAGATTGAATTTTGAAGATTATATTTGGTTAGGAATAGCAATATTAGCATTTTTTAATATATTTTCAATATAAAGATTCTGATTTTCTTGGAACACCTGCTATATAATGTAAACTTGATTTATTTTTATACTTTTATTAAAAATCTTATATTATAATAAGAATATAAGATAGGAGGTATTTATGAAATGTGTTAAAATTGTTGGAGAAAAGGAACTTGAAGTCAGTCAAATAGATAAACCAAACTCAGTAGACGGTTCTGTCATAATCAAAGTAAAATCTTGCGGTATATGTGGTTCAGATATTCATTACTGGGATAGTGGTCAGCCAAATGGCTTAGTTATGGGGCATGAATTTAGTGGAATAATTGTTGATCCAGGGGCTAGAACTGATTTATCTATAGGCGATAGAGTTACTGGTTTACCTATTTCACCATGTGATAAATGTGAAGCATGTAAATCAGGCAATGTTCAGTATTGTAGAAAAACATGGGAAAAAGCAGTGGGACTTTCTTTAACAAATTCTGGCGGTTTTGCAGAATTTACTAGCATAAGACCAGATATGGTTATAAAACTTCCAGATAATATAAGTGATGATGAAGCTAGTATGGTAGAACCATCATCAGTATCATTGCATGCCGTTAATGTATCTAATATAAAAAAAGGAGATAATGTATTAATCGTTGGCGGTGGTATTATTGGATTAATGTGTGCAGAATTTGCTAAATATAGAGGAGCAAAATATGTAGCTTTATTAGAAACTAATGAAAAAAGAGGTAACAAAGCTTTAAGTTATGGAAAAGTCGATGAATACTTTAGTGCTCTTGACAAAAATATAATACCTGATTTAATAGATAAAACTAATGGTGGATTTGATGTGGTATTTGAATGTTGCGGCTCTACTCCTGCTGTAAGCGAGGCAATAGCAGCAGTTAAGCCTGGTGGGAATATTGTATTAGTTGGAGTGTCTTTAGGAAATGTAAATATACCTTTAGTTATGGGAGTTATGGGAGAAGTAACTTTTCAGGGTGCAATAGCGTATAAATATGAAGAATTTAAAGAGTGCATAAATTTAATAAGTCAAAAAGAAATTGATGTAGAAAAATATATTGATGATAGAGTTTCTTTAGATAAAACTCAACAATCATTTGAAAGATTAACAAATGGTAACGATGATGCAATAAAAATAATTGTAAAACCATAAAGTTATATAATAAAGAATACTATTAAAGATTAGAAATTATAGTTATAATGTTAAAAAAGTATTAACTTTTTTATTGTATAAGTAGTGTTATGTGGTAAAATAAACGTAGGTGATGAATTTTGGTTAAGAACTCTAAGATGAAACAAAAAAAAGTTATAAATAAAGATATTACTAAAGTACGAAACTTATTAATATTATTGTTGATTGTTGTTCTTCTATGTATAGGATTATATTTTATTACAGATAGTTTACTAAGTAAAGATAACTCTGAATCAATTAATGAACCAGCTGTTAAAATAGATTATGATATAGCAACTATAGGAACAATGTTTAATAGACCTGAAAACGTTTATTATGTATTAATATATTCTTCTAATAATGATGGAAATAATTACGATTCAATTCTTTCAAATTATAGAAATAGTGATAATTACATTAAAACATATTTTATTGATTTAGATATAAAATTTAATAGTGGAGTATTAAAAGAATCTTTAAATAAGAATCCTAAAAATAGTAGTGAAGTTAGTATTACTGGTCCAACATTATATAAGATAGAAAATGGTAACGTAACTAAGTGTTATAGTACTTTAGAAGATATAAGTAAAATTCTTAAATAATAATGCTTTTTTAGCTTTTTTTTATGATAAAATTAATAATGGAGAAAATATGAATAAAAAAATTAATTTAAATTTAATTCAATTAATGTTATTAATTCTTATACCAACCTTAATAATGTCCTTAATTGCTGGATCTTTAGTATATAGTAATTTAAATAATAATGGAAATGTTACACATACTAATAACAAATATGTAAATGATTTTATTGATACATATAATAAGTTATTAAGTGATTATTATGAAGACTTAGACGAAGATAAATTAATAGATGCTGCTATTAATGGAATGTTAAGCTATACAAGTGATGATTATACACTTTATATGGATCAAGATGCAACAGATAGTTTAAATGATAAATTAGGTGGAACTTATAAAGGTATTGGTATTAGAATTTCAATAAATGATGAAAATAGAATATATGTTTATGAAGTCTTCGAAAATAGTCCTGCTGAAAATGCTGGAATTTTAGAAAACGATATTATTATTTCAATAAACGATGAAGAAGTAGTAGGAAAGACAACAGATGAAGTATCTTTAATAATAAAAAATAGTGATCAAGATGAAATAAAAATTATTGTAGAAAGAAATAAAGAACAATTAGAGTTTAAAATAAAAAAAGAAACTTTAATTGTTCCAGCTCTAATTTCTTCTATAAAAGAAGTCAATAATAAAAAAATAGGATATATTTTTATTGAAACCTTTTCTTCAACTATTGATACACAAGTAGAAACTACATTAATTAGTATGGAACAAAATAATATAGATTCTTTAATTATTGATTTGAGAGGGAATAGTGGTGGATATTTAAATTCTTGTACAAATATAATAGAATTATTTTTAAAAAAGAATTCCTTAATGTATACGATAAAATCAAAAGATAAAACAATTAATTATAAGGATGAAACAGACACATTTAGGGATTATCCGATAGTAGTATTAGTTGACGGTGGAAGTGCTAGTGCTAGTGAAATATTGGCAGCTTCATTGAAATATAGTTATGGAGCAAAAATTATTGGAACTAAAACATATGGAAAAGGTAAAGTACAAAGTACTGGAGAGTTAGAAGACGGTACAATGTATAAATATACTAGTGCAAAATGGTATACTCCTAATGGAGATTGTATAGACGAAATTGGTATTGAACCTGATATTAATATTGAATTATCTGATGAATTTTTAGAAAATAGGACTGAAGAATATGATAATCAACTAAACGAAGCGTTGAAAATATTGTCAAGTTAGAAATTTCGACAAAAGGTTACATTACTTTACAAATGTAGACAATACTTTACAAAAAAATTTCTTTATATTTGTCATATGCTATACTATAATGAATATGCGTGTAAAAAATATAAAGGAGAGAAATATGAAAGAAAAAATACGTGTATTAATGATTGATAATGATCAAGAACAATTATGCAGTATGAAGAAGTATTTTAGTAATCACGCAGTAATCAAAGTAGTAAAAACGCTTAGTGATGGCGTTGAAGCGTTTAATTATATAAAAAAGAATTCGAATGATTTTGATTTAATTATAATGGATATATTATTATCTGGTAGAGATGGGATCAATATCATTAGAGATATGAAACAAAATAATATAAACAAAAATATAATAGTTTTAACTGGATACAATTCATTGGAAATTGTAAAACAAGTTAGTTTATTTAATGTTAATTATTTTATGCTTAAACCTTTTGATTTTAAAGATCTTGAATATCAAATTTTAAATCTTAATGATAATAAAAATTATGTTGTAAATAAAAATAAAGAATTACAATCTGCTATAACATCTTTATTACATTCATTGGGTGTACCTTCACATATTAAAGGATATGAATATATTAGAGAAGGAATAGGTCTTATGTATAATGATCCTTCTATGTTAGGTGCAATTACTAAAGAAATGTATCCAGAAATTGCTTTAAAATATAATACAACAAGTAGTAGAGTCGAACGTGCTATTAGGCATGCAATAGAAGTAAGTTGGAATAGAGGAGACTATGATCTAATGGAAGAAGTATTTGGACATAGTGTTGATTATGATAGAGCTAAGCCTACCAATAGCGAATTTATTGCAACATTAGCAGATAAATTAAAATTAGAAACGAAATATTGAATAAAAAATAAATTTTATCCTCATTATATTCATAAGATATATAAGGAGGATTTTTTATGACTAAAAATAATAAAAATTATATTTCTAGTATATTAAAAAAAGCAGAAAACGAAATGTTAAAATTAAATCATCCCTATGTTGGCTCTGAACATTTAATTCTAGCTTTATTAAAAGATACATCCATTATTAAAATCTGTAGTGATTTTGATTTGACTTATAAAATATTTAAAGATGAACTTGTAAATGTAATAGGCAAATCCAATGTCAAAACAACAACTATTTTACATACTCCTTTACTAAAAAATATAATTAATGAAGCAAAAAAAGATGCAAAGGAAAATAATAATGGTCAAGTTACTCCTGAACATTTATTTATGTCTATTTTAGAATCGGGAGATGGAATAGGTATTAGAATATTAATTAGTTTAGGTATTGATTTAGATGGATTATATTATAAATTAAAAAAAGTTTTTAATCCAATTAATAAAGATATTTTTAAGTATTGTACTGATTTAAGTAATAATGATACTATTCTTACGAATAGGGAAAAAGAAATTGAAGAAATAGTAGAAATATTACTTAGGAAAAATAAAAATAATCCTTTATTAGTTGGAGATGCTGGTGTTGGTAAAACTGCGATTGTAGAAGGTTTAGCTAATAGAATAAATAATAATTTATATGAAAGATTAAAAGGTTATAAAATTTTAAGCTTAGATATGTCCTTAGTTATTGCAGGAAGTAAATACAGAGGAGATTTTGAAGAACGATTAAATAATATCATAAATGAGGTTTTGGAAAATGGAAAAATTATTCTTTTTATAGATGAGATACATACTATTATAAATGCTGGAGGAAGTGAAGGAGCAATTGATGCTGCAAACATTTTAAAGCCTTATTTATGTCGAGGAGAATTAAAAATTATTGGAGCGACTACTAAAATAGAATTTGATAAATATTTTGCAAAAGATAAAGCATTAGTAAGAAGATTTGATGTTTTAAATATTTTAGAACCTAATTTAGATATGACTAGAGAAATATTATATAAGTCTAAAAATAATTATAAAAAATATCATGATATAAATATTACTAAATATAATCTAGATATGATCTTAGATTATTCAAATAAATTTATAATTGATAAGAAAAATCCTGATAAAGTATTAGATATTTTAGATACTGTTTGTTCTTATGTTAAAAATAATAATAGAAAAAGTATTTGTAAAAATGATATCGAAACTGTTATAAGTAGAAAAATAAATAGACAATTAACATTTACAACAGATAAAATTTTACAAAACTTATCTAAAAAAATATATGGGCAAGATGATGTGTTAAAGAAATTATTATATATTTTAGAAAATGATAGTCATTTTAAGTCTATTTTATTATTAGGTGGAATAGGTGTAGGAAAAAGCTTTAGTATAAAAGAACTTTCTAAAGAATTAAATATGCAATATATAAATATAGATATGGGAGAATATTCAAGTTATTATAAAATAAATAACATATATGATGGAGAAAATAGTTTATATAATACATTATCAAATAATAGTATTATATTATTTGATAACATTGAAAAGAGTAATATAAATATTTTAGATATTATATTAAAAGTAATAGATGAAAGAAAAATAAAAGATAAAAAACTAGATAATTGTTTTATATTTTTAAGTGCTACTAATAAGATTTCTTATAATATTGGATTTAATAAAGGTATGAATCAAATATTATATGATAATAAAAATGTTTTGGAAAGTGTAGACTATGTTATAAAATATAATGGTATTAATGAAGATAGTATTTATAAATTTGTAGAATTAAATGGTATAAAAGATTTTGATATAAATCTTTGTGATTTTAAAAACTATGGCTTTAGAGGAGTTAAAATTAGCCTAAATAGTAAAGAGTTCATAAAATAATATTTATGATTTTTTTAATATTAAACTTAGTTTTGTATTTTTTATTACTTATGATAAAATTATATTGGGTGATTAAATGAAAATTTATAATACTTTAACAAGAACTATTGAAGAATTTAAGAGTATTAAACCAAATTATGTTGGATTTTATACATGTGGGCCAACAGTTTATCACTATGCACATATTGGAAATATGAGAAATTATATTAGTCATGATGTTTTAGAAAAAACATTAGAATATTTAGGTTATGAAGTAAAAAGGGTTATGAATATAACTGATGTTGGACACTTAAGTAGTGATAGTGATACCGGAGAAGATAAAATGGTTAATAGTGCTATCAAAGAACATAAAACTGTTATGGATATAGCAAAGTTTTATACAGAAGAATTTTTTAAAGATTTTAAAAAACTAAATTGTGATATGCCTGATGTTATTGAGCCAGCTACTAATTTAATAGATGATTATATTAAAATTATCAATACTTTATTAGAAAAAAATTATGCTTATAAAAGTGGTGGAAATATTTATTTCGATATAAGTAAAATTGAAGATTATTATAAGTTGACTAATCATAATATAAATGATATGGTTGTTGGTGTTAGAAATGATGTTGAGTATGATAAAAATAAAAGAAATCAAGGAGATTTCGTATTGTGGTTTACAAAGAGCAAATTTAAAGAACAAGAATTAAAATGGGATAGTCCATTTGGAACAGGTTATCCCGGATGGCATATTGAATGTACAGGAATTAGTATAAAACATCTAGGTGAATATTTAGATATTCATGGTGGTGCAATAGATAATATTTTTCCACACCATACAAATGAAATAGCACAAAGTGAAGCGTATCTGGGACATAAATGGTGTAATTATTGGATACATAATGAATTTTTAAATGATGAAACTGGCAAAATGAGCAAAAGTAAAGGTGCCATATTAACTGTATCATTATTAGAAGAAAAAGGGTATAATCCTCTTTCATTTAGATTTATGTGTTTAAATAGTCATTATAGAAAACAATTAGTCTTTAGTTATAATAATTTAGATGGAGCACAAAATGCATATTATAAATTATTAAATAAAATAAATTTAATTAATAATGATGGGATATTAGAACAAGATAAGTTTGAAGTTTATAATAATAAGTTTAAATCTTATTTAAGTGATGATGTTAATACAGCAAATGCAATAAGTTTATTATATGATTTAATTAAAGATGATAATCTTAATGGAACAACTAAAAAAGAATTAATTAAAAAATTTGATAAGGTATTAAGTTTAGATCTTATATCAAATGATAAAGTTGAAGTTTTAGATAATAAGGATTATATTCTAAACAAAATAAAAGAAAGAGAAGATTTTAAGAAAAATAAAGATTATGCTTCTGCAGATAGAATACGAAATGAACTTTTAAAAGAAGGCATTAAATTAATAGATACGAAAGAAGGGACTACCTATAGGGTAGAAAAATAATTATGGAAAATTTTTTATTATATTTATTAGCGTTAATTATACCTTTAATTGCACAAATGTATATATCTTATTCTTATAGCAAATATAAGAAGATAGAAAATGAAAAAAAATTGACAGGATATGATGTAGCAAGAAATATTCTAGATAAAAATGGTTTAGAAAAATTATATATAGTAGAAACAAATGGGAATTTAACCGATCACTATGATCCAAAAAGAAAAACAGTTAGATTAAGTCGAGAAATTTATAATGGAACATCTATTGCAAGTCTTGCGGTTGCAGCACATGAATGCGGACATGCTATTCAAGATAAAGAAGGATATTTATTCATGCGAATTAGAAGCTTTATTGTACCTATAGTTAATTTTGGAACAAAGATAGCTTATGTATTTTTAGTTATCGGGTTACTAACTGAATGGTTGAATATGATTTGGCTAGGTATAGCATTAGTTAGTTTAGGCTTAGTTTTCCAATTAATAACTTTGCCTGTTGAATTTGATGCAAGTAAAAGAGCTATTAATGAACTTAATAATTTAACATTAGCAAGAGATAGTGACATTAATGGTGCTAAAACAGTTTTGACTGCAGCTGCTTTAACATATGTTGCAGGAGTTTTATCTAGTGCTCTTGAAGTATTAAGATTAATTTTGATTTTTACTGACAGAAAAGATTAGTTAAAAAAATATAAATAGTTTATTATTTATATTTTTTATATATTAAAACTTCATCTTGCCCTTCTAGGGATGCTGAAGTAAAACTTTTTGTTTCGCAATTTTGAAAAAGATTATATAAATTTTCTAATTGTTTGGATTTATATATATATTTTTCACCATAATAACATGAAACAACATTATATATGTATGCTATATAAATTTTACCATCATTTTTCAAAGATTTATTTAATTTATATATTATATTTCTTAATGCTTTTAAAGGTTCTTTCTCCTCAAATAAGCATTCGTATATATTAGATAAATAAATTGTATCAAAACTTTTATTAAGACAATTTGGTAGATTTTTTATATTAACATCTAAAAAATTAATTGGTGTATTATCAATATTATTTTTTAATGTATAAAAGTTTTCTTCTTTTAAATAATTATTAAATCCTTTAATTTCTGATATTCCTATTTCTTCATAAAATAATGGAGAATTTCTTAATTTAAATCTATTATTTTCTGCAAATAATATATCCCAAAATAGTCTTATATGATCTGGGAGATCATCTCTAAAATATTTATAAATTTCTATATTAAAAGCATTTTTATTTTGTTTTATAAAAAATTTATTTTTAACAAAAAAATCCAAAAAGCATTCATAATTTAAGCATTTTATTCCAGAATTTTTAAGAATTACATAATATTTTGATAATTTATTTATATCAAAAATCTCTATACTTTTAGCTCCAAATAGTTTAGCATTAAAAACATGGTCGCCAGAAGAACCAACTGTCAAAATATCTTTATTTTCTATATTTTCTTTATTGAAATAACCTGCAATATTTTCTGTAGTAAACGGATAAATAGAGCAATATTTATTGTAGGTAGTCTTATCCTTGGAATTTATTATTTTTAAAGCTTCATTTGCATCTTTTTCTACTATTTTTCTATCCATAAAATCTCCTTTGAAAATCTATTATAACAAATTATTTATAAATATAATATCATTTTTTGTAACTTGTAACATAAAAAAGATATTTATGCTTATTTTAATTATTATTCACTTTTGAGTTCAAATAAAATATCTCTAAGTTCCATTGCTCTTTCAAAGTCCATTTTTTTTGCAGCTTCTTTCATTTCTTGTTCTATTTTTTCTATTATATTATATTTATCTTTTTTATTTAATTTATTTTTTTCAACTTTTTCTTCAGCTTCGTTACTGATAAGTTCTTTTATAGATTTAATTATAGTTTTTGGAACAATATTATGCTCTTTATTGAATTGTGATTGAATAAGTCTTCTTCTTTCTGTTTCTTTGATGCTTAACTCCATTGCTTCACTAACTTTATCTGCATACATTATTACGTGTCCATGTTCGTTTCTGGCGGCTCTACCAATTATTTGGACTAAACTTCTTTCGCTTCTTAGGAAACCTTGTTTGTCTGCATCCATTATTGCAATTAAGCTAACTTCTGGTATGTCTATTCCTTCACGCAATAAATTTATTCCCACTAAAACATCATATGTGCCTAATCTTAATTCTCTAATTATTTTCATCCTCTCGAGAGTTTTTATTTCGTTATGTAAATATGCAACTTTTATTCCTATACCTTTTAAATAATTAGTTAGTTCTTCGGCCATTCGTATAGTTAAAGTAGTTATTAAAGTTCTTTCATTTAATTCAATTCGTTTATTAATTTCTGATATTAAATCATCAATTTGGCCTGTTGTTTTTCTAACATCAATAGTAGGATCCAAAAGTCCAGTTGGTCTAATAATTTGTTCTATAAATTTATTATTAACTAAATTGAGTTCATATTCACCAGGTGTTGCTGAAATATAAATTGTTTGATTAAGTTTGCTTTCAAATTCATCAAATTTTAGTGGCCTGTTGTCTAATGCACTTGGCAAACGAAACCCATAATCCACTAAAGTTTGTTTTCTCATTCTATCTCCATTATACATACCTCTTACTTGTGGAATTGTTACATGAGATTCATCAATTATTAACAAAAAATCTTTTGGAAAAAAGTCTATCAAACAGTTTGGTGTTTCTCCTTCATCTCTTAAAGACAAATGTCTTGAATAGTTTTCGACTCCATGACAAAATCCTGTTTCTTTAAGCATTTCCATATCATAAAGCGTACGTTCTCTTAATCTTTGTTCTTCAATTAATTTTCCATTTTCATTAAAATAATTTAATCTTTCATTTAACTCATTATTAATTCTAGAGATTGCTTCTTTTAATTTTTCTTCACTTGTAACGAAATGACTTGCTGGAAAAATAGTTACACTTTTTTTATTTTGTTTTATTACACCTGTTAAAATATCAAACTCACTTATTCTATCTATTTCATCACCAAATAGTTCAATTCTTATTCCATTTTTCTTTTCTGCTATAGGAATAATATCTATTATATCTCCATTAACTCGAAAAGTTCCTCTGTGAAAATCAATTTGATTCCTTTCATAAGTCATGTCAATAAGTTTTTTTAATAAATCGTCTCTTTTAATGACATCTCCTAAGTTAATAATTAACATTTTTTCTTTATAGTCTTCAACATCTCCAATCCCATAAATACAAGATACACTTGCTACTACAATTGTATCTTTATTTCTTAATAAAGATGCTGTAGCACTATGTCTTAATTCATCAATTTCATCATTTATACTAGCATCTTTTTCTATATAAGTATCACTACTTGGCACATATGCTTCAGGTTGATAGTAGTCATAGTAAGATACAAAATATTCTACATGATTATTTGGAAATAACTCTTTAAACTCACTATAAAGTTGTCCAGCAAGAGTTTTATTATGAGCTAAAACTAAAGTAGGTTTATTTACTTCTTGAATTACATTAGCAACAGTAAAAGTTTTTCCAGTACCAGTTGCTCCTAATAAAACCTGATTTTTCTTGCCTTCCTTTATGCCATTTACAAGTTTTTCAATTGCCTGTGGCTGGTCTCCAGCAGGTTTATATTTTGATACTAATTCAAACATATTTTGCTCCTTTCTTTATGACTTTTTTTATAATGTTTTAAAAGAAACTGTTAACCATTTATTCGTCCCTATACTATAAATTGATGCGGTTAAATCATTATTTTTTGCCTCGGGGCGAATAAAAGTCACAAATCTAAATTTAGTGTTATTTAATATTAATATTATTGAATCTCTTTTAACATCATTATAATTGATATAAATTTTTGCTTCAATGGATGATAAATCAATATCAAAACAATTTCTTTGATTCATATAACATGTATCTGAAAAATCATTAAAAATCTAAATAAAACATTATAGATTCCTTTGTTAGTTTTTCAACATAGCAACTAGTTGGTCATATCAAAGCAGATTCATTCTTTTCATTAAAACAATACTCATTAAAATCTATTTTCTTTTTTTCGCCAACGTTTATACTATTAATCTCTTTCCAATTATAAATGTGTATACATAAACTATATTTACCATTTGTATCTACAATAAACAACTCATCTTTATTTAATTCTATTTTACTTATTCCAATATTCTTATTATTTAAAATGAAAATATTATTAAATTGTTTCATAGCCTACAAGCCAAAAAAGTTATAAATTTTTCACTTTTTAGATTACACTAAAAATCATCATTCATTAAGAAATCAAAAATATTAATTTGTTTAACAAACTCAGTAGAATAGTCTTCTTTAGATAATGTAATTATATATTTCTCAGAATCATTAATACTATCAAATGCACTAAATTCTCTAGTTCTTGTAACTACATCGGTTAAATCGAAACACACTTGAATATATTTAAACTTATTGTTTTTTGAAGCAATAAAATCGATTTCACCTTTTTTAGTTTTACCAATAAATACTTTATAATCCTTACCAATTAAATCATTATATACTATATTTTCTAAAGCAACTGAATAATTAATACTTTCATTATTTGTTTTAATTTGTTTTATTCCTAAATCATTAGCATAGTATTTATTTAGTGTTTTTAAGATGTTCTTTCCATGAACATCATATCTATAAACTTTATTCATAATAAATGTTGAAGAAAATGCTTCTAAATAACTATATAAAGTATCATTTGCAATTTCATGATATTCCTTTTTTAAGTATTCTATAACATTATCTCTTGAAAATTCTCTAGTTTCAGTATCTAATATATATTGAAGTACTTTATTAAATGAAGTTATATCTTTAATACCAAGTCTTTCTACAATATCTTTTAAAATAATTGAATCATATACACTAGATAAATAACTAATTTTATCTTCATCATTAGTAAATAAAAATCTTTGTGGAAGTCCACCCCATTTGAAAATGTCATATAACAATTTTTCATAATCTTCCTTTTTAGTATTTGTTAACTCAACAATTTCTTTGAATGTTAGTGGATTTATTCTAAAACTAACATATCTTCCTGAAAGATCTGTTGATAATTCAAGTAAGGTCATTCTACTGTTTGAACCAGTAATAAAAATACTATAATCATTTGTTATTCTGAGTGAATTTATGCCTTTCTCAAAATCACTCACTTTTTGAACTTCATCTAAAAAAACATAATGTTTGTTTTTATTAATTTTTAATGATTCTATATATTCATATAAATCTTTAGCATTTTTGATAAAGTCATATTTTAAAGATTCAAAGTTAATATAAATTATATTATTTTCATTAACACCAGATTTAATAATTTCATCCATTATTTGATTTAGGATAACTGATTTACCGCTTCTTCTCATTCCATAGATAATTTTTATCAATGATTCAGTATGATAAAACGCACGAATTTTAGATAAATATTTTTCTCTAATAAGCATAAAAAATCACCTCATTTACATTATACTATTATATATAATTATTGTAAAGTTATTCCAGTACATTGGAATAATTATCGACATTTTTAAATAAATCATATTTATTTATGACCAATAAGGATGAATAAAAGTCACAAATTTTATTTTGATATTTAGTATTATCTAGCCCATTTCGTTTAATACAGGAAAAGTAGAACATCATAGTAAGAAACAAAATATTCTACATGATTATTTGGGAATAATTCTTTGAACTCACTATAAAGTTGTCCAGCAAGAGTTTTATTATGAGCTAAAACTAAAGTAGGTTTATTTACTTCTTGAATTACATTAGCAACAGTAAAAGTTTTTCCGGTACCAGTTGCTCCTAATAAAACCTGATTTTTCTTGCCTTCTTTTATGCCATTTACAAGTTTTTCAATTGCCTGTGGCTGGTCTCCAGCAGGCTTATATTTTGATACTAATTCAAACATATTTTGCTCCTTTCTTATAACTCTCTTATGATTTTTTTAGTCAATAAAAATTAATTTTTAATATACATAACGGATATAAATATTTTTCTAGAACAAAATTGCATCATGAATTATGTAAAAAAAAGATTTAATATTTGATTTTTCATATCGTATTGTAGAACTAAACGAAAAACTTTATTGTGATTTTTCAAAATATGAACTTATGAATGCTTTAGAAAGTATTGCGGAAAACAGATTATATTTTCCACAATCACTATTATCAATTAACTGTTCTGAAAAAAACAAAACTATTGTTCAAGAATATACTCAAGAACGAGAAAACATTTTAAGATTAGTTGAAAAAAATTTTAAAATCGAGATTAATTAATAAAAAAAGAAATCAAGTTATAAAATGAACCCTTTGTCAAGGACTAATAAAAAAAGAGAGAGATTAGGCAAT
>CAYQJD010000028.1:0-13468 GCA_964417835.1 uncultured Muribaculaceae bacterium
TAAAGTGGGTCTCTCTTTTTTTTAGAGTCCACTCTATAGGTTACATTTTATTAAAAGTGGTCTTCTTTTTTTATATTATTCTTGAATTTAAAATATAATTACTTTATAATTAAATTAAGATAGGAAGATATTAAATGAAAGTATTAGTTATAAGTAAACCAATTTATGATGTTATTTTACCTTTAGTTGAATTTCCACAAGATGGAGATAATTTTTCTATAGAAAAATCTATTAATTCTATATCATCTAGTGGTAGTGTCATAGCGCTTGCTTTAGGAAAATATGGAATGGATGTTAGTTTTACAGGTCTTGTAGGTGAAGATGAAACAGCGAAAAAAATAAAAGATATTTTTGGAAACTATAAAGTAGATTGTAGTTACTTAGAAACTAATTATGAAGAAAAAACTTGTGTTTCTTATAAGATTTATAATTCAAAGTCTAATAAATTTACTTCAATAAATGAAATAGGTTTGAAAAGTAATTTAACTAAATATAAATATGATTTTGAACCAGCTGCAATAATAATGGATGATAAAGATTACAATGCAAATTTAGCTGCTTTAAATAATTATCCAAATGCTTTGACAATATTTATTGGAAATAAGTTTACCCGTGAATCAAATGTTTATTGTAATAGATGTAAATATGTATTATGTTCTATTGAATTTGCAAGTCAAGCAACAGGAGTATTAAATGGACTTAATAAGTCTAAAAATATTGTCTCTTTATTTCAAAAATTTATTGATTTATATAGTGCTAATTTAATAATTAAGTTAGATAATTTCGATTTTTTATACTGTGTTGATAATGAAGTAAGATTAATAAAAAATGTAAATAAAAATTTATATAATAAAGATAATATTTATTATTCTGTTTTATGTTATTTTATTTTAAATGGTTTAGATATAGAAAATGCTATAAAATTTACTAATAAAGCAATGTTATCAAGCTTAAACGAAGTGAATTTATTAAATGATTTTCCAGAATATGAAATAGTATCTAAATTATGTGAAGATTATGTGAATTTATCTAAGAATAATATAAATAATATAGATAATAACAAAATAGTAAATAATAATAATATATCTAATATTCAAAACTCTCAAAATTTAAATAATACTAATAATGTAATATCTAATAGTGAAAGTATTAATAAAAATCAATATAATAATGTTATAGCCAATGCAAAAAATGTTAATCAAAATAATGTGCAATTACAAGAAAATTATCAAAATATTACTGCTAATACTCAAGAAAATATTAATTTAGTAAATACTACTAATGAGACAATAAATAATCAAAATGCTATGCAAAATGAACTTTCTAAAATGAATTTGGATAATGACAATCAAAATGGGGTTAATAATGCTTAAAACTTATGACCCTTTTTTAGATATTTTACCTCAAATTGATGTTCATGGATACAATAGAGACATGATAAAAGTTAAATTAGATGAATTTATTAAAGATAATATAAAACTTAGAAATAAAAAGATAGTAATTATACATGGTAAAGGAGAAGGAATTTTAAAAAGTGAAATTCATTTATTGTTAAGTAAAGATAAGAGAGTAAAAAAATATTATTTAAATGGGTTTAATACTGGTTGTACAATAATTGAACTTGAGTTGTAGATATGTTAAAATAAAAAATTAGAAGGACTGATAATATGTTCGTAGACGAGGTTAATATAAAGATTGAAGCTGGACGTGGTGGTGATGGGTGTACATCATTTAGAAGAGAAAAATTTGTAGAAATGGGTGGACCAAATGGCGGAAATGGGGGGCATGGTGCTAATGTCGTATTTGAAACAGAAAGCGGATTAAAGACCCTTGTTGACTTAAAAATGATGAAACACATAAAAGGCGATAAGGGAACGAATGGCAAAGGTAGTGATAGAAATGGTAAAAATGCTGAAGACATAGTTATAAAAGTACCACTAGGAACTACTATTATAGATAATGATACTGGATTAGTTATAGCAGATTTGATTGATATTAAGGATTCTGTTATAGTTGCTAAAGGAGGAAGAGGAGGAAGAGGAAATAAAGCTTTTGCAACTCATGAAAATCCAGCTCCTAGGATGAGTGAATTAGGAGAACCTGGAGAAGAAAAATATGTAAAATGCGAGCTTAAACTATTGGCAGATGTAGGATTAGTAGGAATGCCAAGTGTAGGTAAAAGTACTATATTAAGTATGATAAGTTCTTGTAAACCTAAGATTGGTGCTTATCATTTTACTACTTTGAATCCTAATTTGGGAGTAGTTAAACTTTTAGATGATAAGTCTTTTGTGATTGCTGATTTGCCCGGTTTAATAGAAGGAGCAAGCGAAGGAATAGGACTAGGAGATAAGTTCTTACGTCATATAATGCGTACGAAAGTAATAGCTCATGTTATTGATATGGGAGCGTTTGAAGGAAGAAATCCCATAGACGATTATAAGAAAATTTATAATGAGCTAAAAAGTTATGATGAAAGATTGATAAATAAACCTAGTATTGTAATTGCTAATAAGATGGATTTACCCAATGCTTATGAAAATTTAAAATTATTTAAAAAAGAATTTCCAGAATTAGAAATATATGAAATAAGTGCAATATTAAAAGAAGGATTTGACCTTTTAATTATGAGATTAGCAGATATGGTAGAAAATACTGAGACAGAACTTCTTTATAAAAAAGAAGATTATTCAAGTCATGTATTATATAAATTTAATGATTCAAAACCTTATACTATAACTCGTGAGAATAATTTATGGATAATTAAAGGTAAAGAAGTAGAAACATTATTTGAAATGACAAGATTTACAGAAGATGAATCAGTGGCTCGTTTTGCTAGAAAATTGAAAGGAATGGGGATTGAAGACGAACTTTTAAAGATGGGTGCAAAGCGTGGAGATGAAGTACAAATTAAAGAATATATATTCGAATTTAAAGAATAATAAGTTAGAATATTAACTTATTTTTTTATACTTAAAATATCTAAACAAAATGTCAAAATTATTTTGTAAAGGAAGATACTTCCTAATCAATTGCAAGACTTTTTAAATCCAATGGTGTAAACTTAATTGAATATTTTGTTTTTCACTCTTAATAATTAACTATACTTATAACGGATAAATATTTAAATCTTTCAAAGATATTTATTGGCTTTGTGTTCTATATATAATGATAAAATGAAAAGCAAACAAATTTATTATTCCTAACATAAATAGGGAGACATAAAAAATAATACCAACATAAAAAGCGGATTTTATTGGTGTTTTAATAAATCATTTAGAAAACATTTATTAATATAATTATTTTTAAATTTTTTAAAAGAAACTTTTTTTGTTATTAATTTATGAGCTGTTTTATTTAAATGATTATTTTTAACAGATTTATAATTAGTATTTTTTACAATATTCATAAAATCTTTATCTTTTAATAATTCTTTATATTTATTAGATGCCAAAATTTTATCTTTTTTATATAATGGATATAAATAAGATACGATTAGTGAAAAACATAAATTACTTGTTGTTTCTATATAATTGTAATTTAATTTTTTGTTTAAAATAGTATATAATCTTTTAATTGCTTCAATATTTCTATCACAATAGTTTATATTTTTTGATCCACTTCCATTAATAATATAATTATAAGTTTTAACATCACTAAAATATATAGAGTTAGCATTTAAAAATAAATTTACATAATAATCCAAATCTTGGTGTACATAAGTTTTATCATCAAAGTAAATATTATGTTTATCAAGTAATTCTTTTTTTATTAAAAGGACCCATAAATAACATCCAAATTCTTCTTTTAATGCCTGATTTATTAAAGTGTTTCTTATATCTTTAGTAATCTTAATTTTTCCTTTTAAAATAGGCTGTTTTCCTATATGCTTTTTATCTTTTTTTATATAAAAATAGCTAGTTCTAACAATATCTACATCATATTTTTTAATAAGTGAAACCATGTTATAAATAGCATCTAATTCTAACCAATCATCTACATCAGCAAAAGTAATAAAATCACCAGTAGATTTTTTTAAACCTAAATTTCTTGCTACACTAACCCCTTCATTTTCTTTTTTGTCAATTATAATAATTCTTTTATCTAACTTTTGATAATTTTTTAATAAATTTAAAGAATTATCAGTAGAGCCGGTATTAATAAAAATTATTTCTAAATTAGTATACGTTTGATTAATTAAAGACTTTAAACATTTATCAATATATTTTTCTCCATTAAATATAGGAACAATAATTGATACTTTTTCCATATTATCACCTTTAATTTATGTTATCATATTGATAATTAAAAATCTATAAAATTTAATATGTATATGATATAATTTTTTAGAAGGATGATTCTATGAAAGAAGTAAAAAAGAATTTTATATATAATTTGCTTTATCAAGTATTTGTACTTGTATTTCCTATAATACTTATTCCATATACATCTAGAGTTTTAGGTGTTGAAGCGATTGGAATATATTCATATACTTATTCAATAGTAAGTTATTTTATTATGTTTGCACTTTTAGGTATAAATAATTTTGGAAGTAGAAAAATAGCTAAATGTAGAAAAGATAAAATTGAATTATCAAAAGTTTTTTTTAGTATATATGCAATACAAATATTTATGACAATTTTAATGATTATTTTTTATTGCTTTTATATAGTTTTTTTTATAAAAGAAAATATAATTATATCGATAATTCAGGGAATATTTTTATTTTCAACTTTATTAGATATAAATTGGTTTTTTGCCGGTATTGAAAAATTTAAAATTAATATACTTAGAAATATTTTTTTGAAAATTATAACATTTATTTTAATTATTTTATTTGTAAAATGTGAAAAAGATCTTTGGAAATATACTTTGATTTTATCTGCAAGTTCATTAATATGTAATTTATATTGGATTAAGTATCTAAGAAAAGAAATAAATATAGTTAATATAACTTTAAATGATATAAAACCTAATATAAAACCTTGTTTAATACTATTTTTACCTGTTATAGCTAAAAGTATATATCAATCTATGGATAAACTTATGCTTGGATCAATGATTAATATGACTGAAGTTGGTTTATATGAACAAGCAGCAAAATTAGTTAAAATTCCATTATGTCTAGTAGATGCTCTCGCTACAGTAATGATTCCACGTAATTCAAAATTAGTATCTCTTAATAAAAATGATTCTATTAAAAATAATATAGAAAAATCTATATATTTTATAATGTTTTTAATTTTACCAATATGTTTAGGATTAATAGCTGTATCTGATAAATTAATTATTATAATCTTAGGAAATGACTTTGCAGGTTCTGCCAATATTTTAAAAATATTAGCAATATCAACAATATTTGTCTCTTTTGCTAATGTAATAAAATCTCAATATTTAATGCCAAATGAAAAAGATGATAAATACGTAGGGGCAACAGTTATAGGTGCAATAACAAATTTAATACTAAATTTATTATTAATACCAAAATTTTATGCAATAGGAGCAGCTTTAGGGACTCTCATTACTGAAATATTTGTTATGCTATATCAGGTGTTAAACGCTCGAAAAGATTTGCCAATATTAAAATATTTAAAAAGTATTATTAGTATTATACTAAAAAGTCTTATAATGTTTATAATAGTCTATATATTCAATTTTATAAAATTAGATTCAATTATTACTATATTTTTACAAATCTTAATTGGAGTAATTATATATGGATTATTAAACTTTAAATATATTATTAACTTAATTGGTATAAAAAAAGAAAACTAATCTTTCGATTTATAATAAACTTTTTTTATTTTTGATAAAATGATAATTTAAAACACATAACTTTAGTAGTGTGTTTTAAATTACGCAAGTGCTAAAGGTGTTTAACATACCTAATCAAAAAAACAAGTTTATCAATATTTGATAAGCTTATTATAACTCGTATAAATTTTTTGTTATTTTTGCTTTTATACTGATATTTTATTATCCGCACGACAATCAATCAAAACTATACTTTTATCATTTTTCGAATTTAGTTCTTCTATTTTATTAACTCTTTCTTTTCCTTTCATTTTTAGTCTTTTTTAATTCACAAGGGAATTTTAAAGTCACTATGGTCATTCAAAAAAATTTACCAACCACAATCGAAAAAAGTCCAAAATATCAAATATTATGAACTCTTTGTTTTATAAAGAAAAACACACATCTAATATAGGTGTGTGTATTAACCTCAATGGTGGAGAATAAGGGACTCGAACCCTTGACCCTCACGGTGCAAGCGTGATGCTCTAGCCAACTGAGCTAATTCCCCGAGACAACAAATTAATTTTACAATATTAATTTGTGCTTGTCAATATATTATTTTTAATATTTGACTGAAATATATATGTATAGAATTAAAAGTAATGTATTTTTTTAATGTGTCTATATTATTAATAAAACCATTTAAATTTAATATAGAGTGATTTTTATATATATAAATATTAACTTTTATATGATTTATATATGCTTCAAAAATCTTTTCATTTAAGTCATTAATTTGATCTTCAGATAAAACAGGTTTTGCAATTTGATTGTTTCTTTTAATTATTTCATTAGTCAATTTTTTGTCATTTATTAAAGAATTAAATGGTGCCCATTTTATATAGCCTCTATCTTGCATTATGTCCTCCTATCTTTTTATTTCTAAGTTTTATAGTTGAATTTTCTAATAAACTAGTAGCGTTTAATATAGAATTATCTCCATATTTAAAAGTGATTTTGTCAATGGCGTTATTTATATTATTTTTATCACATATTTTATTCCAATTTTCAAATAAGTTTAGTTGTATATAATTATTTTTTTCTAACTTAGATAAACTAATAGAAACTTTTCTTATAGGCATTTCATCTTCATAATTGTATTCAAATAAATTTATTAAATATTTATATATTTCAAATTCATCTGTTGTTTGAGTATCTAACTTTTTAGAAACTGAAAATCCATTATTAATTTCTTTTGAATAACTAATATGAAGAGAAAGTCTATCACAAGAATAGTTATTTTTTCTTAATCTTTTAACTAATACATTAGTCATTTCTTTTATTATTAAATAAATTTCTTCATTATAATAATCTTTATATAATATTTGGCTATTAGAAATACTTTTATCATGTTTTTCTCTATTAAAGTATTTTATGTGACTTAGATCTATTCCGTTGGCATGATACCATAATTCTTCTCCTATAACTCCAAATTTTTCTTTTAATTTTTGTTTATCATAGTTTGCAATATCTTTAATTTTATATAATCCTAAATCATTTAATCTTTTTTCCAATCTTTTACCAATTCCCCACATGTTAGAAAGGGGAGTTATATTCCATAATTTAGTTTTTATGTCTTTATATGTCCATTCTGCTATAAAATTTTTATTATGTTTTGCTTCTATATCCATACTGATTTTTGCTAATAGTAAATTAGGACCAATACCTACAGTAGCGTATAATTTAGTTTTTATATATATTCTATTTAAGATATCTTTAGCAAGTTCATATGGTGTCTTTTTGTACATTTTTAAATAATTGGTAACATCTAGAAAACATTCATCAATCGAATATATGTGTAAGTCTTCTATAGAAATAAACTCTAAATAAATATCAATTATTTCTTTACTTTTATTGATATATAAACTCATTCTTGGCTTTATGGTTATATAATTAATATTATTTGGAATTTCATATATTCTTCCCCGAGATTTGATCCCTAATGTTTTTAAATAGGGAGTTACTGCTAAAGTTATTGCTCCATTACGATTAGGCTCTGCTACTACAAGAGGAGTAGTGAAAGGATTTAAATTCCTTTCAGCACATTCTACGCTTGCAAAAAAACTCTTTAAATCTATGCAAAGAATACATCTATTTAGTTTTAAATTCTCCATAAAATCACCAGTCTAATTATAATACAAACGTTCGAATATATAAAGTGGTATTTTTTGGCATATATATAATTTGAAAAATAGTTAATATTTTGTTATGATAAAATTATTGGTGGAGTAAGTATGGGAAAATATAGTTTATGTTATTTAAAAAACGATTCGTTAATATCAATTTATTTAAAAAGATTGGATTTTTTTAAAGACAAAGATGAATTTGATATAAAAAATATAGATAGTTTTACAATGCAATTTTATAACGAGCTTGATTTAAAAGAATATTTAATTAATAATAATATTCTTCCAGAAGGAAAATATCATTTAGCTATAGCATTAAAAAAGAAAATAAATAATGAATATTATAATAAACCAATATATGATTCAGATAGATTATTTTTTACTGGAGATAAAAATATAATTACCTGTAAATATGTGCTAGAACAATTTAGACGTCATATGTTAGATGGTAATTTTATGTATGCAGCAGCTTTAAATTATGAAGAAAAATATCAGCATGCTCGTAGTAGGATAAAAGGTTCTTCTATAATATTAAAAGTAGTAAATATAATAAAAAATATAAGTAAGAAAATAACTAAATCAGGTGTAAACTCTCTTTCAAAATATGAAATAGAAATTTATACAAATTCAATAAATTTATTATTAGATTTTGAACTATATAAAGGAGAACTAAAAATTGTCAATTCTTCTAGAATATTTGAAGTAAAAAAGGACGACAGTAATAAAAACATTATAAATTATAGAGGCTTAAGAGATATTGTTAATTTAATAAAAAAAATAAATGAAAAAACAATAGAATCATTATGTGAATCTAGAAATAATATTATAAATTGTAGTGAAGAACAATTTGGGCTTAACAGAAATACTGAAGAATTTTTAACTCATGAAGATTTTAAAGACATAAATAAAAAATTATCTGAAGATCTTCCCTCTGAAATAAAAGATTCATTAGATTATTATACTGATATGATTATTAA
Organism: uncultured Muribaculaceae bacterium; assembly: GCA_964417835.1. Classification (GTDB taxonomy): domain Bacteria; phylum Bacillota_I; class Bacilli_A; order RF39; family UBA660; genus UMGS1124. The sequence continues at coordinate 8,900 of CAYQJD010000028.1, forward strand.
AAAACATTGAGATTGAATCAATTCTTTTTTTATTTTATAATATAAAAGGTGATATAATGAAAAAGATATATATAATACTTTCATATAGCAATACTGTTATAGCTAAAGTTATTAGATTGTTTACTCATTATAAATATAGCCATGTATCTATATCATTAGACAAAAATCTTAATAAAATGTATAGTTTTGGAAGAAAAAAAGTTAATAATCCTTTTAACGGTGGATTTATTATAGAAAAAAAATCTGGTTTATTTTTTCAAAAGTTTTCTAATACTAAATGTCTTGTATTAGAACTAAAGGTTTCATCTCGAAAATATAGAAAACTATCAAAAATATTAAAGAATTATGAAGCTAATATTGATATTTATAGATATGATATTATAGGTTTAATATTAAAATTATTCAAAATAAAAATTATTAGGAAAAATTATTTTGTTTGTACAGAATTTGTTGGCGATTTATTAAATAAGACTAATATATACAATTTTGGGAATAGAATAATAAAACCTATAGATTTTACTATGATACCTAATATTAAAACAATATATAGTGGAAAATATTTAGATTATAGGGGACAAGTTTGATGGAATATCTTAATGATTTTTTAGTGTATTTAAATAAAGAAAGAAAATATAGTAGTAATACAATATTAAATTATAATATTGATTTAGAAAAATATTTTGAGTATCTTAAAATAAAAAATATAAATTATAAAACTGTTCAATATAAAGATATATTAGATTACTTAGCATTTTTAAAATTAGATTTAAAAAGTACAAGCATTAATAGAAATATTAGCAGTATTAGAAGCTTTTATAATTATTTATTAAAAAGAAATATTGTTAAAAGTAATGATTTCAGACTAGTTCATAGTATGAAAAAAGAAAAAAAATTACCAGAATTTTTTAAATATAATGAATATATTAATTTTATTGAATCTATAGATACTACAACTGATTTAGGTATTAGAAATAAGTGTATCTTTGAGGTTTTATTGTCTACTGGGTGTAGAGCAAATGAGCTAGTTAATATTAAGTTAACTGATATAGATATAAATAATAGAGAAATAAGAGTTTGGGGAAAAGGTAGTAAAGAAAGAATAGTATATTTAGGTAGTTATGCAAAAGATTCTTTAAATGAATATTTAAATATAAGAAATAATATTTTAAATAAAAAATCTAATGATTATTTATTTTTAAATCATTTAGGGAATCAGTTAACTACAAGAGGAGTAAGAGATATTTTGGATAAAATTTTATTAAAGAGCTCTATAAATTTAAAAATAACTCCTCATACATTTAGACATTCTTTTGCAACAATGTTGCTTAATGAAGGGTGCGATTTAAAAAGTGTGCAAGAAATTTTGGGACACACTTCTCTTTCTACTACAAGTATATATACTCATGTAACAAATGAAGAATTGAAGAGAGTATATTTACATACAAATCCAAGAAAATTAAAATAATAATTTAAATAAATAAAATATTGTTGTATACTAATTTTATAGTAAGAATATAAAAGGAGATAAAAGGAGATAAAAATGGTTAAATATGTATATTCCTTTAAAGAAGGAAATAAAGATATGAAAGATATTTTAGGAGGAAAAGGAGCAAACTTGGCAGAAATGACTAATATTGGTTTGCCCGTTCCTCACGGTTTTACGATAACTACAAGTGCTTGTTTAAAATACTATGAAAATAATGGTGGATTAGATAAAGATATTGAAAGACAAATTTTTGAAAAATTAGCAGAACTAGAACGCATTAGTGGTAAAAAGATTGGCGATAAAGCAAATCCATTATTATTGTCTGTTAGAAGCGGTGCTAGAGCTAGTATGCCTGGTATGATGGATACAATTTTAAATTTAGGTATAAATGACGAAGTTGCCAAAAATTTTAGTGTTGTAAGCGGGAATCCTAGATTTGTATATGATTCATATAGAAGATTTATTCAAATGTTTGCAGACGTTGTAATGGAATTTCCAAAATCTTCTTTTGAATATCTTTTTGATGAAATAAAAAAAGAAAAGAATATTGTTAAAGACAGTGAATTAAGTGCAGATGATTTGAAGGAAGTTATAGAGAAGTATAAAGCAGAATATAAAAAGTTAGCAAAAACTGAATTTCCTCAAGATCCTATTGTTCAACTATTAGAAGCAGTTAAAGCCGTATTTAGAAGTTGGAATAATGATAGAGCGATAGCTTATAGGAAATTAAATGATATTCCATCTTCATGGGGAACTGCAGTGAATGTACAAGAAATGGTATATGGAAATTTAAATGATAATAGTGGGACTGGAGTAGCATTTACTAGAAATCCTGTTACAGGTGAAAAAAAGTTATTTGGAGAATATTTAATTAATGCTCAGGGAGAAGACGTTGTTGCTGGTATTAGAACGCCTCAGTCTATAGAACAATTAAATAATATTATGCCTGATTGTTATAACGAATTTTTAAAAATAATAAAAATTTTAGAAAATCATTATAAAGATATGCAAGATATGGAGTTTACTATAGAAAATAAGAAACTATATATGCTTCAAACAAGAAATGGAAAAAGAACAGGTCAGGCAGCTTTGAAAATTGCTGTAGATTTAGTTGATGAGGGAATGATTTCTAAAGAAGAAGCTTTAATGAGGGTTGAACCTAAACAATTAGATCAATTACTACATCCTAATTTTGATAGTGAATCATTAAATTCAGCAACAGTAATTGCTAAAGGTTTGGCTTCAAGCCCTGGTGCCGCTACAGGAAGAATATATTTTGCAGTAGAAGATGTTATTAATGCTAGCAAAAATGGTGAAAAAAATATTATTCTTGTAAGAAATGAGACTAGCCCAGAAGATATAGAAGGAATGAATCTTGCAAGTGGGGTGTTGACTGTTAGAGGTGGTATGACTAGCCATGCTGCAGTTGTAGCAAGAGGCATGGGTATATGTTGTGTAACTGGATGTAATGAAATAGATGTAGATATTAATGAAAAAACAATTACTTTTAAAAATGGTAAAAAATATAAAGAAGGTGATTGGATAAGCATAGATGGTTCTACAGGTAATGTATATGGTGAAAAAATTAATACTACAGAACCAGAAATAAAAGGAGACTTTGAAACTTTCATGTCTTGGGTTGATGATACTAGAAAATTAAAAGTGCGTGCGAATGCAGATAACGAAAGAGATGCTTTGCAAGCTAGAAAACTTGGTGCAGAAGGTATTGGAATTTGTAGAACAGAACATATGTTCTTTGAACCAGAAAGATTATTTAATTTTAGAAAAATGATTATAGCAGATACCAAAGAAGAAAGAAAAAGAGCATTAGAAAGTATTTTACCTTATCAAAGAAAAGATTTTGAAAGTCTATTTAGAGCAATGGCACCTTATAATGTTAATATTAGATATTTAGATCCTCCGCTTCATGAATTTTTACCTAATACAGATAAAGAAATAGAAAGTCTTTCAAAAGATTTAAAAGTAAGTTTTGAAAATTTAAAACAAAGGATTGATTCTTTAAGAGAAATAAATCCTATGATGGGTCATAGAGGATGTAGGCTTGCAATAACTTATCCAGAAATTGCTGAAATGCAAACAAGGGCTGTAATTGAAGCAGCATTAAACGTTAAAAAAGAAGGTTTAGATATTAAACCAGAAATAATGGTACCTTTAGTAAGTGATAAAAATGAATTAAGTTATGTAAAAAAAATAATCTGTGAAACAGCAAATAAAATAATAGAAAAAAATAATATGGAATTGGAGTATCATGTTGGGACAATGATAGAAGTACCAAGAGCGGCTCTTATAGCTGATGAATTGGCAGAAGTTTCAGAATTTTTCTCATTTGGAACTAATGATCTAACTCAATTAACCTATGGTTTTTCAAGAGATGATGCTTCTAAATTTTTAAATGATTACTATGAAAAAAATATACTTGAAGCTGATCCTTTTGCTAGAATAGATGAAAATGGTGTTGGAAAATTAATGAAAATTGCAATTGAAAAAGCTAGAAGTAAAAATAAAAATATAAAACTAGGTATTTGCGGTGAACACGGTGGAGAGAAAAATAGTATTGAGTTTTGTAATAAATTAGGAATTGATTATGTTTCTTGTTCACCATTCAGAGTTCCATCAGCTAGACTTGCTGCAGCACAAGCTGCTATACGCGAAAAAGAGAACAAATAGTCCGTAATCAAGGTATATTCTTAACTCGTATAAATATTGGAAATAATGATGTTAAATAGTATTTAGAAAATAATAAAAATTACAGGCTAAAAGAACCTATAAAATTAGAAAATTTATATTTAAATTAGACTGAGATTTTAAAATCTTGGTCTTTTTTTGTAAAAAGTATTAATTATTCTTAAAATCTTTTATTTAAAGGGATAATTTATAAAACTTCAAATAATATTTACAATAAGATATAATATATTTTGTTATATTATTTTATTTGATTTTAAAAAATTAATATTGACAGTTTTTTCATTAATTATTGGGATATAGTAGAACGTGTAAAATTCTGAAAATATGTTATTGCATTCTAAATAAATAAAAATAAAACAAGTTTTTAAAGGTATATG
>CAYQJD010000029.1:0-13105 GCA_964417835.1 uncultured Muribaculaceae bacterium
TAAAGTGGGTCTCTCTTTTTTTTAGAGTCCACTCTATAGGTTACATTTTATTAAACTTATTTCTTTTAATTTGTCTTTTTTAATTTTTTATAAGTTTTAGATCTATTTTTTGCCTTAGAATCTAAGCTTTTTATAAGTTCATTTTTTTCTTTTTTTATTAAAGTATTTTGAATATCATCTATTGTTTTGATAGATAAATCACCTTCATAATTAATATCTAATACTTCATTAATTTCTTTAATTTTTTTATCTTTTGATTTATCTCTTATTTTTTCTTTGATAGCAAGTGTTTCATCTAACTCTAAAAGAGTTTTTTTTAATTTTTTTAATTTATCTTCAATTAATTGAAGATGACTTAATTTATGAGATGCATTAGATTGTAAAGTTTTATAGCAGTTATAATTATCATTATATTTTATATAAAAATTAATCTCTTTATTTATACAAATTATTTTATTTTCATAATATCTTTTTATTTCATTTATTATAGTATTTTGAATATAAATTAATTTTTTATATAATTCATTTAAATCATTACGATAGAAAACTTTAAATTTCATATTGTTTAGTTTATAAAATTCATCATAATCCTTCATGAAAGAAATATATAGTCTCCTACTATAATTGTTTTTCTCTCCTTCAATTAAATCGAAGTATAATTTTTCATCATTAATTTTTATTTTATCTATATCTTTTGAAATATCAACAATTATTTTTATCTCATTAATAAGATCAGATATTTTATTAAGTGTATTATTTATTTTATTAACTAATTTTTTAATATCATTACGATTTAAGTTTGATAAGTTTATTTGATTTTTAAATTCACCTGTAAAATCTTTACATAATGTTATTGACTCAGTTATTTCTTTGTTAAACTCAGTCATCTCTTCAGCTTCAATCAATTCTATGAATTTAGTTGCTTTACTATAATTATTTGCAATTTGAGAAAGGCTTTCTTCTTCTTGTGTTAGAGGCTCAAATGCATTTATATAAATTGGTTCATAGGCATGTTTTAAATATTCTGGAATAATTAAATTTCTAAAATCTTCATCTTTTAATGATAATATTTCTATTTTTTTGTCTTTTAAATTAGATATTTCATTTCTTATTCTATAAATATCATTTATGGATTTATTATAGTATTTTTTAAATTCATGTTGTAAATGTTTATCACCATTTAAAAATTTATTTTTCTTATCAATATTATCATTTATTGCATATATTCTATTAGATAATTCTTGTATTTTAGTATCAATTTCGTCTATTTTATTATCTCTTCTTTCTTTTAACTCCTGTTCGGTTAAATTTGTATACTTAATATAGTCTTCAATAGATATTATTGAATTATACATTTCTAATCTTTTTTTGTTTAAATTATAATAATATACGGATCTTTTATATTGTTCACTTTCTTTACCAAATTTATTTAAATTATATATTCTTTTTTTATTTAATTCATCTAATATTATATTTGATTTTTGAATTTGCTGAAATATAGTTATTTCATTTGTCATAGTTTTTCTCCTCACTTAAAAATATAAGTATTTCTAAGATATCACTTTAGTTTAGATTTATCAACAAAAATATGAAATTATTACAAATTTATATATTCCTCTAAGCATAATTTGTTTTCATAAATGTATTTAGCTATATTAATATCATCTATATATCTTAAATGCCATGCTTCATAATTATATCCAGTTATATTTTCTTTGCCTTTTGGATATCTTATTATAAAACCAAATTTATAAGCATTTTTTTCTACAACTTCTAATACAGGATGGCCAGTCATTTTGTGCTCTATATAGAATGATCCATTTTCATAAAGTACAAAATCTAATGCAAGACCACTTTGGTGTTCTGAATATCCTGGTTTTGCAACATATTTATTAGTATGGGCTAAACCTTTTTCTAAAACACAATCGTCCCAAACTTTCTTTTGATAATTGCTACTTCTATAGCCACTTTCTATATCAATAATATAACCTAATTCTTTTATTAAATTTTTAAGTTTTAGAAATTGATTATACGTTTTTTCTTCTAACATAATATTTTCTTTATAAATAGATTCACATTTTATTTTTTTATAATCTTTTTCATTTATCATGGGATTTTCTTTATTTATTAAAATTAAGTATTTATTTTTCATAAATTTTCTCTCTTAAATTATATTTTTTAAACTATTTCATAAATATACTTTTATTATAATATAAATTTATAATTTTTATGAATATATTTAATTGACTACATAAAAAAATTATAATAAAATTGTCTATGTTGGAGTGATTTTAATGAAAAAAATTAAAATTTTTGGGCATAAAAATCCTGATACAGATAGTGTAGTGGGCGCTATAAGTTTGAGTTATTTAAAAAATAAATTAGGTATGGATACAGAACCTAGAGTATTAGGTGAAATAAATGATGAAACTAAATTTGCTTTGAAATATTTTAACATAAAAAAACCTGAATATTTGAATGATGTTAAAGTTAGAATAAAAGATATTGATTATCATAAAGATTTTTTTATTAATCAAAATAAGAGTATATATGATACATATTCTTTTATGAGTGAAAATAATATTACTGGAATTCCATTAGTAGATGATAAAAATAAATTTGTAGGATATGTATCTTTAAAAGAGATAGCAAGAAGTACTATAAGTGATAATACTAATTATTTAAATACAACTTTCATGAATATAGTTAATACATTAAAAAGTAATGATTATATAAAAGTGCAAGATGAAATTGATGGATATATTGTTGCTGCAACATTTGACGATACTACATTCATAAATGATGTTAAATTAACCAAAGAAAACATTTTAATTGTTGGAGATAGAAAAAGAATAATTGATTATGCAATAGATAGTAAAGTAAAATTAATTATAATAATAGGAAATCATAAATTTAATGATGAGCAATTGATAAAAGTTAAAAATAATAATATTAATGTTATTTGTACTCCATATTCTAGTTTTGAAACAAGTAAGCTTTTAGGGCTATCTAATAGTATAAAAACTATAATAAGAAATGAAAATTGTATTTCTTTAGATACGGAAGATTATTTATCTGATTTTATAGAAATTTCCAACAAAACAAAACATACTAATTATCCAATAGTTGATAATAAAGGTAATTGTCAGGGACTTTTAAGATTAATTGATACAAATGATTATGAAAAACATAAGGTTATTTTAGTTGATCATAATGAATCTAAACAAAGTGTTGTAGGTTTAGATGAAGCAGAGATTTTGGAAGTAGTGGATCATCATAATATAAGTGATATCAATACATCTAATCCAATTAATTTTAGAAATATGGCAGTTGGATGTGTAAATACAATTATATACCTTTTATATAAAGAAAATAATATTGAAATACCTAATGATATTGCAGGAATAATGTTAAGTGCAATTTTATCAGATACTACATTGCTTAATAGTCCAACGACTACTGATTTAGATAGATTTGTTGTTAAAAAATTATCTAAACAAATAGGATTAGATTATAATGATTACGGAATGAAATTATTAAAAAGTGGTATGAATTTTGAAGGATATAGTTTAGATGATATAATTTATAGAGATAATAAAACATATACAATAAATAATTATAAATTTAGTATAGGGCAAGTATTTTGTGTTGATTTTGATGATTTTAAAGATAAAATAGAAGATTATGCTAATAGGTTAGAAGAAATTAATAAAAATAATGATTTTATGATTACTGTATTATTTGTAACTAATATATTAACTAAAAGCTCTTATGTTTTATATAATAAAAGTTCTGAAAATATAATTAAGAATGCATATGATTTGGATAATATATATGAGGGATATATTTTGAAAGGTGTTTTATCAAGAAAGAAACAAATAGTTCCCAATATAATGAATGTTATTGAAAAAATATAAAAAAGTTACTTTAATGCAACTTTTTTTTAGCTATTTAGCCCATCTATATATCCTATAATTTTATTTTTCTTATCTTTAGTCATTTTTTCAAATTCTTCTAATAACATTAAATCTACAACGTCGAAACCATTTTTCTTAATGCTTAATAATGGCATATCATCATTTATTCTCCCTAATAAATAATCAGTCGAAGTACCAAGAAAATCTGCCATCTTTATTAATGTTTCAACTGATGGAAAGGCTTTACCAGATTCGTAAGCGGAAATAGTTTCTTGACTTACTTCAGCTGCAATACTTAATCTTACTTGAGTAATTTTTTTCTTTTCTCTTATCTTTTTTAGATTTTCCATTTTTTACCTCATAACTTCTATATATATTATTGTATAAGAAATAGTTGTATTTTATAGATATGCCACATGTTTAAAAATATATACGAAAATTATAATTCGGCTATTCAAATTAATAATTTGTCGAAAAAAAGAATATTTGTTTTATTCTTTTTTTTATTACATAAGTTTATTTAGGAGGTTAAAATGGAACTAAATGGGCTTACTGATGAACAAGTTAAAGAGAGTAAAAAAAAATACGGAACAAATGTAGTTGATAATGCTAAATCACATAGTTTTTTTTCATTACTAATAGAATCTTTTGGAGATCCTATAATTAAAATTCTTTTAATAGCACTTGCTGTAAAAATTACATTATTATTTAAAGATTTTGATTGGTTTGAAACATTAGGCATATTAATTGCTATATTTTTGGCATCTTTTATTTCAAGTTTGAGTGAATATGGAAGTGAAAAAGCTTTTAAAAGATTACAAGAAGAAAGTCTTAATATTGATGTTAAAGTAAAAAGAAATAATAAGCTTATTAAAATCAAAATTAGTGAAGTTGTTGTGGGAGATTTAGTTTGTTTAGAAAGTGGAGATTTAGTTCCAGCTGATGGAATTGTAAAAAAGGGAAGTGTATTAATTGATGAATCAGCATTAAATGGAGAAAGTAAAGAAGTTGAAAAAAATATAAATGACAAAATTCTTAAAGGCTGTATTATTTGTGATGGTAATTGTTTTCTTTTAATAGAAAATGTTGGTAAAAATACTGTATATGGTAATATTGAAAAAGAAGTTATGTCTAAAACTATAGATAGTCCTCTAAAAGGAAGACTACATAAATTAGCTAGTGTAATTAGTAAAATAGGATATATTGGATCTGCTCTAGTAGTAATATCTTACTTATTTTCTGTAATTGTTATTAAAAATAATTATGATATTAATTTAATTATTGAAACAATTACAAACCCTCGAATAATGATCGATCATTTAATATATTCTTTGACTCTTTGTGTAACTGTAATAATTGTGGCAGTTCCAGAAGGGTTGCCTATGATGGTTGCTTTAGTTTTATCAAGTAATATGAAAAGAATGTTAAAAAGTAATGTTTTAGTAAGAAAGTTGGTTGGTATTGAAACAGCAGGCAATATTAATATTTTATTTACAGATAAAACAGGAACTATTACTAATGGCAAATTAAGTGTTAAAAAACTTTTAAATTATAAAGGGATAGAATGTAACAAAGAAAAATATAGAAATATTTTTATAGAGAGTTTACTTTATAATAATATGAGCAATTATAGTAAAGATGAAGTAGTTGGAGGTAATAGTACAGATCAAGCTATTAGTAGTTATTTAAAACTAGAAAAACAAGAAGATTATGAATATGTTGTTTCTTTTAATAGCAAAAATAAATATTCTTGTACTAAATTAGTTAATAAGAATATATATTATTTTAAAGGGGCCAATGAAGTTATTTTAGATAAATGCGAATATTATTTAGATGAATTAGGGTATAAACAAATACTAAGAAATAAAGAAAATTTATTTGATATTGTTAAAAGTCTTACTAAAAAAGGCATGCGTATTATCTCTGTAGCATATAAAAATTCTAATTCTTTATTAGATGGCCTTTGTTTTATAGGTTTTGTTGTTATTAAAGATGAAATAAGAAGTAATGCTATAAAAGGGGTTGAGTTGGTAAAATCTGCTGGTATACAAACGGTAATGATAACAGGTGATGATAAAGATACTGCAATAAATATTGGAAAAGAAATTAATTTATTAACTAAAAGTACTGATGTAGTTTTAACTAGTGCTGAATTAAATAAAATGAGTGACATAGAAGTTTCTCGAATAATAAAAGATTTAAGAATTGTTGCTAGAGCTCTTCCTAGTGATAAAAGTAGATTAGTAAAAATATGTCAAAATGAAGGTTTAGTTGTTGGAATGACTGGTGATGGTGTAAATGATGCTCCAGCATTAAAATGTGCTGATGTTGGGTTTGCAATGGGAAGCGGTACTGAGATTGCAAAAGAGTCTTCAGACATAGTTATATTAGATAATAATTTGATATCTATCGGGAATGCTGTTTTATATGGTAGGACAATATTTAAAAGTATTAGAAAATTTATCGTTTACCAATTAATAGTAAATTGTTGCGCGTTGATTTTAAGCATAATTGGACCTCTTATTGGCGTATCAACACCGATAACTGTTGTACAAATGTTATGGATAAATATGATAATGGATACTTTATCGGGACTTGCTTTTAGCTATGAAGCTCCATTAGATGAATATATGAAAGAGGTACCTAAAAAACGTAATGAACCAATAATTAATTTATGTATGTATTTACAAATTATTATAGCAGGAGTATATTCCTCTATGATAAGTATTCTTTATTTATCAAATGACTGGATTAAAAATTTCTTTAGAGCTGATGTTAAAGATATTTATTATGTTACTGGTTTTTTTGCATTATTTATCTTTATGGGAATATTTAACGCATTTAATGCTAGAACCACTAGAATGAATTTATTTAGTAACTTAAAAAAGAATAAAGTTTTTATTATAACATTTATATGTATTAGCATAGTTCAAATGTATTTAATATATTTTGGAGGAAGTTTATTTAGAACATATGGTATGTCTTTAAAAGAATTGATTTTTGTTTTGGCTTTAGCTTTTACCGTAATACCAGTTGATTTAATTAGAAAATTTATATTTAAAAGAGTAGGTGTTATTAATTATATTTAATTTTACATATAACCATTTATTATTGTTCTTGTTTCTTTAATTGTTATAAAAGCATTTTCATCTAATTCTTTTATTAATGAAGTTAAAGAATTAATTTTCTTTTTACTTGTTTCTATTAGTAAAACAATTTGATTTTTATCTTTATTTAAAATAGATACTCCAAAATTGTTTTCTTTTATTTTTTTCGTATCTTTAATTTTATTAGATATAACCATTATTTCTACATTTGTTTTAATTATTCTATCAGTAAAAATTGTTCCAATTATTGTTCCGGTAGTGTATCCACCAGAATAGCTAAGTACAATAAATAAATTTAATTCTCCATTTAAAGCTTCTCTTGCTACTATAAACCAAATAGTTATTTCTAAAAAAGCAAGTATTGCTACTACAATAGTCTTTCCTCTTAATACAAAAGTTGTTCTTATAGTATTTAAAGAAACATCTATTATTCTTGCAAAAAAAATCTCAATACATTTAAAAAATAAAGACATTAAAATCACCATTAATAGTATGAAGTTTATTCTTTTAGTTATACTAAAAATGGTGAAATGTATGTTTTTATTAAATGTATTTTTATTTTATTCTATATTTGGAAATATTTTTGAAAGAACTTTAATGTTTTTCTTACATAAAGATTATGTAAGTGGATTTATGGGAACGATTTTTACACCAGTATATGGCATTGCAATATTAATTATTTTATTTATTCATAATAGGTTAAAAATAAAAAATTTTTTTCTTAAATTAATTAGTGAATTTTTTATTTATGGGGTCATTTTAAGTGCATTAGAATATATTGGTGGAGTTTTAATAGAAAAAATATTTAATAAAGTTTATTGGAATTATAATTATTTTAAATTTAATATTGGAAAATATGCTAGTTTAGAATGTGCTTTATTGTGGGCGTTATTATCTTTATTAATATTATATTTAATTCACCCATTATTTAAAAAAATAGAAAAATATATACCTGATTTTATTACTATATTATTAAGTGTATTTTTTATTATTAATTTAATAATTGTATTTATAGTCAAATAACCCAGTATTATTATTTTTTATAACATAATATACTTTGGAGGTTAGAATATGTTATTTGAATTCAAAGATAACAACACAAATGATTATGATTATGATATAAATATAGATTATTTTAATCTTAATAATATGGTTAAACAAAATAATATGCAAAAGAGTATAGATGTAAATTTAGAAAATGGATTTTATTTAGGCAATGCTTTTTCAAAGTTATATAATCCTTATAAAAATTATAAACCAAAAAAGATTAATGCTTATAGTGAACAACAAAAAATGTTATTAAGATTACAAGAATTAGATTTTTTGTCATATGATTTGGGTTTATATTTAGATACTCATCCAAATGATACTAGAGTATTTGAAGTATTTAAAAAGATAAATTTAGAATATAATTCTTTAAAGAAAAAATATAGTGAAAAATATGAGGTTTTGGAATTAACTTATGATAATAAAAATAAGTATACATGGATAGATAATCCTTGGCCTTGGGATGGAGGATATTATGTATAAATACGAAAAAAAGCTTCCATATCCAGTAGATATAAAAAATAAAGATTTAAAAATGGCAAAATATATTATTACACAATTTGGTGGTGCAAATGGAGAACTTGCAGCTGCATTAAGATATTTTTCACAAAAATTTAGTATGCCAACTGAAGAAGGGAAAGCATTATTAAATGATATAGCAACAGAAGAATTTGGACATAATGAAATGATTTGTACGATGGTTTCACAATTAACTAGTGGAGCGAGTATTAAGGAATTAGAAGAAGCCGGTCTATCAACAATGTATACTGAACATGGATATGGAGTTTATCCAACTGATTCTAATGGAGTTCCTTTTACTGCAACTTATTTTGCTAATGTAGGAGATCCTATTGCAAATTTGGTTGAAGATATGGCAGCTGAACAAAAGGCAAGAGCTATATACGAACATTTAATAGATTTAGCAACTGATGAAGATGTTATACAACCATTATTATTTTTAAGACAAAGAGAAGTAGTTCATTTTAATAGATTTAAAGAACTTTATGAAAAATATACTAATCAGGGTTATTAGAAATTTAGGCTATTGACAAATAAAAGGCGTTGATAGTCTTTTTTTGTTAATAATATAATTTCAAAAATACAATATGAAATCAAGTTATTATATGATTTTTTTTAAAAGAAAATCTTTAATTATTATTTTGATTATGATAGAATATAATTAAGGAAAGGGTGTTGTTATGTCAAAAAGAGAAGTTCCTAAAAAAAATTATTTTATTTTATTATTGATGATAATTATGGTAGTAATTGTTACTTTCACTATATTTAGTTTAAATAATAAATATAATAGTAAAAAATTAGAACATAGTTATCTAAATGAAAAAGTTACTGAAGTGAATCTTGATGAAGTTAAAAATCTTTTACAAGAACCTAGTAGTGAATTATTTATTTATATTACTAAGGTTGGAGATGAAGATATTTATAAATTAGAGACTAAATTAAATAAATTGATTAAAAAATATAATTTAAGAGATAATTTTCTTTATATGAATGCTGATACAAATAATATAGAAGAAATAAATAAACTATTTGGTTCTGATATAAAAGTTGTTCCAGCAATATTATATATAAGAAACGGAATTTATGAAAAAGGAATAGATAGCGAAAATGATTTGCTTTCGCAAGCAGATTTTGAAAAATTACTAGATGAATATGAGGTTGAATAGTGTTAAACGTAGTTTTATTTGAACCAGAAATACCAGGAAATACAGGTAATATAATGAGAACGTGTGTTGCAACTAATACACGTTTACATATTATAAAACCTATAGGATTTAGTTTGGAAGATAAATATATTAAAAGAAGTGGTGTAAATTATATAGAAAATTGTAATTATATAGTTTATGAAGATATAAATGATTTTTTTTCTAAAAATGAAGGCACTTTTTATTTTTTAACACGTTATGGGCATAAGCCTCATACTAGTTTTGATTATAGCAATATTAATGAAAATATTTATTTTATATTTGGTAAAGAATCAACTGGTATTCCACCTAAAATATTAAAACCTTATATAGATAAGTGTATGCGTTTACCTATGACTGATAAAGTTAGAGCTTTAAATTTATCTAATACAGTAGCTATTATGATATATGAAGCATTAAGGCAACAAAATTTTAGAGATTTGTTGTTTGAAGAACCACATAAGAGTAAAAATTTTATTGAGGAAAATGGATAAAAAAACTTAGAACTTTTTTAATTCTAAGTTTTTTATTATATTTATTCATGGTTACAGTCAGATTCATCACAATGACATTCGTCACAGTTACATTCCTCTTCTTTAGAAGAATCTTCTATTAAAATTGCAGCAGTTGGACATGTTTCACTTGCTTCTATAGCAGCATCAGTTACGTTATCGCTTATTAGTTTAGATCTTCCTTCATCATTATAAGTGAAATTTTGAGGTGCAATATGCATACAAGCACCACAACCTATACATTTTTCTTCAATTAATATTACTTTTTTCATTTTTCCTCCTTATTTAAATAAATTATACTATTTAAAAAAAATTATATCAATTCTTAATTTAGTAAAAATATGTAGAATATTGTATAAATTTATGTTAAAATTTTAATTATAGGTGATAGTATGAGTACTAGAATGGATAAATATGCGGAAACTCCAACTTTAAAAAGTAGAACAGAAAAAAATAAAGCTTTATATGAACAAATGAAAAATGCTGAGATAGAGCAATTTGATGTTGAAAGTAATGCAACTGTAATAAGTGAAGACTATAATGTTATTGATGTAGATAAAATAAGAGATATGCTGGATAAAAGATATCGAGAAAATATTCCAAAAAGACATATGATTGAAAAAAATGATGAAGAAGAAATTATAGATAATATTCATAATACAAAGGAATATGATATAAATACTATTTTAGAAAAAGCTAAAAGTGATCAAAATGTAGATTATGACAAAGAAAGATTGAAAAAGGTGCATGATACACAATATGACATTTTAAAAAATTTAAATATAAAAGATAATGAAAGTATCTATAATGAAGAAACTGAAGAAAATATAGTGGATTTAATAAATACAATTACTGCATTAGAATTAAAAAACAAAGAGGGTAATACCACTGCTTTAGATTTATTAAGTGATTTAAAGGATAATGATGTTGATTCTCTTTATAAAACAATGGAATTAGATAAAGATGATGTTACTAAAGAAGAAAAAGTGAAAAATTTGACTTTAAATGATAATTTTGAAGATTTTAAAGAATTAGAAAAAGATATCAATTCAAATAATATTGCAATTAAAATAGTAGGTATTGTTTTTCTTATAGTTATTATTATAATAGTCATATTGATTTTAAAGAAATATATTTAAAATACTATTTTATTAGTATTTTTTTCATATATATTATTATGAAACGATTTTATAGAAAAAAATCTTTTAAATCTAGTAACAAAATATTAGTTATTGCTATTTTTGTAATTTTTTTTGATGTTTTGATTTTTAATTTTTTTGCTAAAAGATTTAGTGATAATATAGTAAGTATAATTAAAACTAAAGTAGATGAAATTAGTCGATATTATTTAAATGATACTTTAAAAAAATATTTAAATTTAGATGTCAATGATTATATTAAAGTAAATTTAGTTAATAATAATATTGTAAGTGTTGATATAGATAACAATAAAAGCAATGAGTTATTAAAACAATTTCTAATAGATATAGAATCTAATGTAAAAAAAATAGAAGGTGGGGATATTAATGAATATCATAATCTTGAGCTTTTAATTGGTAATGATGGAATTATAATGTTTGTTCCAACGGGCGTTTTTTTAAATAATGCATTATTATCTAATATGGGACCTAAAATACCTATAAAAGCAAGTTTTTTACAAAATGTTGAAACATATATAGATGTAGATGTTGAAGAGTATGGAATAAATAATTCTCTAATAAAATTATATTTAGTTATAAATATAAAAGAAGTTGTTGAGATGCCTACAGAAAGCGATGTGACTTATATGAATTATAAATTTTTAGTAGCGAGTAAATTAATTAATGGTAAAGTTCCTAATATTTTAGGAACTAGTATAACTGACTCATCAAGTATAGTAAATAGTAGTGTAAATTGAAAATTGAGAGGTAGCATATTAACTATAAAAATGCTATAATTTTATATAGTAGGTGGTGATTACTTATGAACAATATTTTTATTAATGAAAGTATAAATTATGGTATAAGTAATTATATACTTATTAAACAAGAAAAAGAATATGATAAAGCGCATATTTTTGAGGTTTATGTAATAAGATGTCTTTGTAAAATTTATGGTGAAACTGATATAATAAATCCATATAGAATTAATAATGAAAATAGTTTTAAAAGTAATTTAATTATGTATGGGTTAAAAGTAACAGAAATGGAAAAGTTTATTAGTCTAATGAATGATTATTCAAAATGGTTAAATAGTGAAAGAGCGGTTGGAAAAACAGATATAACAACTAAAATTGAAATAATTTTAATAAATATGATAGTTGAAAGAAATAAAGTCAAAAAATTTACTAAAGAAGAGATTGAATTTTTTAATAAATATTTTGATCCTGTTAATAATAATTTTGAAACTTTACATAATTTAATTACTAAAGATGTTAATGCTATTCCAATATACTGGAATAGAAAAAAAGCACTTTTGAACAATAGTTTAAAATTCAAATTTGTAAGAAATGATTTACTAAGTTCTTCTCTTTATAAAAAGTATGGTATTGAAAGTAAAGATGTATCAAAAATGACAAAAGATGAAGTTAAAGAGATTAATGATAAAATATTAGAAACTGAAAAGAAAGAAAACAATAACAAGAAAAGATTTATACCTAGAAATGTAATTATTACGAGTGGAAATGGGTTTGTAGATACTTTAATGCTACTAAGTATAATGACTACAGAAATAGTAATCGGTATTATAATAGCATTATATTTTATAAGGAGATAATATGATTAAAGCTTTAAATAATAGTTATGAATTAATTGAAAATAATAAAGATGCATTTAATGATA
>CAYQJD010000030.1:0-12877 GCA_964417835.1 uncultured Muribaculaceae bacterium
GCGTACGGGGCTAACACAGGGGTGTGAAACTAACACAAGGTACCGTCCCCTGTGTGTTCTTGAATTAATATATTTTTTTAACATAATATTTCACCAATATTATTATTAACTTTATATTTACATATTATAAATAAATTATTCTTTTTATAAAAATATATTATGCTATATTATATTTGAGGTGTATTTATGAGAGGTATTACAGTTTCAATCGAAGATATGGACTTTAATAATTCGTTTTTTCATTATACAAATTTTATAAATGTTGAAAGTATTTTTGAAAAAGGGTTAATTCCCTTAAGAGGAGAGAATGCATTTGGTTTAGAGAAGACTGATAAAGTTTTTTTTACTATAGGGTTTAAAGGCACATTAGTACTTATGGATTCATGGATAAAATGGTTAATATGTAAAAAGAGTTTAGATATGCCTGGCACTAAATTAGATAAAGTAGTGTATAAATTTGGAACATTTGTTGCAAGTTGTCCGATTAAACCAAATTTAATTATTAATGGAATAATTAACACTAGTTTAAAAAATAAAAAAATTCAGAATTTTGCTTTTCAAGAAATGAAGAATATATTAGATAAGTCTGTTTTTCTTAGATTAAATTTAAAAGAAAAAGAAGATTTTGATTATATTGATATAGATGAAATAAAGATTCAACATTTTAATAAAAAAATGTTAAGAAAAGTTTATGCATATAATAGTAATTTTTATAGTAATAAGATGGAATATTGGAATATGCATACTTATACTGATAAAATTATAAGCAACGATAAAATATCTTTAGTAAAATTAAATAATACATATAATGCTAATAAAATTATTAAATATATGGTAAGTAACACTAATATAAATATAAAAAAATATTTGCCATATCTATATGAATATCTTTTGTTTTTAGAAAAAAATTGACAGTAAATATTTATAATCATAATAATCTTTGATAAAATTATTATGGTGGTTTTATGTTAGTAATTGAAAATATTAAAAATATAGATTTAGAAAATACAATCACTTGTGGACAAATATTTAGATTTTTTAAAGAAGAAGATAATAGTTTTACTATTATAATTAAAGATAGAGTTATTAATTTAAAATATGAAAATAATACTTTGTATGCTGATTCTAATAATTTTGATAATCTAGAAAATATAATAAGAGAATATTTGGATTTAGATAGAGATTATTTAACAATTATAAATAATATAAAAAAATTAGATAAAAAAATAATAGATTGTGTAGATAGTTCTATTGGATTAAGGATGATAAAACAAGATCCATTAGAATGCATTATAGAATATATTATTAGTGCTAATAATAGTGTAAGAAATATAACTAATAGTTTAAATTTAATTAGTGAAAAATCTGGAGAAAAAATAACTTTTAGAAATAAAACTTATTATCTATTTCCTTCATTAGATAAATTATTAATGTTAAATGAAAATGATTTTAGAGAGTGCAAAGTAGGTTTTAGAGATAAATATTTAGTAGAAATTATAAAATGTATAAATAATAAAAAATTAAATATTAATAGTATATATAATATGAATTCAAAAGATGCCTTAATTTATTTAAAACAATTTAAGGGAATAGGTACTAAAGTTGCTAGCTGTATACTATTATTTGCATATCAAAAATTTGATGTTTTTCCTATAGATACTTGGGTAAAAAAATTCATGCTAAGTGAATATGGTATTGAAGGAGAAGAAAATATACGTAAATATTGTGAATCAACTTATAAAGAATATTCAGGACTTGCTATTCAGTATATGTTTAATAGCAAAAGAAATAAAAGTATCAAATAAATTATTGCAATTTATTTTTTTTTATATTATGATTTATATGTAAAGTATATAATACTTTTAGAAAGGAAGGGAAAACAAAAAAGTTAATAATAAGAAAATTAAGCGTTTAGGATAGTTATAATATAATTTATAATTATTATATAATTTTTTATTGTTAATTGATTGTTAGCTTATGAAAAAATTAAATAAAAAAGGTTTTACATTAGTAGAATTACTTGCTGTAATAGTTATTTTAGCTTTATTAATTGTTGTAGTTGCAAATACAGCATTGCCTGCATTAAATAATGCAAAAAAAAGTTCATTAGAGGTATATACTGGTAGAGTTGTTGAAAAAGCAAAAGAATTATGTATGTCCGCAGCACTTGGAAATAGTATAGATACTAGTATAGGAAGTGTTGATAGTAGTGGGAAATGTACATTAAATGTTTCTGAATTAATGGGCGAAACTGCTACAAATCCACAATATGTAGGAACAGTAACAGCAAAACCTAATGGAGATGTTTATACTGTAGGAGGATGTGTAAGAGATAGTAAGAATAAATTGACTGTAAAAGCTGAAAACTTAGATGGTGCTAAAACATCAAGTACAGATGATACAAGTTGTACAGGATAAAAATGAAAAAATTAAATAATAAAGGTTTTACATTAGTAGAATTACTTGCTGTTATAGTTATTTTAGCTTTATTAATTGTTGTAGTTGCAAATACAGCATTGCCAGCGTTAAATAATGCGAAACAAAGTGCTCTAAAAGTATATGCCCAAAGAATGGCTGAAAAAGCAAAAGAATTATATTTGATAAGCGGAGCTTGTAGTGAGACGAGTCCATGTGATATTGGAACTTTAGGCGGTTCATCTTCCCAATACAGTGGTAGTATATATATTGTTGAAGATAATGGGACTTATCAAGCTTATGCAGCAGAAGACATAAAAGATACGAAAAATAAAATAAAAATAAAACAAGGAAGTCAATTAAATGAAGATGTAACTGCTACTATGGAAGATGCAACCAATGAGAGCTAAAAGTAATTAAGTGATGTGAATTAGCTCATTTAAAAAGCTATAAAAAACATTTGCATAATTTTGAGTCTTATGCTATATTATTAAGTAGTTAAGTATTTAACTGCTTTTTATATCGAGAAGTAGCACAACTTGGTAGTGCACTTGGTTTGGGACCAAGGGGTTGCAGGTTCAAATCCTGTCTTCTCGACCATTTATAAATTACAGCACTATGTGTTGTTTTTATTTTATTATATTGTGAAGATTCACCTTAACTTTTTATTTACAATAAATCTTTTTTTTGTTATAATTTTTTATAGAATAGGAAGGTTATTGTTATGGATAGTATGATCAAGGAAACTAATGAAAATTTAAAGACGATAATTGAGGGATTAAAAAATACTTTAGATGCATCTATAGATACATTAGATAATATTCAAATACAAATGGATAAAAAAGTTGAAGAAGCAAAAAAATATAAAATTCAAGTTGATGCTGCTAAAGATAGAATTAATTTTTTAGAAGAAGAAAATAAATCTTTTGAATTATCTTTAAAAGAACTTAGTGAAAAATATAGTAAAATGAATTTAGTTTCTATAATAGAAGCTGGAAATAAAGAAATAAAAGCAAAGATTAATGATAACCTAAGTGAGATTAATAAACAAAAAGAACATATAGCAGATTTAACTAATAAAGCTAGAACAATAAAAGATTTATTAATAAATTTAAAAAAAGATAAGACTATTAAAGAAGAACGATTAGAAAATATAAAAGTAGCATATGAATATTATAATGATAGAATAACTGAGGTTATAGATTATGCGTTTAATCATGCTAATAATTTAATGGATTATAAGGATTATAATAGTTTTGATAATGCTAATGAATCTGAATATGTTTCTGATAATACTGAACTTGAAAATACTATGGTATTTGATGAAATAGCTAAAATTGATGATAATAAGAATTTTAAAGATGAAATGTCATTTATAAGTGATCAAATAGATAATAGTTTAAATGATTTAAATAAAGATAATAAAGAAAAAATAGAAGATATAATTAATAATGGTATTAATAAATATGATTTTGAAACTAAAGAAGATACAGGGAATATTTTTGAAGAACAAAATGATGATTCAACTGATAGTAATAAAGACTTAGTTTTTGATAAAATAGAAGAACCTTTAGTAAATTTGAGTGACGTAGAAGAAAAACATAATGAAGAAAGTAACTTAATAAATTCTAATATTGAAGTAAATGATAAAGAAAGTGATAATTTAGTTCAAATAGATAATAATACTGATATTGATACTAATAATGAAGAAACAGATGATGATAGTGCAGATAGAATAAATAAAATAAATGATTTATTTTCTTCATTAAATGATGTTAATAAGGATATAGATATTAACAATAATATTCCAAATGATATTGAAAATAAAATTGATAATGTTTATTTAGATGTTTTTGGTAAACCATTAGAAGATAATGTAAAAGATCCAACTTTAATGGATATATTTGGGAATCCTATAAAAGAAGAAAATTTAAATAGTAATGTTAGTAAGTCTTTAGAAGAATTGCTAACTGAGAATGGTATTGATTATAGAAAATTTAAAGAAGATGAACAAAATTATTTAAAAGAGATTTATGATGAAGATAAATTTACAAAAATAATTAATGTTTTAAAAAGAAATAATATAAATTTAGATAATATTTATAATTCATTTAATATATTTGGAGAAATTAGTCCAAATGAGTTAGAAAATTTATTATCAAAATTAATTAATGCTGGTCAAAGTGTAGAAGCTATTGGATTAATATTAGAAAAATTACCTAAAGTTAAAAAATATAATTTGGATGAAGCTATAATAAGCTATGGAGATTATATTAAAGATATAGATATAACCGAATTAGTTATGAAAGCTAAAGAGTTATATGAAAATGGAGGTAATAAGTAATGGAGTATTTATTTGATTTAGGATTTTCATTAGAAGAAATTAAAACAATAAAGAGTAAATATAAAAAAAGTGATTTAGATAAAGTTACATTTTTTTCAAGATTAGTAAAAACTAATTATTTATATTTAAAATCTTATGGTATTAAAAATATAAAATCTTGTTTTATAAATCATTTAAAGATGTTTTTTATGAATCCAGATAAGTTTAGAAATATATTTAATAAATATGACAGAGCAGATTTGGTTAGATGCATTGAAAAAAACGATGCTGTATTAGAACAATTGTAACTACATTATTTGTAATAATGTAGTTTTTTGTCAATACATTGTATTTTAATTTATGTAAATTTACTTAATAATGTTTTAGTGATATAATGATTATATAATTGGAGGTAAGCATGTGTAGAAATAAATATATATTATTATTTTTAATTAGTTTTTTATTCTGTTCTATTAATGTTTTTGCTGAAACTGGATATGTTACTGATAAAACGGGAGTTAATTTAAGAGATAAACCATCAACAAGTAGTAGTAATGTTTTATTATCTATACCATATAATGCTGAATTCTATATTAGCGATACTAATGCTGGTAGTGGTAATGGATGTGGGAACCCTTGGTATTATGTATATTATAATGGTACTTATGGATATGTTTGTTCTTCTTTAATTAAAGTATTAGGGGAAACAGAAACCACATATGAAAGACCGTGGACTAGTCCCAAAAAATCTATAGTTGGTGGTGCTAAATATATAAGTAATGGTTATATAGCGAAGGGGCAATTTACCTCATATTTAAAAAAGTTTAATGTGAATCCTAATGGATATTATTCTGTTTATAATCATCAATATATGGCAAATTTAAGAGCACCATCAAGTGAAGCATATTCAAGTTATAAATCTTTAAAAGAAAATAATTTTTTAGATAATTCTTTTGAATTTATTATTCCTGTTTATTTATATATGCCAGAATCAACTTTTGATAGTAATATTAAAGATACTGAAAGAAACACTGCTGATGTTCAAGATAGTAATTTTGAAGAAAGTATTTCTTCATTTCCAGATAGTTATAAACCATTTTTAAGATATTTACATACAATTCATTCTAATTGGAAATTTACTCCATTAGATACTAATTTGGATTTTGAAGCTAGTTATTTAAGTGAAAAGGCAGTTAGCAGTATAGAAATTAGTAGTGGTTTTTGTGAACAAAATCCTTATTATGTAACTGAGAGTGGATGGTGTATAGGTAATGAATCATCAACTAAATTTTTCTTAGATCCACGAAACTTTTTAAGTGAAAAATATATATTTATGTTTGAAAATTTAGCTTATTCAGAAATGTATAATGAAAGTGTAGTACAAAGCGTATTGAAGGATACTTTTATGGAAGGGATATCAGCTCTTGATAATCAGACATATTCAAGTATTTTTGTTGAAGCTGGTAGTGCAGCAAATATTTCTCCTTTGTATTTAGCAACGCTTGCTCGTCAAGAGAGTGGAACGAAAGTGACGAATACTACAAGTGGTGCAGAATTTAGTTATGAAGGATATACTTATTCTGGTTTATATAATTTTTTTAATATAGGTGCATCAAGTAGCGCTAGTAATCCTGCTTTGGCTGGATTAGTTTGGGCAAATGGTGGAAAAGGGGTTAATAATGGAAGTGTAACAGTTTTACCAAATAATTCTGATTCTTCAGAAGTAGATGCTGTAACATTGAGTAATAATTTTATATCTTTATTGCAAGTTGCTAAAACATCAGATTATATAAAAGGATATAATATTGGAACTACTATTGGTGAAATAAAAAATAAAGTTGGAAGTAATGCAACAATTACAATAAAAGATGGTAATGGTAATTTAAAAAGTGATAGTGATTATATTGGGACAGGGTATGTTATTGATATAAGCAATAATAGTGGAACTATGTCGTATACATATGTGATGTATGGAGATTTAAATGGAGATGGTGAGATAAATTCGGCAGATTTACTTAGCTTAAGACAACATTTATTAGGAACTAATGTTTTGAATGGAGCAAAATTAACGAGTGCTTATTTAAGTGGAAGTGGAGAAATCAATTCAGCAGATTTATTAAAGTTAAGACAATATTTGTTAGGTACAACTAATATTGATCAATAGGGAGGTATAATGAAAAAAATAAAATCTTTAATATTATTTCTAGCAGCTTTTTTTCTAAATAGTGTTTATGTCTTTGCTGCTGGATCAGCCAGTTTGAGTGTTAGTAATAGTACTATTGAAAATGGGAATAGTGTTAAAGCAACAGTTACAGTAAAAAATACTGCAGCATGGAATATAACAATAACTAGTAGTGGAGTTACAAGTGGATGTACTCAAAAATTCGTTGGTGATAGTGGTACAGGAAATAATACCACAAAAACGTTTACTGTAACTTGTAAGTCAACTTCAACTGGTATTATAAATTTTGTTATGAGTGGAGACATTACTAGTAGTGATGGAACTAATACTAAAATAAATGGTAGTAAATCAGTAACAGTTACAAATCCTAGAGAAAAGTCTACGAATAATAAATTAAAAAGTTTAAGTGTAGAAGGGTATGAAATAAGCCCTGAATTTGATAAAGATACTAATGAATATTCTGTCACTGTACCCTCTACTGTGGAAAATATTAAGATAAATGCAACAAAAGCTGATAGTTATTCAAAACTTGAAGGGGCCGGAGAAAAAACTGTAGAAGAGGGTAATAATACATTTGAAATAATAGTAACTAGTGAGACTGGGGTAAGTAATGTTTATAAATTAAATGTAGTAGTAATGGATGAAAATCCAATTGAAGTTACAATTGAAGGAACTAAATATACTGTAGTTAAAGTTTCTAAAAATTTAATTAAACCAGATTTATTTGAGGAAACAACAATAAATATCGATGGTTTTGATATACCAGCATTTATAAATGAAATTTGTAATTATACGTTGGTAGGTTTAAAGGATGAAGCAGGTAATATAAGTTTATTTATTTATCAAGATGGTAATTATATAAAATATAATGAGTTTATAAGTTCAAGAGTATCTATAATTTTTTTAGAGTTTGATAGTACTCCACAAAATTATACTAAAACAACACTTACGATTGATGAAAAAGAAGTAACAGCTTATAAAACGGATGGAGATTCTAAATATCTATTATATGGAATTAATTTAGAAACTGGTAAGAAAAATTATTATACATATGATCCTGTAGAAAAAACATTACAAACATTTTCACTAAGCAATTATGAAGAAAAATTAGAGGGAAATCAAAATACTAAAAATTTGATATATTTACTATCTATAATAATATTATTTTTATTTATTATATTAATATTATTTATGAATAAAAGTAGAAAATTAAAAAAATTAGTAAATTTAAAAAAAGAAAAAGTATGATCATTAAATAAAAAAACGAAATATTAACTACAACCATTTAGAGTAGACAATAATTCGTTTTTTAAATGGTAACTATTTTTTTTATAATTGGTATTTTTTTCATTACTACACTAATTATTAAACTTAGTATAAGAATAAATAAGCTATATAATAATACGGTTCCTATATTTGGGAATACAGGTTTAAATAAGTGATATAAAGTTTTATATAATAAAGAATGAATAAAGTAAATACCTAACGTATTATTTCCAAGTGCACGTATAAATTTATTAAATATATTACCTTTATACTTATAAGATGATGTTATAACAAACATTCCTACAATTATTATAGCTAAAAATATTGTATAATAATTATAATTATTTTTATATAGAGTCCCTGAGATTCTACACATTGTTAATGCATAAGCAATAACTGTTAAAATTGAAGCCAATGAAAGAATAACTATTTGTTTTTTATTTTTTTTATTTAGTTTTTTTGAGTTTTCAAATATATATCCTCCTAGCATAAAATAAAAAATAAAATATAATAGATCTAAATCAAATGGACTTAATCTTTGTATAAAATTGACTATTTCGTTAAATAGAGAAGAGAAATTGCTAAATATTACAGCTATTAAATTTAATATTAATGATATGAAATTTTTCCCTACTGAAAAAATAGTAACTACTATAAATAAATAATTATATAATTTTTTATTCTTGTCATGTATATATTTTATTATCGGAAATAAAATATATAGTGGAATTATGGTAAATAGAAACCATGATGTTCCATTGTATTTATTTTTAAATATATTTTTTAAAAAATATATTATTGTAAGAGATTCTTTATATAAATTAGAAAAGAATATTGTCTCTATTAAAGCCCATATGAGTAATAAAATAATTAATTTTATTATTTTTTTAAAATGCTTTTTTTCATCAAATTTTTTATTTATTAATAAATATCCATTTATTGTTATAAATATAGGTACTCCTTCAATGAACAATCTTATTATATAACCTATATATGAATTAATATTTGGTTCTAATATAATATTATATTTTGGAATTACATGTATTAAAATTACAAAATATATTGCAATTGCTTTTAATAAATCTAAAAAATCATATCTTTTTTTTATCATAATAACACCTATATTAATTTTCTCATATATTTAATAAAAATGAAACAAAAATTATTGACGAACGTATGTTTAGAATTATATAATATTTTATGAGGAATTATTATTATGAAGATAAAAAAATTTAAAAAAGATAGAGGGAATACTTATAAAATATTATTTGATAATGAAGAAGAAATAACTTTATATGATGATGTTATAGTAAAATATAATTTATTAGTTAGTAAAGAATTAACTGATAAATTATTAGACGAAATAAAAAACTACAATGAATTTTTAAATGGTTATTATTCTTCCATAAAATATATGAATAGAAAAATGAGGACTGAATTAGAAATAAAAAATTTTTTAAAAAAACAGGATATTGTAGATAAAGATATTGATATTATTATTAATATGTTATATAAAGATGGTTATCTAAATAAAATAAATTATTTATGTTCTTTCCTTAATGATCAATATAACCTTACGTTAAATGGACCTAATAAGATAATAAAAAATTTAAATGAGTTAGGATATGAAAATAATGAAATTATAGAATATCTATATAAATATGATTGGGACTCACGTATAGAAAAAATTGTGAAAAAGAAAATAAAACTTAATCATAAACTTAGTATTAATTCTTTGAAACAAAAAATATTAAATGACTTAATAAATCTTGGATATGATAAAGATAAAATAAATAAAGAACTTGAAAAAGCACAATTTTTAGAAGAAGATGATATTTTGAAAAATGAACTTATAAAAATAAAAAAGAAATATTCTTTAAAATATAGTGAAAATGATTTAAAATATAAAGTAGTAAACTTTTTATATAAAAAAGGATTTAAAATAGAAGATATTAAGAGGTGTTATGATGAAAACTAGATATCAAAGACTAGATAAGATGGAGAAAAAAGAAATTTACAATCAATTTAAAATAAAAAAGAAAAATATTTATATAAAAATGAATAGAATGTTTATAATATGCATTATTGGTATGATTTATTCGATAATAGCATTAGTATTTGATATATATAATAGCAGTAATATATTTAATATCAGTCTTGATATTATAGTATTTATATTTTGTTTAGTTGCTTATTTAAAAACAAATAAAACTAAAATTGATCTTTTGAATACTTTTTTACAAAATTCTAAATAAAAAAATATACTTCTAATATGAAAGTATATTTTTTTCATTTTAATAAATTAATTTGTACTTGAATTAGTTTGATAATAATTATAAAGAGAATTTATATATTTATTATATTCACTATTTAAGTTAGAATCTTCTATATTCATTCCTTTTTCTTTTCTTAATTCTGTTAAAGCAGTTATTGATATAGTCTGATCATTGTTAATTAGTTCATCAGCTAAAGTTTCTATAATTTTATCTTTTGAATCTTCTAGAGAAGCCTTATCATATTCTTTAGTTTTTAATATTATATGATATCCATAAGTTGTTTTTACAGGTTCTTTTGTATATTCATTAACCTTTAATTCATAAGCAGCTTTTTCAAAAGCCTCAACCATATCGCCTTTATTAAATTTACCTAAAGCACCACCATCATTTTTATTGCTATCATCATCTGAATATTTTTTTGCAAGATCTTCAAATTTTTCACCATTTTCTAGTTTTTTTATGATTGATTCAGCTTCTTCTTTAGCTTTTTCTTCTGCTTCTTCAATTTCTTCATCTGTCATATTATCATTTGTTTCTGGTGTTATTAATATATGACTAGCTTCTATATCTCCAACTATTTCTTCCTCATAATATTTATTAATTTGTTTATCAGTTATTTTTGTTTTTGCATAATCTGTTGTAGCTTTATCTCTTAAATAATTTAAGCATAAGTAATCTTTAAACTCATCTAAAGTAGAAAAACCATAGTAGCTATAAATTGCATTTATTAATTCTTCTTCAGAATCATAATTTTGTTTAAGTGAATTTATAGAAGTTTCAGCGTTTTCTT
Organism: uncultured Muribaculaceae bacterium; assembly: GCA_964417835.1. GTDB lineage: Bacteria > Bacillota_I > Bacilli_A > RF39 > UBA660 > UMGS1124. The sequence goes on from CAYQJD010000030.1 coordinate 11,253, forward strand.
TTGCTTCATCTATGTCGTTTTCATATACTTTATAAAGTATTTCTTTATCAATCATATCAATTAAAATACCTATAGCATATCTATCTTTCATTTCTTCATATAAACTATCTATACTTATTTTTTCGTTATCACTAAAACTTACTACTGCATCACTTCCATTACTTAATTTTGATACTTTTCCACATCCACAAAGAAAAAATGCTAGCAAACTTATTATTAAAATTTTCTTTTTCATAATTCCTCCTAAACATTTATTATTATAACTTGTAAGTTTTAAAATTACAATAAAATACTCACAAAAATGTTAAATTAACCATAAAATAAAGTGAGTAATGAAAAGGAGGGGTTTTATGAGCCACGGAACTTGCGGAAATAATGGTATAGGTGCGGCTGCATTTATACTAGTATTATTCATTTTATTAATAATCATAGTAGGTGCATTTATTTAAGGAGGTAAATTTTTATGAATAAATCATGTTGCAATAACAATAATAATAATTCTTCTAATAATAACAATTTTAGTAACTTTTTTATAGTATTAGTTTTATTCATTTTGCTTGCTATTATTGTTAGTGCTGTATTTACTTATTAAGAGGGTGACCTCTTTTTTTTTGAAATTTAATATGGTAGAATAATTATAATAGAAGGTGAGTATAATGTTCGGTGAACTAATAGATGTTTATGATAATTATGTAATAGTAGAAAATAAAACTGGTACAATTGATTCAAATTATTTGAATTTACATGTAATATTTAGTGATAATTTTAGAAATATAGTTGGTGAAATTATTTCAATAAATAAATCTGAAATAAAAATATTAATTGTTGGTGAAATAATTGATGGAAAGTTTGTAAGTGGTGTTGTTAGAAAACCTAACTTAAGTGGCAGCTGTAGGATTATATATAAAAGTGAAGTTGAAGCTTTATTAGGAAGACAAGATATTGATAATACAGAGACTTTTTATATAGGGAAATCACTAATTTATGATGGGTTTAATGTTACAGGAAATTTTAATAGTTTTTTTTCAAATCATTTTGCTATTATAGGTAATACAGGAGCAGGGAAGAGTTGTAGTGTAGCAAGAATTCTTCAAAATATTTTTTATAAAAGTGCTTCTTTCATGCCAAGAGGAGCTCATATTGTTATATTTGATGTATATGGTGAATATAATAAAGCTTTTGAATCATTAAATAATATAGAAGGTATGGGGTTTAAAAATTATTCTACTAAAGTTGATATGAGTGAGGGTGCATTAATTAATATACCTGCATATTTTTTAGGTGTAGACGATTTAGCTCTTTTATTAAATGTAACTACACCTAATCAGTTACCTATAATAGAGAAAACTTTGAAATTAGTATATATTTTTAAAAATACTGATGAGAATATTAGTAAATATAAAAATGATATAATAGCTAGTTGTATTTTAGATATATTGACTAGTGGTAGAACAAGTACTCAAATTAGAGACCAAACTATTGCAGTATTATCTAGATATAATACAGAAACTTTAAATTTAGAAACTGTAATAGCTCAACCAGGATATACAAGAACTATTAAACAATGTTTAAACATAGATCAACAAGGTAAAATGAATTCAGTTCAATATGTTGTTGATTTATTA
>CAYQJD010000031.1:0-11340 GCA_964417835.1 uncultured Muribaculaceae bacterium
AATGAATACTTATATGAATTCTATTTTAACTGGCTTAATAGTTTTTCCTTTTTTAGCATTCTTAATTACATTACCATTTATGATTTTTAATTATCATAAATATGGATCTATTTCTAAAGCTAGAATATTAATTATTTATTCATTTACTTTATATCTTTTATGTTCATATTTTTTAGTAATTTTACCTTTACCTAGTAGAGCATATGTAGAAAGTTTAAAAATTCCTAGACATCAATTAAAATTATTTAGCTTTGTTAGTGAATTTATAAATAAATCAGGCTTTATTTTAAAAGATATTTCAACCTACAAAAAAGCTTTTACAAGTTCTTCTTTTTATCAACCATTTTTTAATATAGTATTTTTTATGCCATTTGGTATGTATTTAAGATATTACTATAAATGCTCATTAAAGAAAACTATGATTTTATCATTCTTATTATCTTTATTCTTTGAATTAACTCAATTAACTGGATTATATGGTATATATCCTAGAAATTATAGAATGTTTGATGTAGATGATTTATTATTTAATACATTAGGTGGTATATTAGGATATTTAATATTTAAAATATTTCTAAAGTTTTTACCATCACGTGAAAATATAGACAACCAATCATATATATTAGGACAAAAAGTAAGTGGCATTAGAAGATTAATAGCTCTTTTAATAGATAAGTTTTTTATTGTTATATTAACTATAATATTATTTTTATTTGATATATTTAAAAGCAATAATAACCAATTATTAGATATATATATAATTTTTATGATTGTAACTTATGTTATTTTATGTATATTTCCTCTATTATTTAAAGGAAAAACTATAGGAAAATCTATTACTAATTTAAGTTTAAAAGATAATAATGTTAAATTATATCAAATATTTATTAGAGTGAACTTAATGTATATTTATTTATATATTGTTCCATTATTTATTTATATATCTTTAATTGAAAATTTTGTTTTAGGATTGGGTTTTATAATTGTTTATAATATATTTATATTTATTGATATTTATAAATTATTAATGGGGCGCTTATTATGGTATGAAAAACTTACTAAAACTAAAAATATAAGTACTGTTAATATTGATAAATACGAAAAAAATTAAGATAAAGATTAGTTTGAATAAACTAATGTTTTTTGTGATTTGCAAAACGGCGTTTTTAATGTTAAAATATTTTAAATGAAAGCGGGGTATAGCTATGAGAAAAACGGTGTGTTTAATCGGTAGACCTAATACTGGAAAATCTACGCTTTTTAATAGATTAATAAATGAAAATAAATCTATTATAGCAGATGTGCCCGGGGTTACAAGGGATAGAATTTATGGGATTGTAAATTATAAAAATAAAAGTTTTAATTTGATCGATACTGGCGGAATAGACTTAGAAGTTAAAGATTTTAATGAATCAATAAAAATTCAAGCTGAATTAGCAATGGATGAAAGTGATGTAATTTTATTTGTTGTTGATGGTAAAGAAGATTTAACTTTAAATGATTTTAAAATAAGAGACTATCTTTTAAAAACTAATAAAAAGGTGATAGTTGTAATTAATAAAATAGATGATAAAAAACATGAAGAAAATATATATTCATATTATGAATTAGGCTTAGAAAATTTAATAATGATTTCAGCATCTCATAAAAGAGGTATTGAAAATCTACTAGAAGAAATAACTTGTGATTTTAACGATTATTGTAAAGAAGATAATGATACTACATTAAAGTTTTCGATTATTGGTAGACCAAATGTTGGGAAAAGTAGCTTAGTTAATGCTATTTTGAATGAGGAAAGATGTTTAGTTAGTAATATTGCTGGTACAACAAGAGATGCGCTAGATACAAAATTTACATATGATAAAAAGGAATATACAATTATTGATACTGCTGGATTGAGAAAAAAAGGGAAAATTTATGAAGATTTAGAAAAATATAGTTTTATAAGAAGCATAAAATCTATTGAAAGAAGTGATGTATGTGTTTTAGTTATCAATGCAGAAGAAAGGATAATTGAACATGATAAACATATTGCTTCTTATGCCATTGAATCTGGAAAAGCTTTAGTAATAGCTGTAAATAAATGGGACGTTATAGATGACAAAGATTTAAACATGAAAAAATGGATAAAAGATATAAAAAATAATTTTCAATTTGCTCCTTATGCTCCTATAGTATTTTTAAGTGCAAAAAAAAGATCTAGAATTCATACTTTGATGCCAGAAGTTATAAAAGCTTATGAAAGTGCAACTAAAGAATTAAAGACAAGTGCATTGAATGATGTTATTAGAGAAGCGGTGATGCTTCATACTCCACCAAGTTATAAAGGTAGACGTCTTAAAATATATTTTGTGAACCAAAGTGGTGTAACTCCTCCTAAATTTACATTTAGTGTGAACGATAAAAAACTAATACATTTTAGCTATGAAAGATATTTAGAAAATAAAATTAGAGAATCATTTGATCTTACAGGAACGCCTATTATTTTACAATTTAAAAACAAAACTGAGGAATAATGAAAATTTATCTAGATGATTATGAAATAGAAGTTATTATTGTTAGAAAGGAAATTAAGAATATCTATTTTAGAATAACAGACGATTTAAAACTTTGTGTAAGTTGTAATAATAAATGTAGTACTATGTATATAAAAAATTTAATTTTATCTAACAAAAAAAGTATATTAAAAATGTACGAAAAAGTAAGAAGTAAAGATAATTTAGAAAGTGAAGTTTATTTTCTTGGAAATGCTATGAGTTATATAGCAAATAAAAATATTATAATTGAAAATGATACAGTTTATGGCCCTTCTATAGATGAAGTTAATCATTATTTAGAAAAAAACTCATTAGATATTTTTAAAAAAAGACTAGATAGTATAATTCCGTTATTTCAAGATCTTCCAAATTTTGAATTAAAAGTTAGAAAAATGAAAACAAGATGGGGAGTTTGTAATCAATCAAGCATGACTATAACATTAAATTCACTTCTTATTCATAAAGATGTAACATTAATTGATTATGTTATTATACATGAGTTATGTCACTTTAAATATATGGATCATTCTAAAAATTTTTGGAATGAAGTTAAGAAGTATTATCCATATTATAAGTTGGCTAGAAAGAGGCTTAAACAATGATAGAATCTGTGAATAATGAGAAAATTAAAAAGTATTCTAAGTTACTTGATAAAAAAAATAGAGAAAGTAGTAATTTGTATTTGGTTTCAACAGAACATTTAGTTTTAGAAGCAATAAAACGTAATTTGATCGTTGAAATATTTTTATTAAAGAATAAAAAAAATATTTTTGGTGAAGTAACATATGTAACAGAAGCTGTAATGAGAAAACTTACAAATTTAAAAACAATACCAAATGTAGTTGCAGTAGTTAGGAAGAATACTTCTAAAGAGATTAAAGGTAATGTTATATTACTAGATGGTGTTCAAGATCCTGGAAATTTAGGAACTATAATTAGAAGTTCAGTAGCTTTTGGTATTGGAACAATAATTTTAGGCGATAATACAGTAGACTTATATAATGAAAAAGTTTTAAGAGCAGCAGAAGGAATGATATTTAATATTAATATAATTAAAGAAAGCTTATACGCTTCGATTTTGAATTTAAAAAAAGCGGGGTATACTATGTTAGGTACTAAAATTGATGGCGGTAAAAATATAAGAGATTTGAATTGTGAAAAATATGCTTTTATTGTAGGAAATGAAGGTAATGGAATAAATAATGATTTGCTTGATTTATGTGACGATTTTGTTTATATAAGTATGAAAAAGGAATGTGAAAGTTTAAACGTTGCTATTGCAAGTAGTATTATTATGTATGAATTATTTAATAAAAATTGAATAAAGAAATTGTTAAATAAAAATAATTTGTTAGTATTTGCTAACTTTTTATTTTGCAATAATAAGAAATATGCTATAATTGAATTATTATAGGGGTGCTATTATGAATAGAAAAGGACAAGCATTAGTTGAATTTGTAATAATTTTGCCTATTATTCTCTTTTTGTTATTTGCACTTATAGATTTTGGTATGATATCATTTGATAGAAATAGAATGGAAAATATTGTAAATGATGTAATAAAAATGTATAAGAATCAAGAATCGAAAGAGGAAATAAATAGTTATGTTAATAATAATATAAAAGATGTAAATATAAATATAGAAAACGTTGAAAATTATACAAATATTACTTTAGAAAAAAAATACGATTTTATAACACCAGGTTTAAGCAAGATAATTGGTAGTGATTTTGAAATAAATATTGAAAGGATAGTTTATAATGGAGAATGAAAATAAAAAGAGTTCTGATAAATCTAAAGTTTTTTCACTATTATTAATACCTTTGTTTTTAGTTTTTGGTGCTATAGTTATCGATACAGGTATAAGTATGTATCAATCTCACAAATTAAAGAGTGATACAGAATCTTTTATCAATGAAGTAGTTTCTCGGGATGATTTAGATTATACTGAATATGAAAATGAAATAAGAAGAATCTATGAAAGATATAATTATGAAACTGATATGTTAGTGGTATCTGCTAGTAGTAATAAGATTTATGTAGAAAATGAGCATAAATATTCTGGAATATTTACTTCACTTTTTTATAAAAGCAAAGAAGAAAATATTGAAGAGAAGAAAATTTTAGGAATACCTTTTCATATTAGTAAAAATAGTAAGGCTTTTGTTAAGGTTGAAGCTACAATTGATGATAAAGGTAATATAAATTTTGAATATGTAGAGTAGGTGAATTTATGGCTTTGAAAAAAGGAAATATTTTATGCTGTTTTGGAGTTAAAGGTGGTATTGGTAAAAGTATAATTGCAATGAATTTAGCTGGTGTATGCCATAATCTTAAGAAAAAGGTATTAATATTGGATTTGGACTTATATGGTGGCTCTATTGCAATGGCATTAAATAAAGATGTTAAAAAAAATATTTTTAATTTTGTTGATGATTATAATAATCATAGATATTCTAATTTTAGTGACTATATAGTTAAATATACTAATTATATTGATTTTATTGCAGCACCTAAAGATCCAAGAAAAGCGAATAAAATAGAAAGTAAATATATTGAAATTTTATTAGATAAATTAAAATTCAATTACGATCTTATTATCATTGATACAACACCAATATTAGATGAAATAAATTTAAGCCTTTTAGATAAAAGTGATTCTATATTATTTATTGTTTCAAATGATTCTTTAGATTTGAAGAATATGAAAAGCTTAATAAGTATATTTAAAGATTTAGAAATTGATAAATATAAATTATTGTTAAATCAAAGTTTTAGAAATGATAAAGAATATTTTAGTTTATATGATATAAAAAATATAGTTAAAAATAATATAGATTATATTCTTAGTGATAAGTTTTATATTAAAGATATAGATAATTATATTATGGATGGGCAAATAGTAACACTTAATAAAAAATTTATAAATAATAAAGATTATAAAGTTATGGAAACTTTACTTAAAGATAGTTTAGGTGATAATAATGAAGAAAAGTTTAATTGAAGCTTTTGATATTGAAGTAAGAAATAATAAAACAAATGATTTAAATGATTATGATATTTTTCCTGATAAAGATTTATTAGATAAATTAAGAAGTAAAATAATAGAAAACATTATTGATAAAAATGTCCCAAATGACAAAAATTTAAAAGAATTTATAGATGATATTATTGATAAAAGTGTTGAAAATTATGATTTATCTAATTTGCAAAGAAGTCATATTTTTAATTTAATTGAGGATGAAATTAAAGGGAATGGGCCACTAGAAGAATTATTGAAAGATAAAAATATAACTGAAATAATGGTAAATGGACCTAAAGATATTTTTGTTGAGATAGATGGGCGAATTATAAAAGATGATAGTATTTCTTTTATAAATGAAGAACATATAATTAGGACTATCCAAAGATTAATTCAGCCACTAGGAAGAACTATTGATAGTAGCAATCCTATGGTAGATTCTAGATTGAGTGATGGTTCTAGAATTAATGCAGTTATACCTCCATTAAGTGTAAAGGGCCCTATTATGACAATAAGAAAATTTAAAGATGATATGACGTCAATAGAGGAATTTTTAAGAATAGGTACATTAACTCCATATATGGCAAGATTTTTGGAAGCTAGTGTTCAAGGCAAATTAAATATTATAATTTGTGGTGGAACAGGTAGTGGTAAAACAACACTATTAAATATTTTGAGTGGTTTTATTGATAATATGGAAAGAATTATTACTATAGAAGATGCCGCAGAATTAAGATTACATCAAAGCCACGTAATTTCCTTAGAAACTAGAGTAGTAAATTATGACACTGGTAGTGAAGTAACTATAAGAGATTTAGTAATAAATGCGCTTAGGATGAGACCAGATAGGATTATCGTTGGAGAATGTAGAGGAAAAGAAGCATTTGATATGCTACAAGCCATGAATACTGGGCACGATGGATCACTAACAACCTTACATGCAAATGGAGCAATAGATGCTCTAAATAGACTAGAAACTATGGTACTCATGAGTGGACTTGAAATCCCTATAAAAGCTGTACGTGAATATATTAACAATGCTATAGATTTAGTTGTAAATATAGAAAGAATGGGAGATGGAAAAAGAAAAATTACTAGTATTAGTGAGGTAGTTGGCTTGTTAGATGGAGAAATAGTACTAGAACCTATTTTTGAATTTAAACAACATGGTCTTACAGAAGCTGGTAATGTTGATGGCGAATTTACTTTTGTAAAGCGCAAGCCAAAAGTATATGATAAAATCGTTTCCCATGGAATAAATACTATTGATGATATGTTCGATTTTTAATGAAGGGAGAAAAAAATGAATGATATTATTTTTATTATATTAGTAATAATAATGTTAATAATTTTCTTTATTCTAATGAAGTATCTTTTTCAAGAATACCATAAATCATATATAGAAAAAAGATTTACTAATTATTCATTAAATAGTTTTAAAGATAAAGAGACTCCTTTTTTTGAAATTATTTATAGGTTGGTAAAAAAAACATTAAAAAAAATAACAGTTTTTTTGAAAAAAAATACATTTTTAAAAAAATATAGCTTACGTTATGAAAAATATATTAGTTTTGATAATATAGAGAGTATTGAACCACTAGATTTTGTAAGCACGAAAATCTTAATTGGTCTTTTTGTAGGAATATTATATTCTGTTTGTACTATTATTCAAAATAATTTTAATGGTATGACTTTATTGTTATTTATTATTATAGGTTTTATAGTACCAGATCTTTATTTCTACTTGTCTTATAAAAATAGAAAAAAGCTTATTGAAAAAAACCTTTTAAGTGCCATCATAATGATGAATAATTCATTTAAAAGCGGAATGAATATAGTTCAAGCAGTTGATATAGTAAAAAATGAATTGGTAGGCCCTATAAGTGATGAATTTAAGAAGATAAGTTTGGATATTTCCTATGGATTGAGTTTAGAAGTTGCTTTTCAAAGGTTTTATAAAAGAGTAGGAATAGAAGAAGCAAAATATATTACATCTAGTTTGTCTTTAATAAATAAAACTGGTGGAAACATTGTCAAAGTTTTTGATGCCATAGAAAAGACTTTTTATGATGAGAAAAAATTAAAAGATGAAATGAATTCACTTACAAGTAGCAGTGTTTTTATGTTTAGACTTTTAGTATTCATGCCAATTGTATTAATAATAGTTATTTTTAGTTTAAATAATTCATTTTTTTCTCCACTTATAACAACTAAAGAAGGAAGAATGATAATTTTATTAATTTTATTATTATATATAATATATATTTTTGTAGTAAAAAAAATTATGAAGGTGAATATTAATGAATAAAGATATTTATAATAAAATTTATAGAGAAAAAACAATTAATAGAATTTCAAAAAAATGTAAATTATTAGGCTCGAACTCCAAAATTCAACCTATAACTTTTGAAACAATAAGATTGTCAACAATGCTGGTATTATTTTTCTTCTTACTTATTTTTTTAGAAAAAGGGTTTATTTACGCTCCATTAATTTCTATAATATTATATTTTTCATTTGAATATTTATTAGATTATAAAATAAAAAAACGAAGTGAAAAATTAAATAATGAAGCAATATTCTTTTTTCAAGTTTTAGCGCTTACTTTAGAAAGTGGAAGAAATTTAAGAGGTGCTATAGATTTAACAACACAAAATATTGATAGTGAAATAAGTTTTGAATTTAAAAAGACTTTAATTGAAGTTGACTATGGAAAGAGTCTAACAAAGGCTTTAGAAGACATGAAAACGCGTATACCAAGTGAAGAAATTAATACTGTTCTTTTGAATATTACTCAATCAACTATCTTTGGTAATAATATTATTGATTCTTTAAATAATCAAATTGAATACTTAAGAGACAAAAAATTATTAAATATAAAATCAAAAATTAATAAAATGCCTATAAAAATAAGCGTAATTTCCGTTATTTTTATTATTCCAATTATACTTTTATTAATATTGGGACCAGTTGTAATTAATTTCTTGATTAAATGACTTTAAAAAGATATAATAGAAAAAGAGGTGAGTATATGGCAAAATTTTGTATAAACTGTGGACAAGAATTAGAACCTAATAATAAATATTGCCCTAATTGCGGTAAAACAATAAATGAAGAAGAAAATAAAAATAATGGGAATAATGATAATAATGATAATATTCATAATAATCATAATACAAACAGTAAAAGTAAAGTAGCTGCTGGAATTTTGGGAATATTATTAGGAAGCTTAGGAATTCATAACTTTTATTTAGGATATACTGGAAAAGCAATAGCACAATTATTAATCACAGTATTAAGTTGTGGAACTCTAGCACTTATAAGCGGAATATGGGGTTTAGTAGAAGGCATAATGATTCTAGTTGGGACTATTAACACAGATGCATTCGGAAATCCTCTTGGACAATAAAAAAACTGTAAATTTATTAGCGATAAGCGGTATAGTTTTAATATTTATCGCTTTTTTATTTGAGCCTTCATGTATTTTTAAAAAAATTTTTCATATTCCATGTATATCTTGCGGACTAACTAGAGCTTTTAAATTAATTTTACAATTAAAACTTTGGAATGCTTTAAAACTTAACATTTTATCTATCTTTTTATTTATAAGTGCTATTATATTTTATTTTGCTTTTATATTATCTTTTATATTTAAAAAAAATTATGTATATAATTTATATGATTGGTTTATAAAAAGATTCTATTTTTTTATAATTATTATGATAAGTGGATGGATAATTAATTTAATAATTTTTTATTTATTTTGATATTTACATATAATTTTTAATTTTATTTTAAATATTTTAATTTTATGATATAGTTAATATGGTGAAAATATGAGAAGTAAATTAAAAAATATGGATAAACTTTTATTTTTATTATTTGTTTCTTATACTATTCTAGGTTTAGTAATGGTTTTTAGTGCTTCTAGTATGACAGCTGTTTTACAGTATGGTTATAGTGAGTCCTATTTTTTTATTAAACAATTAATATTTTTTATTATGGCATATATAGTAGGGTTTATTATTCTTTTTATGCCTACGAAATTTATAAGAATATTAAAAAAGCTGTCAAAAATTATAGCTTATAGTGCGATTGGATTGTTATTATTAACTTTAGTATGTGGTGAAACCATAAATGGCGCAACAAGTTGGCTAAAAATTTGGAAGATTTCAATTCAAACTAGTGAATTTGTTAAAACGTTAATAATTGTTTCTATAGCATTTAGCTTTAATAATGTAAAAAAAATATTTAAAGGATATAAATTTTTAATTCCGTTTGTTTATGGCGTAATTTGTGTAGGATTAATAGCAGCACAGCCAGACTTTGGTACTGCTATGATTTTGGGTATAATATGTTTTCTTTTATTTTTAAGTATTCCTTTAAAAGATAAACATTATTCAAAATTAAAAATATTGGCTGGTACATTTGCTGTTATTGCAGGTTGTATGTTCTTTTTTGGAGAAGAAATATTAAAACATACAAACATTTTAAGTGAAGAACAATTGAGTAGATTAACATATACAAGTCCATGTACCAGGTATACTGAAAAAACCGGATATCAGGTTTGTAATGGATATATTGCAATAAATAATGGTGGATTATTTGGTGTAGGATTAGGAAATAGTAAACAAAAATACTTATATTTACCAGAAGCTTATACCGATTTTATTTTTCCTATAATAATTGAGGAGTTGGGAAGTCTAGTTGGAGTTTTAATAATAGTAGGGTATATTATAATGTTATATAGAATTTTAAAGATTTCTAGACGGGCTGCTACTTTATCAGGCTCAATGTTAGCTTATGGAACATTCGCTTATATTTTAACTCATTTATTTATTAATCTATTAGGAGTGTTAGCTATTATTCCTTTGACTGGTGTACCTTTACCATTCTTAAGTAGTGGTGGCAGCTTTAATTTAAATTTAATTATATTGCTTTTTATTACAGAAAGAGTTTGTATAGAATCCAAAGTATCTGCTCTACAAAAAGAAATACGTAATTTATAAATTATGTATTTTTCATATTATATTTTTTTTGCTATATAATTTTAGTAGAGGTGTAATATGAAAAAAATAGTAGTACTTTTGTTTTGTATATTTTTATTTACAATAAATGTTTCCGCGTCAACTGCTAAGGAAAGTATTTTAGTTGAATTTTCAACTGGTGAAATTCTTATAGAAGAGAACTCTTTAGAACATCGAGCACCAGCAAGCATGACCAATATTATGACTACATAGTGATTAACCAAGAATATGTAAGAAATACAACGAATATATGCCATAGTAATTATACTGTTTCTTATAATGTTAGTTTAGACATAGTTACACCTTTTAATCAATTGCAGACAATATAGTCTGTTTTTTACGTAATGAAAGGAGAAATTATAATGGCAAAATTTACAATAGAAAAGAATAAGAATTATACAATTATGAGTAATTATCATTTGCAAGATAGAAATTTATCTTATAAAGCGAAGGGGTTATTATCATTTATGTTATCATTACCAGAAGATTGGGATTATTCCATAAATGGTCTTGTTGCTATAAGTAAAGAAGGGGTTAAAGCAATAAAAAACATTTTGCAAGAATTGCAAAAATGTGGTTATCTAGTTATAAAAAAGAAACAAAATGAAATAGGACAATTTGAATATGAATATTTGATATATGAATATCCAGAGTACCAAAAGGGAGATGTGGATTTAGGAGAGGTGGAAAATGACACACAAATAAATACTAATATAATAAATACTAAAGAACAAATAGATAAAGATGATAAAA
>CAYQJD010000032.1:0-10490 GCA_964417835.1 uncultured Muribaculaceae bacterium
GCACCCATATCAGCAGATTGATCAACATTTGCCTCTTTATATGTTACTGTTAATTTATAAGAATGTGTTACTCCTTTTTCTATTCTATTTGTAACTATCGCTGAATCTGTCGTTGGAAACATTTTTTCAGTAACCCCAGAAGTATCTTCGGATGATGCTGTACCATTACAATTTTTTCCATCACTTGAAGTACACGTTAATACATATACTAAATCCTCAGGTCTTGTTAATGTATTTACAACATTTTCTAGTACTACCCCATAGTTTACATATCCGTTTCCTGTATTTTCAACTGAAAATGTTTTTGTTCCTATTACCGTTCCTGGTGATATTGCATCACTTGATTCTAATATTCCATTTCCATCAGCATACGTTAATTCTAGATTAGCGAATGTTCCTGCTATACTTTTATCAGAAGAATTTCCTTTTATTCTTGCTAAAAAGTATGCATAAGTTAATGCTATTAATGCTAGTGTAATTATTATAATCCCTGTCATACTTACTATTATTTTTTGTTTTCTATTCATGAAATTAACTCCTTTTTTGATATAAAAAAATTATATAATTATTAACCCCTCCCTGGACTGTAAAATAATTTCCAGAGTCAAAGAGCGATTATATAATTCTAATATACTCACAAATAAAATTGTCTTTGAGTACACTCACTCTATTTAAATATTAGCATATTTATTTTTTAAATTCAATTATATTTTTATAACATATTTAATAATGTTATTATACTTATAAAATTATTTAGAAAATGCAATCCTATACTACAAAATATATTGTCTGTTTTTTGATAAATATAAGCTAAAAATAATCCCATTGTAACATAAGAAATAGATTGTATTAACCCTAAAGTTAAAGTAACTCCTTCTTCTAATGGAAATACATGCATTAAGCCAAATATAGATCCACTAATTATTACAAAAATATATTTATTTTTTATAACTTTTTTTAATCCCAATCTAAACAAAACTTCTTCATAAAATGGTGCTAAAATAGCACAAGATATGGCCATTAATATAGGAGATTGTTTTAAATATTCTTCAATCAAAGTTTGATTCATACTACTAACTGACTCAATATCATAATTTAAAAACTGTATAATTATTGCAGATAAAAATGTTACTAAATATTTTATTATAAAAAATAATATAAACATTTTTATAATATAACTAATATATTTACTTTTATTTTTCTTTAAAACATTAAAATCTTTTTTTATATCACTTCTATATACAATTATAAATATTAACATAATAAATAAAGAAATAATAAATTGTAAAAATACTTCTGCTTTTAATGAAATATTAGTTAAATCTACTTTTAGAATTTTCAAACAATATATAATAAATGTTCCTGTTAAAAAAAAACAAATTAAACAAAATATCAATTTTAAAATATTAAAAATTTTCTCTTTCATAAAATTACCATCCTATATAATTAATTATTATAATATTACTTAATAAGTAAAATGAATATAAAATAATTGTAAACCAAATACTATTCTCTTTTCTATACATAAACGATAGCATAGAAAATAAAACAAAAGTGCTTAATGAATTAATCATTACATATCCTAAAGTACCACTTAATTTTATTGCATAAACTAAAGAAGCTAAAAGTCCACTAAGTAAAATAAATGTATCATTTTTTTTACATATTTTATTTACACTAAGTATTATAACAGAACAATATAAATATGGATTTATTAAATAATCAATAATTATTTTAATAATTAAACTATAACTTAAATTTTGATCAAAAATATTATAAAAATTTTTTTCTAAAATCGATATATTAAATATTTTACCAATAAATTTAACTACATATTCAAAAAGATAAGTTATTAATGTTATAGCTAATAAGCTTAAAATAAATGTAAATATTTTTTTTAATAAGTTATTAGAAGAATAACTATTCTTAAAATCTTTTTTAAATAATAAATATATTAAAAAACACATTATTAATTTAATTATAATATTAATAGTAGTTTGTATAAAAATAGAATACGTGTTTATATTTATTCCTATAATATCTATAATATTATATGTAACAGTTTCAAAATATAAAAGAATTAATATAGATAAAACTATAGATAACAAACCACTTATTTTTTTGTTCATAATACCACCTTATCTTAATATTATAATTTTTTTATCATAAGTTCAATAAGTTTGGTTTATTTTACTTTAATTATACAGTTTTATTTATTATATATATTTTACCGCTTTTATAAAAAGAATAAAAAACATCACTTAATAATAATCCTTTACTATTTATTTTATTTAATAACCATTCTTCTGTCTTTTTTAAATGTTTTAAAGTATCTTTTTGTATTTCACCATCTATAATTAAAGGCATAGGAAAATCACTTTTTGTTTTAAATAAGTTATATTTAAATATACTTAATTTTCCATTAGGTTCTAAAAAAGCATATTCTACATCACTTATAGATTTTATACTTGATTGTCTTAATTCTAGTAATAAATTATCAATAGAATATCTTTGTTTAATTAATTCTTTAAAATTTAATTTCCCATTAGAAATAATTAAACTTGGTTTTCCTGTCATTACTTGATTAAATTTTCTTGATTTTAATGATATTTTAGCTAAAACTATTTCTAATAATACTAATGATGCAATTGGAATGATTGTTAAATATATAGGATCGTTTATATTTTCTATACTAATTGCAATTAATTCTGCTATTAAAATTGAAACTATTAAATCTATAATTTCTAATTGACTAATTTCTCTTTTCCCCATAATTCTATAAGCTATAACTACTATAAAATAAAAAAATATAGTTCTAAATAAAGCAGATAATAATTCCATATAAAATCACCATTATTATTATGGGATAAATTATTTTTTTTTAAACAAAAAAGCAAGAATAAACTTGCTATTTAATATTTTGTTTTTTATTATTTATTGTTTTTAATACTAAGTTAATAAACTCTTCTAAACTTAATGTATTAGTTTCTTCTTCACCAAATATTCTATAACTTACTTTCTCTTCATCTGTTTCTTTTTGTCCTAAAATAACTGTAATTGGATTTTTATTTATAACAGAATCTCTTAAACGGTATCCAAGTTTTTCTTCTCTAGAATCCAATTTAGTTCTTATATTAAAACTTTCTAATTCTTCTTTTATCTTTTCAGCATATTCCAAATGATATTCATTATTCACAGGAATAATATTTACTTGAACTGGAGATAACCAAAGTGGTAATACTCCTTTAGTTTCTTCTAATAAATATGCCATAAAACGATCTAAGCTCCCAAATACCGCTCTATGTAAAACTACAGGAGTTTTCTTTTCACCATCAGAATCAACATAAGTTAAATCAAATTTCATTGGTAGACAAAAATCTAACTGGCAAGTTGATAAAGTATATTCTGGCCCTACTGCTGGTTTTACTTGGACATCAAGTTTAGGTCCATAAAATGCTGCTTCTCCAATTTTCTCAGTATATTCTATTCCAATATCATCCAAAACTTTTCTTAAAGTGTTTTCTGCATTCTCCCACATTTTATCATCTGGATAATATTTTATTTTATCTTCCTTGTCTCTTAACGAAAGTTCAAAATGATAATTATTTATATTAAGTTCTTTATAAACCTCCAATATTAAATTAACAACATTAGAAAATTCACTTTCTATTTGATTTGGTGTAACAAATAAATGTGCATCATTCTGACAAAAAGTTCTAACTCTTTCAATTCCTTTTAAAGCTCCACTTGCTTCATACCTACAATCTCTTGCAATTTCTCCAATTCTTATTGGAAGATCTTTATATGAATGTATTTCATTAGAATATATCATCATATGATGAGGGCAATTCATAGGTCTAAGTACAAACTCTTCTCCATCAACTTCCATTTTAGGAAACATATTTTCTTTGTAATGATCCCAATGTCCTGAAGTTTTATATAATTCTACATTTCCTAATGGTGGAGTTAAAACATGCTTATACCCTAACTTTTTTTCTTTTTGTTTAATATAGTTTTCTAATTCTTCCCAAATTATATAACCATTAGGCAAATACATTGGCAAGCCTTTACCTACTAAATCATTAGTCATAAATATGCCTAAATCTTTACCTATTTTTCTGTGATCTCTATTTTTGGCATCCTCAAGTTCAAATAAATGATTGTTAAGTTCTTCTTCTGTTGGAAAACATATTCCATAAATTCTTTGAAGTACTTTATTATTTTTATCACCTTTAAAATATGCTCCACTAAATTTTAATAGTTTAAAATATCTACATTCTTTTACAGTTTCTACATGTGGACCTCTACAAAGATCAGTAAAATCTCCTTGAGAATACGTAGAAATTACTGTTGAATCTTCATCCATTCTATTAATTAAATCTAATTTATAAGGATCTTCTTTAAATTGCTCTAAAGCTTCACTTTTAGTAATCTCATGTCTTATAATTCTCTTTCCATCTTTAACAATCTTTTTCATTTCCTTTGAAATATTATTTAAATCCTCTTCTGTTAAAGTAATATCTCCTAAATCTATATCATAATAGAATCCTTCTTCAATAACAGGTCCAACCCAAAATTTAGCATTTGGATACAAATGCTTAACAGCTTGTGCCATTAAATGTGCACAACTATGATTTAATTTACTCAGATATTCATTCTCTTTAATGTTTATCATATAACTATTTTCTCCTTTTTTCTATAAATTCATATTCTTCTAAACTAAGTACACACTTAGAAATTTTTCTTTTTATTTTATTACACTCTTCATCAAGCAAACCTTTTTCATTATTATCTTTTGAAGTACATATTTTAAATCTTAATTCAAACAAAGTTTTCTTTAAATCTTTTAATTCTTCTTTAATTTTATTATACTCATCTTCATTCAATACTATTTTACCCTCTTTCAAAAAAAAAGATAAATACAAAGGAGTGCATATAAAACACGGTACCATCCTATTATTTATCTTAATTTGTATAACGACATTACCCGGAAATTATTATTTCTCTACAAAAGTAGTAACTTTTATTCATCTTATTCATTTTCACCACACATGAACTCTCTATAAAAGATTAAATAAAAATCTTGTCTTTTGTAATTGATTTAACACTATGAATATAACACATAACTTTTAAAAAATCAAATTATATAATATTTTCATCACTTACAAAATTTTATATTACCAAATGTTTCAAACATATTTAAAATACCATTTATTGTAAAGAAAAATCCTAACATTAAACATTCATTAGTAATATCCATATATATATTAGTTACTGTTAATATTCCTAATAATATAAATAAACTCATAGAAAATAAATTTATAAATAAAGAATAATTTCTCTGATTTCTCAAATCTTCAATTCTTATTAATTTTATAATTACCATCATAATAATCCATCCAATTAAAGTTATTGAAATTACCATATTAGAAGGTTCATCAATATACTTTAAACCACTAAAACTTGCTATTATACATGCTAAAGAAATATATAATGAATTCATTCCAGTAAGGTTTTTTGTAAGCAAATAATTAGTAAATTCCAATCCAAAATATAAAAGCATTACAATATAAAATATTAACCCACTATCTATAAATTTTACGCCTGAAGTAAAGAAAAAAGATAGTCCTATTAAAAGTGTCAAAATAGATGTTATAATTAATACGATATTTTTAGATTTAACTTCATCTTTTGTTAAATTTATAGTCTTCATATTATCACCTATTTTAATATTAAATTAATTAATTAGAAAAGTCAATTTTTATTGATAAAATATATTAAATACTATAGAATTAAATATGAAAGGAGTTTACATTATATGAAAGTTTTATTAGTTATTCTTTTAATATTCTTATTAGTAATAATATTAACATCTATAAGACAAATTAACGAATATGAAAGAGGTGTATTATTTCAATTAGGAAAATTTAAAAAAATACTTAATCCAGGATGGAACATAGTTTTACCAATAATTCAATCTTTTAAAAAAGTTGATATAAGAACGAAAGTAGTTGATGTACCAGAACAAGATGCTATAACTAAAGATAACGTTTCTATTAGAATTAATGCTGTAATTTACTATAATATTTTTGATGCATCTAAAGCTATTATTCAAGTTGAAAACTACCGTTATGCTGTTAGTCAACTAGCTCAAACAACAATGAGAAATGCCGTTGGAGCTGTATCTTTAGACGATTTATTATCCGAAAGAGATAAAATTTCCACTGAAATTTGCAAAATAATTGATACGGCAACTGATCCATGGGGAATAAAGGTGGATAATGTTGAACTAAAAGATATTAAACTTCCTAATGATATGGAAAGAGTTATTGCTAAAAATGCTGAAGCAGAAAGAGAAAAGAAAGCTGTTATTACAAAATCAACTGGTGAAGTTGAAGCAGCTAAAAACTTAGCTGAAGCAGCAGAAATAATGTCTCAAACACCTGGAGCTTTACACTTAAGAACACTTTCAACTTTAAATGACATTTCAAGTGATCAATCAAATACTATTGTATTTGCAGTACCACTAGAAATATTAAGAGCTTTTGAAAATGGTAATGGAAAAGAAATAATTGAAAAAATAAGTAAAAATAAATAGAACTGCAAATCAGTTCTATTTATTTTTAACTTGTTTATTTGTTATTTTATAAATCATTTAAATATATAAAAAATTAAGTTTCATCAACACATTTACCTTCTCCAGGCTTTTCTCCTTCTTCATAAACTTGCCCTACTAATGAACAACTAGTCTTAGTTATTGAATCTTTTAAGTAACCTCCAAAATAATTTACCAAACTAATAGTAATAACACTTATAAGTGCTATGATTAAAACATATTCAACTAAAGCTTGTCCTTTATTATTGATCATAAAGACCACCATACCTTATTTTAAGTATAATTTATTTAGATAATTATGTCAATTGTTAAAAGATATTTTCAAATGTTCTCGAGCTTTATCAGTTGCTACTCTTCCTCTAGGTGTTCTTTTAATAAAGCCCTCTTGCAACAAATATGGTTCAACTACATCTTCAATAGTCGAAACTTCTTCTCCGATACTAGCTGCAATAGTTTCTACACCAACAGGACCATTATTAAATTTACATATTAAACTAGTCAAATATTCTATATCAATTTGATCTAGTCCATATTTATCAACTTTCAATCTACTTAATGCATTATTGGTTATATCCAAATCAATTTCTCCATCTCCTATAACACTCGCAAAGTCTCTAACTCTTTTAAATAACCTATTAGCAATTCTAGGAGTTTTTCTACTTCTTTTAGCTAACTCCATTGCAGCTTCTTTTGAAATATTCATATTTAAAATTCTACTAGTTCTTTTTATTATTTGAGTAAGTTCATCCTCTGTATAATAATTTAATTTAGAAACTATACCAAATCTATCTCTTAAAGGACTCGATAAATCTCCAGCTCTTGTTGTAGCTCCCACTAGAGTAAATGGAGGCAAATCTATTCTAATATTTCTAGTATTACCTTCCGTCCCTACAACAATATCTAATTCAAAATCTTCCATTGCAGGATATAAGATTTCTTCAATAAATTTTGGAATTCTATGTATTTCATCAATAAATAATACATCCCCTGGTTCTAAGCTAGATAATATAGCTGCTAAATCGCCACTTTTTTCTATACTAGGCCCAGTAGTCATTTTAATATTAGTTCCAAGTTCATTAGCTATAATATGAGCAAGCGTAGTTTTGCCTAATCCAGGTGGACCATATAATAAAACATGATCTAATGATTCGTTTCTCATTTTTGCTGCTTCTATAAATATTTTTATATTTTCTTTAACTTCTTCCTGTCCAATATAATCTTTTATAAACTGTGGTCTTATTGTATTATCAAATGTATCACTAGATATCTCTTCTTTTGAAATAATTCTTTCTTCCATAAACACTCCTTACTATTTACCTAATAATTTTAAAGCATCCTTAATTTGATCTTCTAAACTTATATCTGTATTAACTTGAGATAATATTTTCTTAATATCAGATATTTTATATCCTAAACTTTCTAAAACTTCTATTAATTCTTTTGAATCATATTGGAATAAATCAGTTTGACTAGTAAGTTTCCCTTTTAAATCTAAAATAATTTGTTTTGCAACTTTATCTCCAATTTTAGGAAATCTAGTTAAATATGTTATATTATCAGAATTTATAGCATCATAAATTCCTTTAATATTATTATCAGAAAATAAAGGCAACGCCATTTTTGGTCCAATTCCTTTAACATTTATTAGTTTTAAAAAAAGATCTTTTTCTTCTTTAGATTTAAAACCATATAAAGTATTCTCATCTTCTTTAATGTGATTATAAAGAAAAACCTTTACTTCCTTATTTAACTTAAAATTATATGGATTTGAAACATTAATTAAATAACCAATTTTTCCATTTTCTAATACAATACAATTTTTTTCATAATTAACAACTATGCCTATCATATATTCGTACATAATATCACCATAAATTTATTTTACCATACGTTAGTTTGCATTTCAACTCAAAGTTAAGTTTTTCTTTTTTAAATAATAAATTTATAATAACAATTTTATATCTTTTTTAATAAACTATATTAGATAGATTAGGAGGTATATTATGTATTATTATGGATATAACGGTGGTTACAATACTGGTTATAACTATAATCCTTGTTGCCAATCAACATATGCAGGAACAACTAATGGATATGGTTGGGGTGCTGCATTGTGGATTGTATTATTTATCTTATTAGTAATTATTATAGGTGCAGGTTGGACTTGGAATTCATCAAATAACTAATATAAACACTTAAATAATTACACAAAAATATAGACGATCATCGTCTATATTTTTTATAAAAAATAAAACTAATTGTATATTTCAATTAGTTTATTTTAAATAATCATCATTTACATCTTCAATGCTATCTTCTGTAAACTCTTCTTTTGATTCTACATCTTCATCAAAAATTTCTTCATAATCCTCAAAATCGTCTTCAACACTAACTCTTACTTTTGTATCCCCAACTATTTCAACGCCCATTTCCTTATGGACACTTAAATTAATTTTAGTTCCTTCAACAGAAACATCAGTTACAGAAGGTTGATTTAAAGATCTTACTATTATCTCACTAGAATTAGAAAACTCTCCATTCTCTTTTATCTTTACATTCATGACATCTTGATAACTAAATCTCTTGACTAAAACATTAGTTTTTGTATTATTATCATAAGAATACCAAATATTTATATCATAAGATCCATTTAATAAAACTTTTCCACCATTATTTACTCCATTAAAAGTATGATTTATAACCCAGCACCCTAAAACAGTATTAATACTATCTTCTGTTTCAACAATATGATTTAAATTTGTAGTCTTCTTTCCTTTACCTATAATAGCTTTCGTAACTATCTCTTTAAAATACGCCACAATATCACTCCTCATGAATATTTTATGCGTTATAAATAAAAAGTTAACTATATTATTATATTTACTCAGGTATCTTTTCTAATTTTTTTGTATCCTTTAAAGAATATATTTTATCAATAACTCCATACATAATATTCTCATCAACATTATATTTAAAAGAATCTTTTTCTTTTTTATTTAACACTGCTTTTCCTAAAGGAGATGCTGAACTTATATTTTCATAATCTGGATCATAAACATAATTCTTTCCAGTAAGAATATAATTAGAGGTCTCTTCTTCATCACCAAAATTAATAGTAGCTTTAAATCTTGTCCCAATACCAATAACGTTATCATCATTATTATTAACAACCGTGCTAGTTTTTATAATATTTTTCAACTCTTTTAGCTTAACTTTTAAAGTTGTTACCTCAGAATTATATAAAAGTAAATCACTATTTACCTCTCTAAATCCAGTATTTTCACGAGAAATTTTTTCTTTCTTTAAATTTGCTAACTTAAATTCAATTTCAACTAATTCTCTATTTATATTTTCTAATTCTTCTTTTGTTATATAATACATTATTTATTAATCCTTTCTTTTAGATAAAACCTTATTAAATTCTATAAGTCTATCTGTTTTTAACTTTCTTTTATTATTCTCACAAATATTGGTATAATCACTTTCCAACATTTCTTTAAATTCACATTTAATATTTAAACCATCCAAATTATTTATAATATCCAAATAAATACTTGCTAATTCAAGATCCTTTTCTGATAAAGAAATATAAAAACTTTGAACTGCCTCTCCCAATACCATATATAAATCTATATTTTTTATATTAGAAAGTAGAATTATAGTTTTACTGAAATTTTTATTTTTTAATATAATATCTACTTTCATAAAATTAATAAATAAAAATATATATTGTTCCATATCAATTTTTTTTAAATATTTCTTAATATTATTTATTAATTCATCTATATTGTCTTTTATTGAAGAAACAACTTGAAAAAAAGAAACATTATAAGACTGTTTTAATAAAGGTAATATTTTATTTTTCTTTATATAG
>CAYQJD010000033.1:0-9360 GCA_964417835.1 uncultured Muribaculaceae bacterium
TCTTGTTTTTTTCATCTGTAAATTGTCTTGAAGTTAGTTCTTTTTGAAACTCATCTAAAGTTTTTGCTTTTTCTTCAAGAGTATGTTCTAATATCTTTATAGATCTTTCTAAGTTTTCTATTTTTTCTGTTTTAGTTTTTAAATCCTTATTATCTTTTTCAATCTCGTCTAAATAAGCTTTTAATTGTTCTTCTTTCTCTTCTAGAATTAAAGATATTTTTTTAAAATTATTTTCTAATTCATTAGATTGCTTTTGTAAAAATGAATTATCTTTTTTTAAAGTTTTCATTTTTTCATTAATATTATCATACTTTTTTTTGACTTTATTATATTCTTTAGTTAATTCTTCTTTTTCTGAAGTTATGTTTTTTATTTCATTTATTATTTCTTCAACTCTATCATTTGTTTCTTCTTTTTTAGCTTGTTCTATAGGTTTTGTATTATTTTTTACTATATCTTGCATTCTATTTATGTATTCTATAACATTCACATCTTTTTCTAAATTTTTTTTATTTAGATATTCATTATAAAGATTCTCAAAGTTATTTATATAATCTATTGTTTCACTGCTAATAAACTTTACTATCGCCCATTCTGCTAAAAATAAAAACGCACAATAAAAAGTTTTATTTAATAGACTTTGAGTTGTTTCTTTTTTATCTGTTAAAATATTTGTTATATTTTGAATAAAATATTCAAAAATTTTATCTTTTTTTTTGGAAAATTTGTCTTTTCCGAATAAATCTACAAAGTCTTGATAATATATATCTTGATTAGTTGATATTAGTTTATTTATTTTTATTTTTTCTGCAGTATTAATTTGAGTGACATTAGTTTGCATAATATTCCCCCTTTTGATAAAAGCTATTATATAATTATTAGGAATAATTTTCAACAAAAAATATGCAGTTTTTTTATTTCTGCATATAATTTTATATTGTATAATTTATTTTTTCATCAAATTCAACGAAATTTAAATAAATCATTAATATTAAATACCATTTACCAGTTGTGGGATCGCTTATTATTAAATGATCTCTTCCTGCTTGTTCTATAGTACCTTGATAAACCGAATCTTTCCAGTCTATAGAGTCTGGGTAACTTACGTATGCTTTTACTTTTTTTCCTCTATTTAATCTTAATATGTTTTCTATATAACTTTGTTCCATAGTAAGTTCAGTCCCTACTGGAACTATATTATCTTGATAATTATTCGTTGCTGCTGTAGGAAATGTTGGATTTTGATAATAAGTACCGTTCATTTTTTTCACCTCAGTTAAGTATATGGTTAATATTTTTAAATATTCTTTTGATTGATTTTTTATTTGATTATTTGTATACTATGTGAGAAAGAAGTTGATTTTATGCGTGAATTTACAGATCAAGAATTAGCAAGAAGAGAAAAAATGTCTAATATAAAAAAATTAGGTATTGATCCATTTGGAAAAAAATTTGATAGAACTTCATATAATATAGAAATAAAAAATAAATATATTGATATTCCTCATGATGATTTTGAAAATATTTTTGATGAATATAAAGTTGCTGGAAGAATAATGTTTATTCGTAAAATGGGTAAAGCTTCATTTTTTACTATTCAAGATAAAACAGGGATGATGCAAATTTATATATCAATAAATGATGTTGGTGAAGAATCTTATAATTTATTTAAATCAGCAGATCTTGGAGATATTGTGGGAATCAAGGGGAAAGTAATGAAAACAAAAACTGGAGAGATTACTTTAAAGTGTTTAGAATATACACATTTAGTAAAATCTTTAAAACCTTTACCAGAAAAGTTTCATGGTTTAACAGATATTGAAGAAAGATATAGAAAACGTTATTTAGATTTAATAATGAATGAAGAATCTAAGCAAATTGCATTTTTGCGTCCTAAAATTATTAGAAATATTCAAAATTTCATGGATAATAGAGGTTTTGTTGAAGTTGAAACACCAGTGTTAAATACATTATTAACTGGCGCTTCTGCACGTCCTTTTATAACACATCATAATACTCAAGATTTAGATATGTATTTGCGTATAGCATTAGAAATACCTTTAAAAAGATTATTAGTTGGTGGGATGGAAGCTGTATATGAAATTGGTAGAGTTTTTAGAAATGAAGGAATGGATCCAAAACATAATCCTGAATTCACGTTAATGGAAGCATATTTAGCTTATTCTGATTTAGAAGGCATGATGGAATTAACTGAAAGTATGTTTAAGAATATAGCAGCGAACGTTGTAGGAAAAAATATATACAATTGGTATGGACATGAAATTGATTTAAGTGGTGAATGGAAAAGAATAAGTATGGTAGATGCTATTTTAGAAAAAACTGGAATAGACTTTAAGAAAGAAATGTCTTTAAGTGAAGCTATGAAGTTGGCTAGTGAACATGGTATTGAAGTTTTAGAACATCAACAAAGTGTAGGTCATATTATTAATTTATTTTTTGAAAAATATGTTGAAGAGACATTAATACAACCAACATTTTTATATGGACATCCTATTGAAATATCTCCATTAACTAAAAAAAATCCTGAAGATCCACGATTTGTTGATAGATTTGAATTATTTATTGGAGGAAAAGAGTTTGCTAATGCTTATACTGAACTTAATGATCCAGATGATCAATTAGAAAGATTTGAAAATCAATTAAAAGAAAGAAAACTTGGAAATGATGAAGCTAATGATATAGATATAGATTTTATTGAGGCTTTAGAATATGGTATGCCACCTGCTGGAGGAATAGGATATGGAATCGATAGATTATGTATGTTATTCACAGAACAAGAATCAATTAGAGATGTAATCTTATTTCCAACTATGAAAAATAGAAATTAATAGAAAATGAATATTAGTTTAATATTTATTTTTTTGGAAAATTTTGCCGAAAAATTCTTGATTTTTATTAATTTATGCTATAATTAATTTATGAGGAGGTTATATAATGAAAAAGTTTTTTGAAAAACATGATTTAATTAAAATAACTTTTGGTATGATTTTGTTAACATTATTATTAACATGGATAATACCTCAAGGATATTTTAGTGCTGGAGAGTTAATAAATAATGGTATCACTAGAATGGGTATTTTTGATTTTTTTACTTATGGGCTTTTAGGAATGTACTATTTTACTGTATTAATCACTTTTATATTTATTTTAGGAGCTTTTTATCAATTTTTATCTAAATTAAGTGCATATCAAAAGTTAACTGATAATATTGCAACCAAAATTAAAGGAAAGGAAATTATATTTTCACTAATTGTTAGCTTTATTTTTGCAGCATTAGCAAGTATTATAAATGAATATTTAGTATTACTAGCTTTTATGCCATTTATAATCACTATTTGTTCTAAATTGAATATGGATAAAATTTCTTCATTTGTTTCTACTTTTGGTGCTTTATTAGTAGGTATATTAGGTTCAACTATTAGTACTAAAATAGTTGGTATGAATGTACAATATTTAGGGCTTGAATATACAGATAACTTATTAGAAAAAATATTAATATTCGCTATTGCATTTATTCTATATAGTTTATTTAATATTCATCATTTAAAGAAAACATTGAAACCTGTTGTTAAAGAAAAGAAACCTAGTAAATCTAAAAAAGTAAAAACTAAAGAAAATGAAGTTGTTTCTATAGATTTATTTGAAATTGCTGAGGCTGAAGATAAAAAAGCAAAAACATTACCATTAATTATTGTTGGAATAATTGCTATATTAGTTTCAATACTTGCATATATTCCATGGACAGATGTTTTTGAGGTTGAATGGTTTACACAAGCTAGTGAATGGGTATTAAATGCTGAATTATTTGGATGTCCTATTTTCTCATATATTTTAGGAAATGTAAGTGAATTTGGATCTTGGGATTTATTTGGTGTACAAATAGTAATGTTATTATCTATATTAGTATTACAAATTTGTTACAAACAAGGTGTAGATACAGTAATAGATTCATTTAAAGAAGGCTTTAAAAAGGTAAGTAAATTAGTAGTAATATTATTGCTATCTTATGTAATTCTTGAAATTGCAGTTATGTATCCAGTTATACCTACTATTATTGAAAAAGTAATGGGAAGTAAATTTAATGTGTTTACTACTTCTATTGCTGCATTGATTACTAGTTTATTTACTAGTGAGTATCAATATACTTTAAATATAGTTTATTCATATGTTACTACTGCATATTCAAGTAATTTAAATGTTGTTGCAATTATTTTCCAATCTATTTATGGATTAGTATCTTTTGTTACTCCTGCTAGTGCAATGTTATTAGTTGGATTAAGTTATTTAAATATTCCATATAAAGAATGGATGAAATATATTTGGAAATTTTTAGTAGCAATGTTAGTAGTTATTTTAATAATGGCTTTCATAATTGCTTAAATGTTAAAAAGTGTTGTGTTTTCAACATTTTTTATTTTGTAATAAATATAAATATTGACTTTTGATTTGATCAAATGTGAGTTTTTATTGGCTAAGCATGCGTATTTTACATTTACTTTTGAAATTATTTATATTGAATTAAATTTATTAGTGTGATAGAATAATTTTTGTAATACATTGATTATGTCTAGTATTTTATATGGTATCTTTTAAAGAGAATAATTATATGAGCTGAAAATAATTATAAAGATTTTATAAAAGAAATTTCAACATAGGAGTGTTAATCGTTTAATCGCGTTAAGATAAGAGAGCTAAGAATTTAGAACAAAGGTGGTACCGCGGAATACAGTATTTCGTCCTTTAGAGGATTGATACTGTTTTTTATTTGAAAGGAAATGTTATTATGTATAATGAATCTGCAAATGGATTATTTAGTGAGGTAAAAGAAGTTTTTAATAATGTTAAAAATAAAAAAGAATTAGAAGAATTAAAAATTCATTATTTAGGTAAGAATGGTAAAATTTCATTGCTTAATAGTCAAATTAAAGATGTCCCAAATGAGCAGAAAAAAGAGTTTGGAAAAAAAGTTAATGAAATAAAAATATATTTTAATAATGAGTATGAAAGACTTTTTGAATTATTTAATGACTTGGAAATTAGTGAAAAATTAAATAAAGAAGCTATAGATGTAAGTTTGCCTGGAGTAGAAATCCCTAGTGGATCTGCACATCCTATTGAAAGAATTATAGAAAGTTTAGAAGATTTGATGATGAGTATGGGGTATGATGTTGTAGAAGGCCCAGAACTTGAAAAAGATTTATATAATTTTGAACTTCTAAATTTGCCTAAGGGACATCCAGCGAGAGATGCTCAGGATACTTTTTATGTAAAAGACGATGAATATTTGTTACGTAGTCAGACTAGTCCTGTACAAGTTAGAACAATGTTGGAACATGAGGGTAAAGATCCTATAAGAATAATATGTCCTGGAAAAACTTATAGAAGAGATGAAGATGATGCAACACATTCGCATCAATTTACTCAAATGGAAGGTCTATTAGTTGATAAAAACATAACATTAGGAGATTTAAAAGGAACTTTTGAATGTATTGCTAAAAAGTTGTTCGGAGAAAATAGAGAGACTCGTTTTAGACCAAGCTTTTATCCATTTACAGAACCTAGTGTTGAAATGGATATTAGTTGTTTTAATTGTAATAGTAAAGGATGTAATATTTGTAAATATACAGGATGGATTACTGTGGGTGGCGCTGGACTAGTAAATCCTATAGTTTTAAAAAATTGCGGATATGATCCTACAATTTGGAATGGTTTTGCTTTTGGTTTTGGTATTGAAAGATTGGCGATGTTAAAATATGGTATAAATGATATTAGAGTATTTTATATGAATCATGATATAAGAACTTTAAAACAATTTGATAGAAGGGAGTACTAATATGGCTATAAGTTTAAATTGGATAAATGATTATGTAAATGTTAAAGATGTTGACTATAATGATTTAGCAAATAAAATAACAAAAGCAGGTATTAATATAGAAAAAATATCAACTTCAAAAATAGATAATGTAGTTATTGGAGAAGTTATTGAATGCATAAATCATCCAGATAGTGATCATTTACATATATGTAAAGTTAATGTTGGTAATGAAATATTACAAATAGTTTGTGGCGCAAGTAATGTTAAAAATGGATTAAAAGTTATAGTTGCTTTACCTAAAGCAGTATTACCAGGAAATTTTGAAATAAAAAAGAGTAAAATTAGAAACGTTGAGTCAAATGGAATGATATGCGCTTTATTTGAGTTAGGATTAGAAGAAAAAAATGAAGAAACTTATTCTAAAGGAATTTGTGAATTACCCGTTGATGCACCAATTGGTATAAATATTTTTGATTATTTAAATATAAGTGATACTACATATGAACTTGATTTAAATCCAAATAGAACTGATTGTAATAATCATATACCCTTTGCTTATGAAGTCGCAGCAGTTTTAAAGCGTAAAGTTAAAATGCCAGAAACATCATACAATGAAACAAACGAAAATATTGATAAATTAGTTACATTAAATGTAGATACAGAAAATTGTTCAATGTATAATTTAATGATTGCTAAAGATGTTACGGTTAAAAAAAGCCCTAAATTTATAAAAGATAGACTTGAAATAGCAGGTATTAGAAGTATTAATAACGTAGTAGATATTTCTAACTATGTTATGTTAGAGTATGGACAACCATTGCACTTTTTTGATAAAGATCTTGTTGGTGATAAAATAGTTGTTAGAATGGCTAAAGATGGTGAAAAGATTGTTACTTTAGATAAGAATGAAAGAAGTTTAACTAAGGATGATATTGTAATTACTGATGGAGAAAATTGTTTATGTGTAGCAGGAGTAATGGGCGGATTAAATAGTGGAATTAATGATAATACAAAAAATATACTAATTGAGTCTGCAATTTTTAATCCATATAATGTTAGGTATACTTCTTTAAGATTGGGATTAAGAAGTGAATCTAGTTTGCGATTTGAAAAACCTTTAAACTATGAATATTGTAATTTGGCAATAAAAAGAGCTTGCCATTTATTAGAAAAATATGCTGATGCCAAAATTGTAAATGGTAAGATTTCTTATGATACTATTGATAAATCTTTAAAAAAAGTAACAGTGTCTTTAAAGGAAATTAGTTCTATATTAGGTATGAGTTTAACAAGTTATGATGTTGAATCAACTTTAGAAAGTCTTGATTTTAATTATAAAAAGAATAATGAAGAAGTATATGAAATTATTATTCCTAATAGAAGACCAGATATTCTTCTTCAAAAGGAAGATATTATTGAAGAAGTAGGTAGAATTTATGGTTATGATAATATAAAACCAACATTGCCTTTGGTTAATATAAAAAAAGGAGAATATAAAGGGTTTACTAATTTTAGAAAAATCGTTTCTAAACGTATGAGATCATTAGGATTTAATGAATTAAGAACATATACTTTAGTTAGTTTTGAAGATTCTCTTAAATATAATTATAATTTTAATAAATTTATTAAATTAAATAGACCTATGGTTAAAGATAGAGCGGTAGTAAGACAAAGTTTATTAAATTCTTTAGTTGATATTGTTGAATATAATATTTCTAAAAAAAATAAAAATGTATTATTATATGAAATAGCAAATACATATTTTGAAGATGTAGATTATGTTGAAGATACTAAATTGGCATTTGCTATATCTGGTAAGTATCTATCTAATAGTTGGAATAACAACTGTTATGAAATGGATTTTTATTTTATTAAAGGTATAATTGAAAATATTTTGAATTATGTTGGTTTAGAAGGAAGATATAGTTTTATATTAAGTAATAAATTGCCAAAAGAAATTCACCCTAAAATAAATAGCGAAATAATTGTATCAGGAAAACCAATTGGATATTTTGGTAAACTTCATCCTTCAATTTCAGATAATGAAATTTATGTATGTGAAATATCTTTAACTAGGTTAAATATTAATAAAACAGACGATGTAAAATATAAACAATTAAATAAATATCCTACTATAGAAAAAGACTTAGCATTTGTTGTAAAAAAAGATGTAGAAAGTTTTGACATAGTTAAAGAGATAAAAAAAGTGGGGGGTAAACTTTTAAGTAATGTTAAAATATTTGATATTTATTATGGTGATAATATAGATAAAGATATGAAGTCAATAGCATATAAATTAACATTTGAAGATTTTAGTAAAACTTTAACAGAAGAAGAAGTAATGATTTTGTTTAATAATATAATTTCTTCAGTAACTAAAAAATTTAATGCTGTCTTAAGAGATAGATAGATGGAGATTAATATTTATGTTTTGTGAAAAATGTGGTAGTAAAAATAATATTAATAATAAATACTGTATTGAATGTGGTTATAAATTTAATAAAGGTAACAACAATTTAAAACGAGAAAATAACGAAAAGAATTCTTTAATATTAGGAATAATATGTTTTGTTTCTTCTTTCTTTATAAATGTGTTTTGTTTTATACCTGGAATAATTAGTATTATTTATGCTAAGAAAAATAAAAAAGAAACTGGAAGATGGGGAATAGGTTTTGGTCTTTCAATATCGGGTATAGTAATTAGTCTTTTGATACTAACAATGATTATATTATTTTTTATATTTGCGTTTTCTTATGGTATAAATAATATAGATAATTTTAATGATACAATTACAGAATATAACTATAATATAGATAAAGTTTAGATGATTATTCATCTAACTTTTTTTTAATTATTGAGTAAATATTAACTAATGCATCTAGATTATAAGATGCATTAGCACTAGAAGGACTAGGTAAGTAAAAATATTCTATATTTAAATGATTAAAATTTTTTTTATATAAATTGTATGCAGTTTTCCCTGTTAAAAATATATACTTAATATTTGTATTATTTATTATTTTTTCTATATTATTTAGTTTTACATTTTTAATACTTGAGTCACTTGATCCAGTA
Source organism: uncultured Muribaculaceae bacterium (assembly GCA_964417835.1). GTDB lineage: Bacteria > Bacillota_I > Bacilli_A > RF39 > UBA660 > UMGS1124. The sequence continues at coordinate 8,913 of CAYQJD010000033.1, forward strand.
ATTTCACATTCTTTTATTACATCAAATAGTCCTATATTTTTTTTCAATATAAAATTTTTCTTTTCTTCGATACTGTTTAAATTAACATTAAATAATATATCTATTATTTTCCAAAATCTATTTGTTTCATGAGCATAATAAAAATTTTTTGTTCTTGATTTTATACTTGGCATACTTCCTAAAATTAGTATTTTAGTATATTTATTATAAATTGGTTGTAAGGTGTGCTTTGCTTTCATAAAACCATTATAACATACTTGTTAAAAATAAATATATAAGTTATACTGATGTTGATGAGGTTATATGAAAAATAAAAAAAGTAAAATAGTTATATTGCTGAGTTTATTATATAGTTTTTTTATATTATTTGGTACAAGTATTTTTGTTAAAGGAAATTGTTCTCTAATTTTTGGAAACATTTTAAATATATTAATATCTTTGCTTGTAT
>CAYQJD010000034.1:0-8740 GCA_964417835.1 uncultured Muribaculaceae bacterium
GAAAGATATTTTCAAATTGCTAAATGTTTTAGAGATGAAGATTTAAGAGCTGATAGACAACCAGAGTTTACTCAAGTGGATGTTGAAATGAGTTTTGTTTCTGAAAATGATATAATGACATTAGCAGAAAATTTAGTAGCAAATGTTTTTAAGGAAACTAAAAATATAGATATAAAAGTACCCCTTTTAAGAATGAAATATAACGATGCTATAAATTTATATGGATCTGATAAGCCAGATTTGAGATTTGATATGCATATTTACGATATAACAAACATATTTGATAATACAAATTGTGAAATATTTAAGACAAAAGGAACAAATCACATTATAAATGCGATTGTAGCAAAAGATTTATCTACAAAATATTCAAGAAAAGAAATCGATAAATTAACAGAGTTTGTAAAAAATTATAAAGCAAAAGCACTATGTTATATAAAGTTTAATAATGAAGTTACTGGAAGTATTGTAAAAAATTTAAAAGAGTCTGAAATTGAGGAACTTAAAAATGAGTTATCTATTAATGATAATGATATTGTATTTATAATATGTGATGATTATAAAATTACAAAGACTGCATTAGGAGCATTAAGGTGTAAAATTGCTAATGATAATAGTTTAATAAAAGAAGATGATTATAAACTTTTATGGGTAACTGATTTTCCTTCTTTTGAATGGAGTGACGAAGAAAATAGGTTTATGGCCTGCCATCATCCATTTACTGCTCCCAAAGATGAAGATATTGATAAATTAATGACAGATAAAGCTAACTGTTATTCTAAAGCTTATGATATTGTTATAAATGGATATGAAGCGGGCGGAGGAAGTATAAGAATACATGATGAAGATGTACAAGAAAAAATGTTTAAAGCATTAGAATTATCTCAAGAGGATATAGAGGAAAAATTTGGATTCTTTGTAAATGCTTTAAAATTTGGAACACCACCTCATGGAGGGGTTGCTCTAGGATTAGATAGACTAACTATGATTTTAGCTAATACTACAAATATTAGAGATGTAATAGCATTCCCCAAAACGGCATCATCAAACGATTTAATGAGTGAGGCACCAAATTTAGTAGAAGAAGCTCAATTAAAAGAATTGGGTATAATGATTGAGAGGAATAAAAATGATTAAATTCACAAGTGATTTAATAGATAAGTTTGCGGATGATTTATTAATAGGTTTAACAAATGAGGAAAATTTGACTGTTTTAAATGAGTTTGAAATAATAGAAGCTAATATGAATTTGATAAATGAAATAGAAGGAATAAAAGAAATTGAACCTATGCATTTTCCTTTTCAAACTGATGTTTTAGTTAGAGACGGATCAACTATTGAAAATGATGATATAGAAGAATTATTAAAAAATTCAGGGAAAATCAGCGATAGAGAAATAGAAGTTCCAAGGGTGATATAATATGTTTGGTCTTACAATTGAAGAAATTCATAAAAAATTAATTAATAAAGAAATTACCCCAAAAGATTTAATCGATGAATGTTTGGACAAATCAAAAAAGATACAAAAGGATTTAAATCCTTATGTAACAATATGCGAAGAAGTTGAATTAAAAGATGTTACAGATAATCTTATATCTGGAATACCATTTGTTGCTAAAGACAATTTATCAACAAAAGACATTTTATCAACAGCTAGTAGCAATACACTTAAAAATTATGTACCTTTTTTTGATGCTACAGTTATCAAAAGATTAAAAGAAAAAAACGCTATATTAATTGGTAAAAGTGCTATGGATGAACTAGGTATGGGAGGAACGGGAACAACTGCACATACAGGCGTTGTAAAGAATCCTTGGGATAAAACTCGAATTACTGCCGGATCATCAGCTGGTTCTGCTTGTTTAGTCGCAAGTGGAATTATTCCTTATGCTTTAGGAAGTGATACTGGCGATTCAATTAGAAAGCCTGCTGCATATTGTGGTATTGTTGGGTATAAACCAACATATGGCGCTATAAGCAGATTTGGATTATTTCCATTTGCATCTAGTTTAGATCATGTAGGCGTATTAACGCGTTCTGTTAAAGATGCTGCAATTGTGGTAGATAATGTTTTGGGATTAGATGAAGAAGATATGACTTCTATTGATTTAGAACCTAATTTAGTTGTTTCATTAAAAAATGATATAAAAGGTAAAAAACTATTTTACATAAAGAATCTTATAGACATAAATAAATATGAAAATTCAACGGAAGATTTAAAAGAAATTTTAAATATTTTTAATGAAACTATTAATAAATGCAAGGAATTAGGCGCTATAGTGGAAGGAGTAGAGTTTGATCAAAAATTATTAAATGCAATATTTCCAACATATGTTTGTATTTCCTGTGCCGAAGCTACAAGTAACGATTCAAACTTGACAGGGATAATATTTGGCCCTCGAGGCGAGGGAGAAACTTATGTAAATATGATTAAGGATCATAGAACTAAAGGTTTTTCTTCATTAATAAAAAGAAGATTTATCATTGGATCTTATGTACTTCAAAAGGAAAATCAAGAGAAATATTTTTTAAATGCTAAGAGAGTAAGAAGATTAATAGTCTCAAAATTTAACGAATTATATAAAGAATTTGATGCGATGATAATGCCAGCAAGTGGGAGAATAGCGCCTAAAATAGAGGAGGCAAATGATACTATTAATGGATCTATCCAAGTGCTAGAAAATTATATGGCAATAGGAAATTTTGGAGGTTTTCCAAGTATTACTATACCTAATGGCTTCGTTTCTAATATGCCAATAGGAATTAATATAACTGGTGCATGTAAGGATGATAAAAATGTTTTATCTATAGCATATACCTTAGAATCAAACATGAACTACAAAAATCAAATTGCAAAGGATGTGAGTTTATGGAATTAATACCTGTAATAGGGCTTGAAATGCATGCTGAAATGAAAAGTGTAACAAAAATTTTTTCGCCAGCAGAAAATACATATAATGATGTATCAAATATACATGTAAATAAAATTGATATGGCATTTCCTGGAACTCTTCCAAGACTTAATAAAGAGTGTATAAATAAAGCTATAGAAATGGCAATCATATTAAATTGTAAATTGCCTGATATTTTAATGTTTGATAGAAAAAATTATTATTATCCTGATTTACCTAAAGGATATCAAATAACACAATCAACTAAACCAATTGGAGTTAATGGGCAAATAAATATAGATGTTGATGGTAAAGAATTAAAGGTATTAATACATGATATTCATTTAGAAGAAGATTCTGCATCATTAGATCATTATTCGTACTGTTCTTTAATAGATTATAATAGAGCAGGAGTTCCACTTTTAGAAACTGTAACAGAACCATGTTTACATTCAAGTAAAGAAGCTGTAGCTTTCTTAGATGCAATGAAAAATATATTTAGATATACTGATATTTCTGATGCTGATATAAAAAAAGGTCAAATACGTTGTGATGTAAATGTTTCAATGATGGAAAAGGGCTCAAATAAATTAGGAACTAAAGTAGAAGTAAAAAATGTAAATAATATTGTTAATGTACAAAATACTATAGAATATGAAATAAAAAGACAAACTGAGCTTATAGAAACAGGTAGACAAAATGAAATAGTACAAGAGACTAGAAGATATGACGAATCTACTAACACAACTATTACAATGCGATCTAAAGCTGATGCTATTGATTATAAATACTTCGTAGAACCAAATATACCTCCTTATAAAATAACTCAAGAATTAATTGATTCTATAAAGAAAAATATACCAATTTTACCAAATGAAAAAAAATTAAAATATATTAATAAATTAGGTTTAGATACTAAAGATGCTAATATATTAATCAAAAATAAAGAAATAAGCGATTATTTTGATGAATTAATATCTATTGGAAGTGATATAAAATCTAGCGCAAATTGGGTAATTAATCAAATAATGGATTTTATAAATAGAAATAATTTAAATATAAAAGATATATATTTAACTCCAGAAAAATTAAAATTTATAATAGATCAAGTAATTTTAAATAAAATTAATAATAGTCAAGCTAAAGAATTATTTGAAAAATCTTTAGAATTAAAAGAAAATCCAGAAGATTTAATGAAAAAATTAGGTATGGAGCAAATAAATGATTTTGACGAATTGCAATCATTAATTATTAATATATTAGATAATAATATAAAACAAATAGAACTTTATAAAAATGGAAAAACAAATATGTTTGATTATTTTATTGGTCAAGTCATGAAAGAAACAAAAGGGAAAGCAAATCCAGTAATTGTTAAAGAGATACTTTTAAATGAATTGAAAAATAGATAAAATAAAAAGAGAGAAAATAATTAAAAAATAAGAATTATATAATTTTTCTAGTCTTAAAACTATTTATAGTATTATTTTATATTTGTTATATTAAAAGAGGAGTAAAGTAGTATGTTTAAAAATAAGATACCATTATTTATAGTTTATTATATTTTATTAATTTATTTAGAAACAGTTTATAGAATTTTATGTATTGAAAATTTTTTTTCTATTTCTATAATAAATACATTAATTTACTTAATTCCAATATCATTTATTTTAAATATTATAAGTAGTTTTACTAAACATTTTAATAAAGTAATTACCTATATAATTATTTTTATAATATCATTTTGGTTTGTGGTTGAAACCATATTTAAAAAAGTGTTTGGAGTATTTTTTTCTATCAAAACTATTAATATGGTAGATAATTTGACCTCATTTACTACCGATGTTATAAGAAATATTTTTGAAAATATAATAATTATAATAATATTATTTATTCCATTTATTATAATTATTATATTAAATAAAAAAATAAATTTTAATAAAATAAATAAGAAATCTTTATTGTTGAGTATATTAGTATTTATAATAAGTATAACTACTTTTAAAACAAGTCTATTAATTAAAAAAAATGAAAATAATTCATTATATAAATTATATTATGAAATTGAAAATAATGAATTATATAAAGAAAAAGTAGGAGTCACATCTTCTGTAATTCTTGAAATTAAAAGGGAAATATTTGGTTTTTCTAATTGTACTTTGAATGAAGTTGGTTCGAAAGAAGAAAAAATAGAAATAACTGATAAAGATAAAGTGTATTATAATAACTTGAATATAGATTTTAATAAAATAAATTCAGAAGACTTAGATAGTGAAATAAGTGCAATGAATAATTATTTTATGGAAGAAACTGGCACTAAGAAAAATGATTATACAGGATATTTTAAGGGGAAAAATTTAATTTTATTTATGGCAGAGAGTTTTAATTCTATAGCAGTTAGTAAAGAATTGACCCCGACTTTATATAAGTTAGCAAATTCTTCATTCGTTTTTGAAAATTTTTATTCGCCAGTGATTTTAAGCACTATTGGGGGAGAATTTCAAGAACTTACAGGATTATATCCAGATATTGGATTATTATCGAATGTATGGAGAAAAGGGACAGAAAATTATAAGTTTGGTATAGCTAATGTTTTTAAAAATATGGGTTATAGCACTTATGCATATCATGATAATCAATATAATTTTCAAAATAGAGACAAATATTTAAATTCAATTGGATTTGACAATTATGTAGGTTGTAAGAATGGATTAGAGTCTAAAATGAATTGTAATGTTTGGCCGGAAAGTGATGTTGAGATGATTAATGCAACATATACGGATTATATTAATAATGATGATCCATTTATGGTATATTATGCAACTGTTAGTGGTCATATGGCTTATAATTGGGAAAATGCAATGAGCAAAAAACATAAAGATATGGTTATTAATACATCATATAGTAATGAAGTTAAAGCTTATCTTGCAGCACAAATAGAATTAGATTTAGCACTCCAAACTCTTATAGAAAAGTTAGAAGAAGCAGGAAAGTTGGATAATACAGTTATTGCATTAGTAGGAGATCATTATCCTTATGCTTTATCTTTAGATAATATAAATGAAATATCAAGTTATAAAAGAGATAAAACATTTGAAATAAATAGAAGTAATTTTATTTTGTGGAACAATAATACAGAAACGGTTATTGTTAATAAAGTGGGAAGTCAAATAGATGTTTTACCAACTATATTTAATATATTTGGAGCTGATTATGATTCTAGATTGATAATTGGAAAAGATATATTAAGTGATAATGAAGGATTAGCTATTTTTGCTAACCAAAGTTGGATAAGTGATTATGGAAGGTATGATAGTAGAAACGATACTTTTTATCCAAGTTCCGATAGCACTATACCAGAGGATTATATAGTAAAGATGAATGAAAAAGTTTCAAATAAAGTTATGATGAGTAAATTACTCTTAAAAAATAATTATTATAATTTTGTTTTAGATTATATCGAAGAAATTGAATAAATATTAATAAATTCGACAAATTAAAATAATAGTTTTTAATATAATTATAATGGTGATTATATTGAAAACTTTTTATATTTTTAAATTAAATAAAGAGTATTATTCTATAGCTAAAAAAGATTCATTAAATGTTTATATTGCTTTAAAATCAATTTATTCATATAAAAATAAAGATATACTTGTGCCTTTTAATTTATTTAATGAAATATGTTCACCAATAAACAAAGATTTTTTTAATAAGTATATTTATGATAAATTAAAAATATTGGATGAATATACGAAATTTAAGAATATACATATGTATCATAATTATTTTACTAATGAAGAGAGTAAAGTAATAATTAATAATTCACATATAAAAATAAAATCAAATAATGAAAATAATATATTTATAAAATCTATATCAGATATTTCTAATCTTTTTATATGTGACTTTTCGGATAACTACTTTATGTTAAATAATTCTATCTCTTGTAAACAAGAAAAAACTTTAGTATAATTATTGAGAGGAGTTGATAATATGTTACATGATATTCTAATGATACTTATAGGCTTAATAATAGGCGCAATAATAGGTTTTTTAATAGCGAAAACTTATATGAAAAAATATTTAAAGAAAAACCCACCTATAAATGAAAAAATGATTGAAACATTAATGAGTGGAATGGGAAGAAAACCAAGCCAAAAACAAGTACGTCAGTTAATGCAGCAGATGAATAAAATGATGTAGTATGAAAATTGATTTAAATTATTTAAATAGATTTGGCGTTTTAAATATTGATTCTGATGTGGTTTTAGATGAAAATTTTTATAAAAATACTGATATAATAAAATTTTCAAAATTACATATTAATGGTATAATAAAAATTGATTATGATGACAATATAATATTTAATCTGAATATTAAAGGGACAATGATTTTACCATGTGCAATAACATTAAAAGAAGTTGAATATGATTTTTCTACAGATATTGATGAATCAATAGGTAAATTTGAAGAAATTTATAAAAATTCCAGAAATGGGCTTGAAATATCTGAGTTTTTATGGGAGAATATTGTATTGGAAATTCCCATTCGTGTTGTGGCAGAAAGTGTAAAGCCTTCCAACACATCTGGGGATGGATGGGAATTAATTAGCGAATAAGGAAGGAGTGATAGTATGGCAGTTCCATTTAGAAGAACAAGTAAGACAAAAAAAAGAATGCGTAGAACACATTTAAAGAAGAGTGTACCTGCTTTTACGAAGTGTCCTAAATGTGGTGCAGCTATAAAACCTCATAGAGCATGTACTGAATGTGGTAATTATAAAGGGAAAGAAGTTATAGAAACTTCTAAAAAAGAAGAAGAATAATTTAAGCCATAAGGCTTTTTTATTTATTAGGTGATATTATGAGTGAGATTCTTGATAAAGAGTATATTCATATTGGGTCAGATAAAATTTATAAAGAATTGTGGACTCCAGTTCATATGGATCAAATGTACCCTAATTTAAAACCATATGGAGGTTTCTGGGTTAGTGAAGAGAGTAGTCGCATTTGTTACTGGCTTGAATATGTAAAAAGCAAGTCAGAAGAAGAGTATGAATATTATTTCTCTGATAAGAATGGTTGTTTAGTAAAATTTAAACAAGATATAAGAGTTCTTGAAATAAAAAGTAAAGAAGATTTTGAAAGTTTATGGGATAAAGATTTAATTAGAGATGTTAGTGATAAAGATTTCAATCTAGGATATTGTTATGATAATTATAAAATAAATTCAATATTAGATTATGAAAAAATATCGAAAATTTTCGATCTTATTTATATAAATAAGAATGTAGATTCAAGTCTTTTAAAAATGTACATAGATAATACAATAATTGCTTTAAATCCTAATGCTATCGACTATTTTCGACCATTAGATATAGATTTTTATTATGAAAAAATCAATCATACAGGGAAAAAATGTGAATTAATAGAGCCTACTCAAGATTATTATAAATTATTAAATTATATATACGATTTATTTAAAGACGTTGAATTTTGTGGAAATTACAATGATTATATTGAAAGATTATATAAATATAAAAAAACTTTTTTTGAAGAAAATATAGATTCTATAAAGCAAATGAATTTTTTTATGAATGATAATATTCCAATAGATAAAGTTGTTAGGGTAATATTAGAAACTATTTATTGTGAAAAATATCAAGAAAAGCAAAAAAAACTTTTAAAAAAATAATTTATTATAGGCAATTTTTTATTAAATTGATATATATTTTCATCATAAAAACAAAACAAATATAATTTATTGCTTTTGTAAAATGTTATTAAAAAGTTTAAAATAAATATTGTCAATAGCAAGTAAACGTGATACAATTAACTTGTTGTTGA
>CAYQJD010000035.1:0-8132 GCA_964417835.1 uncultured Muribaculaceae bacterium
GCCATTATAATCAACTTTTAAGTGTTGAAGATTATTTTTCATTATCAATAGTTCTTCTTTTGTATAATCTCTTTCAAATAATTTGATTTGCTCTAATATCCTTTTATCTTGATGTTCTAAAATTAAATTCGGATCTAATTTATCTCTATATTCTTTTAATTTTTCACTATCTAAGAAAATATCATCAGCATGTGTCATTAGCAAAATAGAACGATGTTTCAAATTTCTAATTTCAAATATATTATTCAAACATAATGAAAAACCTGCTAAACCTGCTGCCAATAAAATTAATTGTTTATCAGACATAAGCTCCCCTCTTTAATAATTTAATTATTTGATATGATAACATAATCTTTTAAAAAGCGCAAGTAAGTGAAATACTCAGTAAAATAGAATAAAATTTCTTCTAAATCACTTTTTATTAATAAAGATGATAACAAATAAAGAATACAATTAATTATTAGTGGACTTATTTATGATTTTTTTAAACCTACTATGTTTTTGACATAGAATAGTTTACACTCATCGAAAAGAAAAAAATAGATAAAGATTACTATCATTTAATTTTATCTATTTTTTATCAACCAATTATTTTTCTTTCTTTTACTGATCTATTTCAACTTTTATTACAGAAGATAAATTCTTTAAACTATCTTTAAAATTTTCTAAGTCATCTTTATTTTTAACTTTAATTGTAATATTATAACCTCTTATATTATCTTTATTAAATTCAGTTATTGAAGTCAAAGTAATATTTTTTAAACTTGCCTTATTTACAATTTCAACTAACTTATTATTTAAATCTGTTGTATAAATCTTTAATTTACTTAAATAATAATTATCTGTTTCATAATTCCAAGCGACATCAATTAATCTATTATTAATATTCTTTATATTAACACAATTCTTTTTATGCACTGTTACTCCATTACCTTTAGTAATATAACCAACTATTTCATCGCCTTTAACAGGATGGCAACATTCAGCAATACTAACTAAAATATCATCGCAACCAGATACTATTACATCTTTTTTATAATTAACTTTATTAAAGTTATTATTTAATACTTTATCTAGTAAAATATCTTGAACATTCTTTTTATCTTCATAAATCAAATTCAAAATATAAGTTGGAGTATACCTTAAAGAACCTATATTTAAATATATTTCGTCTATATTTTTAACTTTCAAATCTTTACATAATTTCTCAATATTCTGATTAGTTAATACTTCTTTAAAAGATAATTTCTGTTTTCTTATTTCTTTTTCTAATAAATCATGCCCTAAATTAATATATTTTTCTCTATCAATTTTAGAAAAATATGATTTTATTTTACTTTTAGCTTGAGATGTTTTAACAATATTCAACCAATCTTTATTAGGCTTTGCATTAGAATCAGTTTTAATTTTTACAATATCTCCATCTTGTAATTTATAGTCTAATGGAACTATATTCTCATTTACAATAGCACCAACTGTTGATTCTCCAACTAAAGAATGAATTCTATAAGCAAAATCTAACGGGGTTGATCCTAAAGGGAGCTCCATTACGTCCCCTTTAGGTGTAAATACATAAATTAAATCAGATAAAAGTTCTTCTTCCATATTTTTTGCAAATATTTCATCATTTTCATCTTCATTATGACTATCAATTAGATTACGATACATTTCTAGTTTTTGATCCATTAAATTTTTTATTTTACTAGAAGTATGTTCTTTATATGACCAATGACTTGCTATTCCATTTTCTGCTATTTCATTCATTTCTTTTGTTCTAAGCTGTATTTCAAATATATGTCCATCATCTCCAAAAACTGAAGTGTGTAATGATTGATACATATTAGCTTTTGGCATCGCTATATAATCTTTAAATCTTTTTGGAATAGGTCTATATTTAGAATGAATTAAACCAACAGCTAAATAACAATCGCTTTCTTTTTCAACAATAGCACGCATAGCTAAAATATCATAAATATCATTCCACTTACGTCCTGTACATAATTTAGTATAAATACTATAGACACTTTTTACTCTCCCCTTAATAGTAAATTTAATATTATGACTACTTAATATTTCGCTTACACTTTCAATCATATCATTTAAAACATTATTTAATTCTTCTCTAGTTCCATCTAATTTATCCAAGATACTTTGGTAAACTTCTGGTTTAGAATATTTTAAAGATAAATCTTCTAATTCACTTTTAATACTATTTATACCAAGTCTATGAGCAATTGGAATTAAAACATTCATTGTCTCCATTGCTTTTTGTTTTTGCTTTTCTAAAGACAAATATGATAAAGTTCTCATATTATGTAAACGATCAGCTAATTTTATTATTAAAACTCTTGGATCTTCAGAAAGCCCTACTAAAATTTTTCTTAAATAAAGACTGCTTGATTCACTATCATCATTTAATTTAAGTCTATTAATTTTAGATAAACTTTCTACTATCTTTTTAACATCTTCTCCAAATAATTCTTCTAATTCTTCATAAGTAGCATCACTTTCAATAACAGTTTCATGAACTAATGCTGCAATAATAGTAATATCATCCATGTTTAAATCACTTAAAATCTTAGCTACATTAAGTGGATGGGTTATAAAATCAGTTCCATCTTTTCTTTTTTTCCCATCATGTTTTTTTAAAGCAAATTCATAAGCTTTTTTTATTTTATCCAAAGACTCTTTATCATACCCACTACTTTCATATTTATTAAGCAAGTACTCAATTATTTCCATTTAATCGCCCCCTAAAATATCTTTCATCCTATTTTTTATATATCTTTTATATTCTTCATCACTAGTATTTAAAATATCATCTACACATTGTGATAAGGTTAAATCTTTACTTGCACTCCACTTATTTATTCTTAAATAATCCCAAATATCTTTACTTTTTATATAATGTATTCCATTTCTTTTTAATTCATTTAATTTAGTGTTTATAGCTGGAACTAATCTATTATAAAGGTCTTCTAAAGAATTAAATTTTATCTTTTCCAAACGTTATCACTCTTTCAATTAATTTTTATAATATTCTATTATTTTTTCTATTAATTTATCATCAAAAACTTTATTTTTTATCATTTCTATTTCATATTTATATGGCGGATATTCTTTTTTTTCACCAACATAAGGAGTTTCTAATATTTTAATAGTGTCTTTTAATCTTTCATTATATATTACGTTAATTAAATTATTAAATCCTATTGTACCAAAACCAATATTTTCATGTCTATCTTTATGACTACCTAATATATTTTTACTATCATTTATATGAACACATTTTACTTTATTTAACCCAATAACATTATCAAATTCATTTAAATAATTATCAAAATCACTTATATCTACACCACTATCATTTAAATGGCAAGTATCTAAACAAACACCGACTTTTTCTTGTAATACTACATCATCAATAATAGTTTTTAATTCATTTAAATTAATCCCACATTCAGTTCCTTTTCCTGCCATAGTTTCTAAAAGAATCATCACATTCATATCAGAAGTTAATATATTATTTAATGCATTACTTATATTATATAATGCATGTTTTCTTTCAATACCTACACTACTACCTGGATGCAAAACTAAATATTTTATTCCTAAATCTTCTAATCTTCTAATTTCTTGTTTAATAAAATTAATACTAAAATCATATTTAGCTGGATCTAAATCATTAGCTAAATTAACTATATATGGTGCATGACAAATAATTTTATCTATACTAATATTATTTTCTTCCATTAATTTATATGCTTCTTTAGTCAAATCTCCATTAATAGGTTTTCTAATAGTATTTTGAGGAGCTCCTGTATAAAACATAAATGTATTAGCACCATAACTTAATGCTTGTTTAACACTTCCTAATAATTGCTCATTTGTAAAATTTACATGACTTCCTAAGTACATCTTTACCACCATAAATAATTCTACCACAATAAAAAAAAATCTTCTATTAATTAGAAAATTTTTTCTTCTTTTTTACAATTATTTTTTATAAATTAATACTTTATTTTTATATAAACTTAAAATCAAAACATCTTCTAAAGAAATATTATAACTTTTAACTTACAACATATGGATCAGTTTTTGTGCCTACTCCTATTGTTTCTATATTGGATTTTAATGTGATTGTCGGTCTTATATTATATTCATGGTATGGGTCTCCATTCCAATTAATCGCTCCCCCATGATCAACATAGTATAACCAGAAATATCCATAATTTGAATGCGATGGTGATGTAGTTAACCAACTGTTAGACGATTCAATATCTAGATAGTTAACAGGCCTAGCATCAGACCCAAATTCACCCGTTGTTGTACCAGCCAACACTACTTCATCTGCAGTCAATATTCCAATATAATCCTCTACATAAGAATCTGTATTTTTATTCACTAATGTTGCGTACCTAAAAGGGTTATTTTGATATAATCTCCATCCAACATCAAAAAGATAATTAGACGAAGTACTTTGATCTAATAAAATTTCTCCATTATAGTTATATTTTGTTTGTACGTCTCCTATATATATTGTGTCTTCTTTTATTTTATCTCTTAAACCTGAATCAAAATTTGCATAAAACCAATTATTTAATTTTGATCTTACATAATCAGAATTGTTTTGGGCATTTGAATAGTCAGGTACTGAAATATTACCATTATTTATTAAACCATATTTTCCAATATCAATAAAGGCATTATTTTTTGATGTACTAGCATCGCAAGTACTTTTAGAATCTTCTAAAACTATCTTTATACTTCCATCTCCTTCTATTCTAACAATTCTCCAACACATATTATTAAATGTTATATAGTTATCTGTTACTGCTCCTCTATAATAGTAAGAAGTCCCTGAATTATCTTCTGCTGTTGATAATGTACTTTCAGCACTTTTTTGAACTTCTTGTAATATATATCTAACACCACATATTGAATTTAAAGATACCGATTCAATTTTATATATTTCACTCAAATTTGAACTATTAGATATTTGATTGCTTGATTCTCCTTTAAGATTTATAACATATTTACCAACAAGATCAGAATTAATATCTGAAATTTTAATGACTCTTGGGTTTATTAATGTATAGCCATTAAACTCACTAAAAGAATAAGTATCTGCATAAGTTATATAATAATCTTCATAATCATTAGTCTGTAGACAATATGAAGAATATATCTTTTGGGCTTTTATATTACTAGAAAATTTAGCTGGTATTGTTAATGGTGTTGCTCTATATGTTGTCCCATTTGTTCCACTTTTAGCATTTGCAAGAATTTTTTCACTTAATGGTTCTGACAATGAATTTTCTATATTTACTTTTGCACTAAATGTTGCACCCATATCAGCAGATTGATCAACATTTGCCTCTTTATATGTTACTGTTAATTCATAAGAATGTGTTACTCCTTTTTCTATTCTATTTCTAACTATCGTTGAATCTGTCGTTGGAAACATTTTTTCATTAACCCCAGAAGTATCTTCGGGTGATGCTGTACCATTACAATTTTTTCCATCACTTGAAGTACACGTTAATACATATACTAAATCCTCAGGTCTTGTTAATGTATTTACAACATTTTCTAGTACTACCCCATAGTTTACATATCCGTTTCCTGTATTTTCAACTGAAAATGTTTTTGTTCCTATTACCGTTCCTGGTGATATTGCATCACTTGATTCTAATATTCCATTTCCATCAGCATACGTTAATTCTAGATTAGCGAATGTTCCTGCTATACTTTTATCAGAAGAATTTCCTTTTATTCTTGCTAAAAAGTATGCATAAGTTAATGCAATTAATGCTAGTGTAATTATTATAATCCCTGTTATACTTACTATTATTTTTTGTTTTCTATTCATGAAATTAACTCCTTTCTTACACAAAAAAAATTATATAATTATTAACCCCCCCCCCGGACCGTACATTAGTTTCCAGAGTCGGAGAGCGATTATATAATTTATTTAATTTTTTTCATAAATAGAATTGTTTTTCGAGTACACTTACTCTATTTAAATATTATCATATTATATTTGTTTTTACAATAAGTTTTTGTTATAATAAATATGGTGAAAATATGAAATTATTAAAAAATAATAGTAAATTACTAATTATAATTACTATATTAGAAACACTTTTATCTATTTATTTTTTAATTTATTTAAGTTATGTTGATAGATTAAATTATATAGAAAGTACTCAAAATATAGTACAAGATTTAACTTTATTAATACAAAATATGTATACATCTACTTGGTGGGCACTAATTATATGTATGATAGTTCTAATAAGTATATTCTCTATAACTAGTATAATATATAAAAAAAATTATTTACATTTTATTTCTATACTAATATGGATATGTTTATTAATATTAGCTTTAGATTTTAGTAAAACTTTTATATATAATTTATCTAATTTAGCAATATTTATTCCTATAATTTTAATAAATATTAAAGCTTACTTTAATCAAAAAGAGTTTTCTAAGAATTAAAGCAATATATTTGTAAAATAAAATTAGAACAATAAAAAATACAAGTATTATTCATCACTTGTATTTTTTTCGTCTTTAATATTATCCATAAAATTAGTATTTTCAAACGTAGTATCGTTATTCATTTCTATTTTACATTCTATTTCATTAAAGGCATCTTTTATTGCAGTTTTAATTATATAATATAAAAGATAAGAAATTAAAGCTATTAAAGCTACGTAAAATATTCCAATTAATATATTTAACATATTACATTGATTCGACTACTAATTTAATTGCAGTCTTTTCCTCTCCATCAATAATAATATCTGAGAAAGCTGGAATAACTACTAAATTTTGTCCGCTTGGTGCTAAAAATCCTCTTGCTATACAAACAGATTTAATAGCTTGATTTAGACTACCTGCACCAATAGTCTGTATTTCTACAGTACCATTTTCTCTAAATACATTTGCAATAGCTCCTGCTACTTTACTAGGATTGCTCTTGCTAGATACTTTTAAAATTTCCATTATTTTCACGCTCCTAATAAATATTATGAACAAGTAAAAAAAAAATGAATTATTTTTTAATTCACCTTACAAATAAGAAAAAGTATATAAAACCACTTAAAAAAACTTCTATAAAACTAATTATAGGTATTAAAAAATATTGCAATCCTTTTTTTAATACTTTTTCACTAATTCTACTTTTCATAAAAATAATATTATTACCCATAAATAAAATAAATAGAGTCATTACATATAAATTTTTATCTCTTATAAACATAAATAATAAACCTAAAATAATAGAAAATATAAAATCATATAAATATTTAAACTTACATTTATCTTTATATAAATATATTATTAAATCTGATATAACTACTAATAATATTAATATTACATCTTTATAAACAAAATTTTTTAAATAAAAATTACATAAAATAGATAATAATATATTTGAAATTAATATACATAAATATTTATATATTAAAGTTTTATTTTTAATAAATATATTCATAATACCACCAAATTTATTTTATCATATTATTTGATTCTGTATTATATAAATTTTTATATATTTTCACTCAAATATTCTAACAATTTTAAGAACATATTTATATGTTTAGGTCCTAAACCTTTTTTCTTCAGTTTTCTTATAGATATTCTTTTTTTTCTGATTTCAAGATCACTAAACATAATTTCACTAATTTCTCTTTTTAAATCTGTTTTGATTTTTAAATCACTTATAATATTATCAATATCTGAATTTATTAATCTTATGGATTCTATTTCAATATCTTGTCCTTTACAATTAATACTAATTTGTTTAAATGAATTAATATTTTCTAATTCTATAATAAAATCATTATCGTCTAAATAATATTTAAAATTCTTAATTTTTTCTTCTCCAACATATATTACAACCTCATTTGGTAATCTAGTATTTCTAAACTTTATTTTGTATGTTCTAATACTAGGAATTAATGATGAATCCGTTATTTCATGTCTTATTATGACTGTATAATTATTTAACATATAGTTATAATCAATTATTGTTTTAACATAACTATCTTTATTTTGTATTACTGGATCATCTTCATAAATAGTATATATATTACTTTTACCAGGAAAAATATGTATTTCAA
>CAYQJD010000036.1:0-7939 GCA_964417835.1 uncultured Muribaculaceae bacterium
GCAAGCAAACGTGCTTAATTTAAATATAGCTTTTTAATACCCTCTATTACCAAAGCACTTAATAGATTTGTTTCCTACTAATATAACACCTTTACTTTATGCGTAGGAACATAAAATAAGGCGATGCTGCAACTAGGCAGCAAATGCTAATTCTTCATTATCAGCGTTTAATTTTAATTCGCTTTTTTATAGTGGCCGAAGCGACCATCCACTACTCGCTATTTATACTTCTAACATAATGTCGAAACCATTACACCCCCATGTATTTATTATTATACATTATTTGAATCTGTTTTTCAATAATTTATGTCCACTTTCTTTAAATGTTTTAATTTATATTTGTCTTTTACTAAATAAACTTCAATAACATCAAATCTTACAAACGCACTATCCAATTTATGGATATATAAATAATACCTAGTACTTTTGTATATATGTTTTTGTTTAAAATTATTAACAGATTCTCTGGGTTTTCCAAAACAAAGGTTACTTCTTGTTTTTACTTCAATAAATATATATTCATCTTTATCTTTTGCAATTATATCAATTTCACCTTGCTTGCAACTAAAATTTCTTTCTATGATTTTATATCCAATTTGTTCTAAATATTCACATGCAATATTTTCTCCAATATTTCCAAACTCTTTTTTATTCGTAAAAATTTATATCACTCCTTAATCTTTTCTAACATATCGATTGCCAGAAATTTTTTTTATTTTTCCATCTAATTCTAACATGGTTAATTTTGACATGACCTCTTTTAATGGTGTTTTACTTAATTTTACAATATCATTAATATCTAATGGCTCATTTTTTATAATATGGTATATATCTCTGTATTCTTCGCTAACATCTTCAAGGTCATATATAATATTGTTATTTGTTTGATTTACTTTATGCAAAAAACTATAGTTTATAACTATATCTTCAGGAGAGGTAACAAGTTTAGCACCTTCTTTTATTAATTTGTTTGTACCTATACTTTTAGGATTATCTAAGTTACCGAGGGATACAATAAACATCTCTTGATTGAAGTGTCGCAATTCTAGCCGTAACACTTGTTCCGCTTCTATAGGCGGCTTCTACAACCAAAGTTGCAATAGATAACCCACTTACTATTCTATTTCTTTCTAAAAATCTTTTTGAATTTGCCTTTATTTCTGGTGAATATTCTGTAATAACAGTTCCATTTTTTTTTAAAATATTATGATATAAATTTAAATTTTCCTTTGGAAATATATGATTAAACCCACATGGTAAAACTGCAATTGTTTTTCCATTAGCTTTTAAAGCTGTTTGATGAGCAATAGCGTCAATTCCTGTGGCCATTCCACTTACTATAGTTAAATTATATTTAACTAATTCTTTGACAAATACTTTGCACCACTTTTTTCCATATTCAGTACAATTTCTTGAGCCAATTATAGCTATTGCAGGGGTATTCAAATTTTGCAAATTTCCTTCTGTATATAAATTGATTGGTGGATTTTGTATTTGTATTAGTTTTTTAGAATAAAGCTTATTATTAATATTTATTAATTTCAAAATAGATTATCCTCTTTTCCAATATTTTCTATCTAAACTTCTATATTGTATAGCTTCAGCTATATGTTCTGATTTTATATTTTCTTCATTATCTAAATCTGCAATTGATCTTGCAACTTTTAAAATTCTTCCATATGCTCTACCACTTAATCCTAATCTCTCAAAAGCTATTTTTAAAATATTTTTGCTTTTACTATCTAATACACAAAATTTTTCTATTAAATTTGGTGTAAGTTCACTGTTAGAATAAATATTTAATCCTTCGTATCTTTTAAGTTGTCTATTTCTTGCATTATTTACTCTGGCTCTTATTGTTTTAGAATTTTCTATTTGTTCACTCGAGCTAATTTTTTTATATTCAACAGGTTTAACTTCTATATGCAAATCAATTCTATCTAATAGGGGACCACTTATTGTACCTATATATTTTGAAATAGCCTGTTCTGAACAATTACATTTATTATCATCTGTTCCATAATATCCACAGGGACAAGGGTTCATGCTAGCAATTAATATAAAATTAGAAGGATAGGTAAGAGTGGAGTTTACTCTACTTATTGTTACACATCCATCTTCTAAAGGACCTCTTAAAACTTCAAGTGTATTTTTCTTGAATTCTGGCAATTCATCTAAAAACAATATACCAAAGTGAGCTAGACTTATTTCGCCAGGTTTAGGAATTCTACCACCTCCAATGATTGAAACAGGAGAACTTGTATGATGGGGCCTTCTAAATGGTCGAGTAGTTATTAAACCGTTGATTTTTACCCAATTCTCCAGAAATACTATGTATTTTTGTTATTTCTAAAGCTTCTGAAAATGTTAAATCTGGTAATATTGTAGTTAATCTTTCAGAAAGCATAGTTTTTCCTGATCCAGGACTTCCGAATAAGAATACAATTATGTCCTCCAGCTGCTGCAATTTCAAGTGCTCTTTTTGCATTTTCCTGACCTTTTACTTCTGAAAAATCAATAAGATAATTATTGGTATTTTCCAAAATTATATTATCATTAGGTGTTTGAATTTTTAATTGTAAAATACCTTTTAGATAATCAATAACATCTTTTAAATTATCTACAGGAATTACTGCCAAACCTTTTATAATAGAAGCTTCAGTTGCATTTTCTTTAGGTATCAAAACTCTCTTTATACCTAAATTAACAGCTTCTATACACATAGGTAATATTCCATTTATTCTATTTATTTTTCCATCTAGGGAGAGTTCTCCTAAGAATACAGTATTTTCAAAATCATCAAATGAGATACAGTCTAATTCATCTATTGCAATTAAAATTCCTATAGCAATTGGTAAATCAAAAAAAGTCCCTTCTTTTCTTTTATCAGCAGGTGCTAAATTAATTACTATTTTTCTACTAGGAAATTCTACTCCAGAATTTTTTATTGCAGTTCTAACTCTTTCTTTGGCTTCTTTTACCCTGATATCTGGGAGACCTACAATATCAAAACTTGGAAGCCCTCCAGAAACATCGCTTTGGATTTCAACTAAATACCCATTTAGTCCTTCTAAAGACATACTTTTTACTTTTGATAACATTTTTTCCTCCTTTATTTTTACAAATTGGTTGATTTTTAAATTTAATTACTATAAAATAATAATGGTGATTATATGAACAAAAAAGATAAGAAAAGACTAAAAAACAAAATAGAAAAGGTAAAATCAAAAAAGAACCTAAATTTAGAAAATGTAGTATCAACGAAAAAGCTAAAGGCTATATTATTGATTTCTTTTATTTTACTTATATTCCTAATTTGTAGATTATTTTATTTGCAAGTGATAAATGGCTCATATTTAGCTAGTCTAGCAACAAGACAGCAAACTACAAGCGAAGAAATAAGTAGTAAAAGGGGAAACATCTACGATTCTACTGGAGTAGCACTGGCAATTAGTGAAACAGTAGATACCATTACAATAAATCCTTCAAAAATAGATTCAAAACCAAAAAAAGATAATATAAAAGAAATAGTAGCAAAAGGATTATCAGAAATATTTGATTTAGATTATAACGAAACCCTAAAAAAAGTTAATAGTTCATCAGCATCAGAAACCATAATAAAAAAAGTTGAAGAAGATAAAGTAAATGAGCTAAAAACTTGGATGAAGGAAAACAATATAACTGCTGGAATTAATATTGATGAAGATACTAAAAGATATTATCCATATGCTAGCTTAGCATCACAAGTCGTAGGATTTTGTGGTAGTGATAATCAGGGATTAAGTGGAATAGAATATTCTTATGACTCAATATTAGAAGGTACATCAGGAGAAATAGTTACCTCCAAAGATGCAACTAAAAGTGAAATTCCTAATTCACAAGAATCATTTGTTGAAGCAGAAAATGGATATAATCTAAATTTAACAATAGATGTAAACATTCAATCTATTGTAGAAAAATATCTAAAACAAGCAGTAGAAAAAAATTCTTGTTCAAAAGGTGGAAATTGCATTATAATGGATCCTTCTACAGGAAATATATTAGCAATGGCATCATATCCAGATTATGACTTAAATGCACCATTTACACCAACATCTTATTATGCAGATAATTGGGATGAAATTTCTGCAGATGACAAGATTGCCAGATTGCAAAAAATGTGGAATGTACGTTCTGTATCAGAAACATATGAGCCAGGCTCTGTTTTTAAACTTATAACTGCTGCAGTGGCACTAGAAGAGAATATTGCAAAAACAGATACTGCTAATGACTTCCATTGCAATGGATATGAAGATATAAATGGAACAATAATTCAATGTTGGAAATACCAAGCACCATATTATACAACACATGGTTCTGAAACTCTAAGAGAAGCTTTGATGAACTCGTGTAACCCAGCATTTATGCAACTTGCTAAAAGAATTGGATCAGATACATTATATAAGTACTATAATGCTTTTGGTTTCTTCACAAAAACAAATGTGGGATTATCAGGAGAGGGATCAGGCATATTTTTTGATTTAGACAAAGTTGGGTCTGTAGAACTTGCTACTATGTCTTTTGGACAAAGATTTACAATTACGCCACTGCAAATGTGTACAGCAATTTCTGCAATAGCTAATAATGGCTATTTATTGCAACCTAAACTTGTTAAATCTATGACAAATACTGATACTGGTGAAAAAACAGAATTTGAAACAATCACAGTTAGACAAGTAATTTCAGCTCAAACTGCAAATAATTTAAAATCTATGATGAAATCTGTTGTAACAGATGGTACAGGAAGGAGTGCACAAGTAAGTGGTTATTCAATTGGAGGGAAGTCTGGTACATCAGAGCCAATTGCTGCAGATCAAAGTGCAGGATATATAACATCATTTGTAGCTATTTCTCCAATTGAAAATACACAAATTGTAATACTTGCTACACTTTATGACCCAAATGGAGATAGCCATCAAGGCGGTCAAACAGCAGCACCTTTAGTATCTGAAATTTTATCAGAAGTATTACCATATTTAGGAATAGAACCAGATCAACAATAAAATGATATATGTATTTTTGAAAAAATTTAAAATCAATTTAAATACTAACAGAATTAAAATAGATGGTGGCAATCTTAAATTGCCACCAATTTTCTTTATAACAATTTTTAGATTTTATATTTTTCTTTATATTCTTGCAATGCTAGTGCAATTTGGTCTGGACAAGATGTTCCTTTGGCTCCACAAGGTATTCCTTTTAAAAGACTAATAATTTCATCAATTTTCTTCCCTTTTACTAAATTTGATATACCTAATGTATTTCCAGGACACCCGCCTATAATTTGTATACTTTTTACAATATCTCCATCAATTTCAAATACCATTTGAATAGAACATACCCCTTGAGGATTATAAGTATATTTCATTTTTAATCTCATTCCTTTCTTAAGGCATAAACTTGGTTTGAAAAGAATTAAATTTTGGCAAGGAAGATTTTATTTAAAAGGCAATGGTGCAAACGTTGTGTATGTAACCGCGTTTTAAATAAAATTTGACGACGTCAAAATTGTAATTATTTTTCAACCTTTTTACTCCTTTATTTTTAATCCTAAGAAATTCATTTATACATAAAATTAATTATGAATAAAGCTTTTGTCTTTAAAGTTTATTGTCTAGTTTTCTTAGTTCTATTTTATTATAATAAATTTTTCGTTACAAATCAATACTTATTTTCTAATCCCACAAGTAGAATATTTTCATGGTTTATATCAATATATTTTTCCCATCCTTTCCTTATTTTATTTTGCTTTATTAGTTTGGATATTTCAACAAAATTGATATCGAGATTGACTTTAAATTTTTCCTTTTTTATAGTATCTTCAAATAAATTTACAGAAACTTTTTTAATATACTTTGTATTTTCTTTACTTTCCAAAATAGTAATTCTTTTAGGTTTTTCAATATCATCTTTAGTATTATTATAGTATTCTTCATATACTAAATCACAAATACAAAATAATGATTCCTTAATTTTTCCTTTTTGTATTACTTTAATAAATATATTTTTTCTTTCATTATTTTCCGTTATGCCTACAATTTTAAATAGATAAAATTTATATTCAGCTATGCCTTTAAGTCGTTCAATTCCATTATAAATGACATCAACTAATTGTATTTGCATATTCTCATTAAAAAAATTTATTAATTCTGATTTAACATTATTATTTTGCAGAAAATTCGCAAAATATAAGGTGTCTTTATTTGATGAATTTATTACTAGCCTCCTTATTTTATTTTTTATTTCATTTAATAGTTTTAAACTTAGTAAATCTTTTGAATATCTTACTATTAAATCTTTAGTATAATTTGGTCATATTTATTTTGGATATTACTAATTTATGGATATCAGCCTCCTTTATGTTCTAAATTTCTAACTTTTGAAATTTTTTAATAAAAAGTTAAGAATAAAATTAAAATTGAGTTATAACTCTTTTTGATAAAAGTAGAATTTTATGAAGTCATAAAATTTTACAAATAAAAATTATATAATTAATAATTTTAGTATAAAACCATTTATATAATTTGTCAACAAAATTTTGAAAAATTTTTGAAAAATCGTTCGACAAATTTCGACTTCTTTGAAGTAAATCTTACCTTAGAAGCTCATATTAATCCCTCGAGCCACTATGCTTGCCATATTTTCAATTAACTCATCAATTTCTTTTGGAGTTACTATCATATTGTAGCCAGTAGGGTTTAAGGCCTCTTTGATTTCCTCATAATTATCATCTTCTTTTAATTTATTTAAATAATTATTCGACTTAGCTTCCTGTTGAAGTTTTTCAATAAATAAATCTAAACAATCATTTACTAAAACAGCACTTTCTACAACTGTTGGTATACCTATTGCAACAACAGGAATACCAAGTGTTTTTTGAGAGAGTTCTTTTCTAGTATTTCCAACACCTGCGCCTGGGACAATTCCTGTATCAGATATTTGAATTGTACTACTTATTCTTTCAATACTTCTTGAAGCTAAAGCATCTATTACAATTAGCAATTTTGGTTTTATATTTTGAACAATTCCTTCTAATATTTCAAGAGTTTCAATACCTGTTGTTCCTAATACCCCAGGAGAAATAGCACTAACAGGTCTACTATTTTCATCTATATATTGGGGTAAATATTTAATAATATGTCTTGTTACATCAATATCATTTATTACCTTAGGACCTAAAGAATCTGGTGTAACATATAAATTGCCAAGTCCTACAACTAAAATATCATCTTTGTTAGAAATATGTTTATCAATAACTTCCTTCAATTCCTCAGATAAAATTTCAGCTGATTTTTGAATTTCTTCTTCTTCTGCTAAGCGTAATTTTTTTATATCTATTGTAATATAAGTTCCTATAGGTTTTCCGAATAGCTTGTTCACCATTTTGATTTGTAATTTTTACTCTTGATACTTTTAAATTTTCATTTATTTCTTTATTTTCAGTTTCAATTCCATCTATTTCTTCTTCTTCTAAATAATTATTTTTTTTGAAAATATCTCTTCTTTCCAAAGCTAAATCAGTTCTAAAATTATACATAATACTTATCAATCCTTTCTTCACCTTTGTTTCACTAAGTATGCAAAAGGTACAAAATTTTCAAATTAATCCTTTTTGTTAATAGTATTTCTTAGCTTGAAAATTTTTATACATTTTTCATTAAATAATATACATTTCTTTTTACAAATTGATTTCCTTTAAAATCTTCAAAGAATCATTTAAAACAAGTTTTTTTCATATCCGATTAATTAGGACATTATCATAAACTAATCGTTACAGTTCGGTAACTATTTAAATATCAAAATATATTATTATATTGGTATTTATAAATAATATTAATTTATATAAAAAATACTTAAAAATAAATACTTTCTCGGCTCAATTCATTTGTTATAGATTCTA
>CAYQJD010000037.1:0-7641 GCA_964417835.1 uncultured Muribaculaceae bacterium
GTGCAAACCTTTTATTTGTCTAGGTTTGCACATTTTTACTGTCAAAGTCAAGATACAAATATATAAAACTCAAACCAAAAAATCTATAAAAAAAGAAATAATAAATATATTTATTTAAAATTTCTTCTTAATTTTGTAGCTTTTTTAAAACCATTTATATTATTAATTTTACCAGTTATATTAGTATCAAATATATTTATTAAATTAAAATTATTTTCTTTTATACAAGATGGATTTATACTACTTGATTTATAATCTGGTTTTCTTTCCAATTGCATATTATCACCAGTATTATTATTAACATTTTTTTAATTATAATACATCACTATATTCTTCTTTACTATTATCAATACGAATAGTTTCTATACTATTAAGTGCATCATTTACTAAAGAATCTACATCTATTAAATTCTCATATTCTAAACACTTTAACTCTGTAGGATTAATAACAGGATGTTCTGGAACAAATATTGTACAACAATCCTCAAATGGTAAAATACTAGTTTCATATGTACCTATTTTTTTTGCTATATCTATTATTTCTAACTTATCTAAACATGCAACAGGTCTTATTACAGGCATATTAGTAACACTATTTATTGCAACCATACTATTTAATGTCTGACTTGCAACTTGACCAATACTTTCTCCATTAATTATTACTTTACAATTATTTTTTTTAGCTACTTTTTCACTAATTCTATACATCATTCTTCTCATTATTGTAATTAAATATTCATGTGGAATATTTTTATAAATAGTCTCTTGAATATTAGTAAAGTTAATTACATGCAATTTTATATAACTAGAATAATTTGATAAAATTTTACATAAACTTTTGACTTTATTTTTTGCAGCATCACTAGTATGAGGTGGACTTTCAAAATATATACCTTCTATTCTAACCCCTCTTTTTAAAGCTAAATATCCAGAAACAGGAGAATCTATTCCACCACTAAGCATAAGCAACCCTTTTCCTAGTGTCCCTACAGGATATCCGCCAATTCCTTTTATTTTATCAAAATATATATATGCTTCATTATGTCTTATTTCTATATTTATTAAAACTTCAGGATTATGTACATCAACTTTTATATTATCTTTATTTTTTAAAACTACTCCTCCTAAGTACTTACTTATTTCCATACTATTTAAAGGATAATTTTTATCACTTCTTTTTGTTTCAACTTTAAAAGTTTTAAACTCTTTTTCTTTTATTAATTCAATCAAATTAAATTCTATAGAATCCAATTTATTATCATTGATTTTATACCCTAAATTAATTTCATGTATTCCAAATACATATTTTAATTTTTCTAATACATTCTCATATCCATCTTTAGCAGAAATAAACATTCTTCCTCTATCAAATTTTAAATCAAAATCACTTGGAATAACCTTAATAATATTTTCTTTTAATGCAGATAAAAAATAATTAATATTGTCCTTCTTTGTAGATAGCTCTCCATATTTAATTATAATAATTTTTTCCATAATATTCCTCCTAAAGCATTTATATAATAGCAAAAATAAAACTAATTTACTAGACTAAATACGAGTATTATGATAATATTTAAAATAGGTGAATAGTATGAATAAATTGGGTAGAAAACTAGATATATATAAACTATTATTATTAACATTATTAATAATATGTAGTATTTTTAAATTAAAAAACATTTATATAGAACCAAATAATCTTTTGGAAGTAAGTTTATCAAATATTTTATATCCATTTACTTTTTTATTAGTAATATTAATAAGAAATAATACTAATTTTAAAGAAACACATAGTACGATTATAACATTAACAATAATCTTCTTTATATATACTATATTAATCTCTATATTAGGATCTATTCCTGCAAATTATAATTCTACAAATGTCGATTTAGCATTAAAAGCAAGTTTAACTCCAAGTTATTTTGTAATATTTAATAAGGCAATATATTTCCCTAATATTTTAAAAGTTTTATCATTTTCATTATTATTTTATTTCAGTCATACTATTTTTACAATTTTATATGATGCAATGATACCATATACTAAAAAATTTATTGCATTTTCGTTATCTATGTTTATTCCATTCACATTAGATACAATTTGTTATATAGTAATAGATGATATAGCCAAAAATGTAGAATTTAATAAATTAATTATAGATTTAACAAGTAATTTTGTAGTTGTTATTTTTTCAACAATATTAATTTCTATAATTTATAGTATAAAAAAAGAAAGATCTAAAGCATAATAAATGGCTTGATCTTACTTTTTTTATATTCTTTATATATACTAATAAGTTTTTTATTATAATAAAATAAAACATATTCAGAATTATAAATGTTATTTAAAATTACACCATTAGATATTTTTTTATAATCTTCATCATTTAAATCTACTTTTTTATAAAACTCAAATATTTCTTCTAAAGGAATTATACTATAATTATTTTTTTTAATTTCTTCTAATTTATAGCTATTAATAATATCAAATCTACCTAATTTAGTTCTAACTAAACTAGTCATTGTTGCATAAGTTTTTAAAGTCTCACCAATATCTCTAATTAAACTTCTTATATATGTTCCTTTAGAAACTAAACATTTAATTTTGACTTTTTTATCTTTAATTTCTAACACTTCTATATTTTTTATTTCTACTAATCTTTTTGGTAAATCAACATTCATATTATTTCTAGCATATTCATATAGCTTTTTTCCATTTATCTTTACAGCACTATATATAGGAACTTCTTGATTATATATACCAGAAAAACTATTAACAACTTTTTTAATTTCTTCATCACTTACTGAAATATCACTTTTTTTTAAAACTATACCTGTATTATCTAAAGTATCAGTTAAATATCCTAATTCAAATTCAGCAACATATTCTTTATATTCACTTGATAAATATTCACATAATTTGGTACATTTACCTATTGTTAAAACTAAAACTCCTTCAGCTATGGGATCAAGAGTACCTGTATGCCCTATCTTTTTAATATTTAAATATTTAGATACAATATTTACAACGTCTCTTGAAGTATAACCTTTTTCTTTATTTACAACTAATATTCCATTCATAAAATACCTAAAAAAATGTTTATCACTAAACATTTTCCTTTTCATGTATTTCTTCTATTATTTCTTCAATATGATTTCCATATGAAATAGATTCATCAAATTTAAATATTAATTTAGGTGTATGTCTTATTTCTATACGTTCTGATAACTCATGTCTAACATAAGAAGATGCTTCTTCTAATTCTTTTTCTATTTGTTTTTTATCAATATCTAAAGTACAAGTAAAATATATCTTTGCAAAACTTAAATCATTTGTAACATCACAACCAGTTATAGTAATAGTGTGCATTAATTTATCTCTAGCTTCATTATTCAAAATATCACTAACTTCTTTTACAATTTGGGCACCTATTCTTTTTAATTTAATTTGGTTCATAAAACACCTACTATCTTTTTATTTCTACTTCTTCATATGCTTCAAAAATATCATTTTCTTTTATATCATTATATCCTTCAATAGTTACACCACATTCATAACCACTTTTTACTTCTTTAACAGAATCTTTTTCTCTTTGCAAACTTCCTATTTTTCCATCATATAAAATAATTCCATCTCTTATAATTCTAACTTTAGAATTATTTTTTAATATACCATTAGTTACTTTAACACCAGCAATTTTTCCAACTTTAGAGAAAGTAAATATTTTTCTTACCTCACATGAACCTATAACTTTTTCTTCAAAGACAGGTTCAAGCATACCTTTCATAGCTAATTCCATTTCTTCAACTAACTTATATATAATTGTATATAATCTTAATTCTACATTATATTCTTTAGCAATTTCTTTTGTAATAGAATTAGGAACTACGTTAAATCCTATTACAATTGCATTACTTGCATTAGCTAAAACAATATCTGATTCAGTTACTGTTCCTATTCCACTTCTGATTATTTTTACTCTTACACCTTCAACGTCAATTTTCTCCAAAGCATTTCTTACTGCTTCTTCACTTCCACGAACATCACATTTTAAAACTACATTTATTTCCTTAATACCAGATTGCATCTTTTCAAATAAACTTTCAAAAGAAACGACTTCTTTCTTTTGAATTGATTTAGATTGAATTAATCTTTTTTCAGAAATTTCTCTAGCTAATTTTTCTGATTCAAATGCCATAAATTTATCTCCAGCAGATGGATTCCCTGAAAGCCCAGTAATTTCAACCGGAGTACTAGGACCTGCTTCAACTATATTTTCACCCAAATCATTTCTAAATGTTCTTACTCTACCATGAGTAGTTCCTACAACTATAGGATCTCCTAAACGTAATGTTCCATTTTGAATTAATAATGAAACGACACCACCTAAAGCTTTATCGATTCTTGATTCAATTACTGTTCCAATAGCATATCTATTTGGATTAGCTTTTAAGTCTTGCATTTCACTTATTGCAAGTAATGTTTCTAATAGTTTATCTACACCTTCGCCAGTTTTAGCAGAAATATTTACGAATGGAACATTCCCTCCCCAAATTTCTGGTGTAATATTATATTCAGCCATTTCAGTTAAAATTTTGTCTGGATTAGAGTCTGGTTTATCAATTTTATTTACAGCAACTACAATTGGAACATTCGCAGCTAGCGCGTGATCAATTGCTTCCTTAGTTTGAGGCATTACTCCATCATCAGCAGCAACAATTATAATAACTATATCAGTTACACTTGCACCTCTTGCTCTCATTTCAGTAAATGCAGCATGTCCTGGTGTATCAATAAATGTTATTTTATTGCCATGATAATCAATTTGGTATGCTCCAATATGTTGAGTAATCCCTCCAAATTCTTTATCTACTACATGAGTATTTCTAATATAGTCTAAAAGTGATGTTTTACCATGGTCTACATGTCCCATTATGGTTATTACTGGTGGACGACTTTTAAGATCTTCTTCTTTATCTATAATTTCATATTCTTCAAAATTAGAAATATCTTGTGTTTCTTCTCTTTTTAAAGTTTTATTATATTCTAATGCTATTATTTCTCCCGTTTCAAAATCAATAACTTGATTTACAGTAACCATCATTCCCATTGTAAATAACTTTTTTACTAAAACTGTACTATCTACATTTAACTCATTAGCTAAATCATTTAAAGTCATATTATCTTTAAAAAGAATTACATTATCATCTTTAACATTCTCTTGAAGTTTCTCTTTATTTTTATACATTGCTTTTTTATTTTTTAAATATTCATTTTTACTTGCTTCTATAACACTTCTCTTTTTTAACTTTTGTTTTTTCGTTGTATTACTATCTTTTACTTTAATTTTAGAATCCATCATTATATTTTCAACAGCTTCATCTAATTCATCATCATCATTATAATCCATTTCAGTTTCAGTACTAATTAAATTCATACAATTATCTAATATAACAATACTATCATCATCTAATAAATCATTAGCATTATTACATTTAATACCTAATTCTTTACATTTTTCTAATATTTCTTGAACTGAAAATCCAGATTCTACTGAATAATCTTTTACAGTCATAAGTTTACCTTCTTTCTAAATTTATAACAATTTATTTAAATCTTCATAAACGCTTTCCGGAACCTCTATATCTAAAACTTTATTTAATATTTTACTTTTAGACGCTTTTAGAAATACTTCTTTATCTTTCTTTAAATAAACGCCTTTACCATTTTTTTTCCCAGTTTCATCAACAAAAACTTCTCCATCTTTATTCTTTACAATTCTAATCAATTCTTTTTTTGGAAGTTTTTCTCTTGTTATTACACATGTTCTCATTGGAATTTTTTTATTCATATTTCATTCTTCTTTCCAAATTATAACTTATTTCCTTCTTCGTTAATTTGATCCATTGTTTTAATATTTATTCTAAACTTAGTTAATTTACTAGCAAGTTTAATATTAATACCATTTTTACCAATTGCTAATCTTTGATTTTCATCATTAACTATAGCTAGCGCTTCACGATTTTTAGTATTATCAATAATACTAATAATTACATCTTTAGCAGGACTTAAAGCATTTTTTATATATTCTGCCTCATCTTCACTATATAATACTAAATCTACTTTTTCACCATTTAGTTCAGCCAATATAGAAGCTATTCTATTTCCTCTTTCTCCAATACATGCTCCTATTGGATCAACATTTGGATTTAAACTAGAAACTGCTACTTTACTTCTTACTCCTGCTTCTCTTGCAACACCATGAAGAACTAATATACCATCTTTAAATTCTGGAATAATACTTTCAAATAATCTTTTTACAAATCCATAATGCTTTCTAGTACATAGTATTAAAGGTCCTTTAGTAGTAGCCTCTATTTTATTAAGATATACTCTTATACTAGATCCCATTTTTAATGTTTCTCCAGGAATTATTTCACTTTTAGGAAGTATTCCTCTTGTTCTTCCCAAATCAACATAATAGTTCTTTGCATCTTCCATAGCTAAAGTACCTAGCATAATTTCATCTTGTTTATCACTAAATTCTTCTATAATATTATTTCTTTCTGCTTCTCTAACTTTTTGAGTTAAAACTTGTTTAGCAGTACTTGCAGCAATTCTACCAAAATCATGTGGTGTTACTTCTTCTTGAATAATATCTCCAACTTGAGCGTCAGGATACTTTTCTACAATATCTTCTAACAAAACTTGTGCATCTTCATTAATTTCTGGATCTTTATATTGAATATTTCCCTCTTCATCTGTATACTCTTCTCCATCAATATATTCCTTAACAACAACATAATATGTATATAATTTAATTTCACCAGATTTTCTATCAATATTAACTTTAACATTAGTTTTAGATTTAAAATTTTTCTTATATGCAGTAATTAAAGCTTGCTCCATAGCTTCATATACTATATCTTCACTTATACCTTTTTCTTCAGTAATATTTTTTACTGCTTTTATAAACTCTTTTCCATTCATATTAACCTCTCTCCTTACTAGAAATATCTAAAATATATTCCTCATCAATTAAATCATATTCATCTAAAATTGGATTAATTATATTAGTAGCTTCAACTATAGTATCCAAATCAATTCCATTAACTCTATCTAAAACAATATTTAACGAATTATATTTTCCATTTCTAACATAATCAATAGAATCAATTATTAAATCAAGTTTACTAATAGGTTCTTTTATAAGCTCTTCTATTTTTTTAAAAACGTTATCCATATTCCCTCCACCAATAATAAAAGTGGGATATTCTGCCCACTTAAACTGTCAAATGTATTATAACATCACAAATTTTTTTTGTAAAGAGATTTTACTTTAACAATGGCTTAAACTCATTTTCCATTATTGACAAAATATATATTTATTGTATAATATTGATTGCTTGATGGCAGTTTATTTTAAATATTAATAATGTGTTTATTTCTTGTATCTAGTAGCTTGCTGCCAAAGTGAAAGAATAAATAACACCCTACTAATTATTTAAAATGTCTTTAAGTAAATTTTAGAAAGGAGATTATTATGTCAAGATATACTGGACCTGCATACAAAAAATCTAGAAGACTTGGTTTTTCTACTTTAGAAAATGGAAAAGATCTAGCTAAAAGACCTTACGC
>CAYQJD010000038.1:0-7634 GCA_964417835.1 uncultured Muribaculaceae bacterium
TGTACTCCTTTCAAAAAGTTCTTGATAATTAAATTATATCAAAAAAAGTTGAGTTCTTCTCAACTTTCGCAGTATTTTATATATAAAATTTAATTTAATACTCATTATTACCCATAAAAACCGTATCTCCTGCCTTGACAATGGCTAGCAAGTCTCCTAAATAATAAATTATTGTTGTTAAAATTGTACTTGAAATGTAATTAATCGTAACTTTCATATTTTTCTACTTAATGTATTTATTTCCATTCCCCGGAGTTTTATTATTAATACCACCTCTCATGTATATGCAACCTCACACAAAAGAAAAAAGTCCATAATATCAAGTATTACGAACTTTTACTAAACTCTCGCACAAAGGTGTGCGTAAATTTCAATATGGGGCGAAATGTGGGGATCGAACCCACGCATACCGGAGCCACAATCCGGCGTGTTAACCACTTCACCAATTCCGCCATAAGCATGATAATTGTATCAAACTTTTTTACAATTATCAAGGACTTTTTTATAGTCTACCTAATCCAATTAATTTCTTCATAGATTCATATATTTCTTTAGATGTATTAATATTAGTTTCTTTTCCTTTATTTAAAAGTTCATCTAAATAGTCACTTTCTAATATTTTATAATATTTTTCTTGA
Organism: uncultured Muribaculaceae bacterium; assembly: GCA_964417835.1. Taxonomy (GTDB): domain Bacteria; phylum Bacillota_I; class Bacilli_A; order RF39; family UBA660; genus UMGS1124. The sequence goes on from CAYQJD010000038.1 coordinate 639, forward strand.
ATCATAGCAAGTTCAGAAACTACTTTATCAGCAACTTCTTTTTTGAATTCTCCATAGTTAAAATCTTTAAAATGTTTTTCAACTTCTTCTTTAGATAAATCACTCAAACTAGCATAAATATTTATTAAATTAGAAATTCCTGGTTTATTAATAGGATCAAATTTTATTTCATTATCAGAATCCGTTGTAGCAGACATTATTTTTTTTCTAACAACGTTTAAGTCGTCTAGCAATCTTATTATACCTTTTTGATTTTCAGAAGATTTGCTCATTTTTTTGCTAGGAGTTTGCAAATCCATTATTTTTGTATAACTTTCATTAATTATTGGTTCAGGTATTTTAAACAATTCACTATATTTCTTATTAAATCTTATTGCAATATCTCTAGCAAGTTCTACATGTTGTTTTTGATCTATTCCAACAGGAACATAATCTGCATTCATAGAAAGTATATCCGCAGCCATCAAAACAGGATATGTTAAAAGTCCAGATGTGAAATTTGCATTCTTTTTAGATTTGTCTTTAAATTGAGTCATTCGAGATAATTCTCCATAATATGTATTACATTCTAACATCCAACTTATATTAGCTACATAAGGATTGTCAGATTGAATATATATTATATTTTTTTCAGGATCTATTCCACATGCTAAATATAAAGCAACTAAACTTTTGATATTTTTAGATAGTTCAACAGGATCTTGGTTTATTGTAATAGCGTGCATATCAGCAATAAATATAAAAGATTCATATTCATCTTGCAATTTCACCATCTGTTTAATAGCACCTATGTAGTTTCCTAATGTAATAACTCCCGTGGGTTGCAATCCAGTTAATACTCTTTTTTTCATAAAATCACCTATCATTTATTATAACATATGAAAAAAGTAAAAACATTTATATTTTACTTTTATTATCAAATATACTAACTATTCTTGATAAGAAACCATATATATAACTTTTAAATAAAATTTTTACGCTTTTAAAAACCATTATATTATTAGATTTCTGATCTAAATTATCGTAAGAATAATTTAGATCTACTAATCTTTTTACTTCCAATCTAAATAACAAAAAATTATATAAATTATATAAATATGCAATTAAAGAACTAGTAAAAATTAATAATAATGATATATAAAAAACATAACTTCCTAAGAAAAAACTTAGTATAAATAAACTTCCTAAAAACAACAATAAAATTTCACTTAATAACAATATTAATTTAAAATCATTTTTATTATTTTCATAATAATCTATTTTTTCTTCAATCTCTACTTTATGGTTTTTAATTATTTCCATAACTTTAACTTTATTAAGTATTGTATTTTCTACTATTTTATAATCGCCATTAGAATTAATAATTTTTAATTCATTTCCTCTTTCCTCATATTTAATTATATATTTCTTGAACTTATGATTTAAAAAGTTAATTTTAATCAATTTAATTTTTTTTAACAAATTTTTTGATTTTAATCTTATAGCATCTACCATATTATCCCCCTAAAATTTATAATATAATACCACTAATAAAATTTTATGCAAGTTTTTTTTAATTAGTAAATTATCATTCTGTTCTTAAAGCTACTACAGGATCTTTTTTAGCTGCCATTTTTGAAGGAATTAATCCTGCTATAATAGTTAAAATCATACTTATTAATGTTAATATTATAGCGGCAACAATAGGAAGATTTACTCCAACTATTATTCCTGTCAGACTTGTTATGACATTATTTATTGGTATATTTAATAAAATAGTTATTATTACACCTATCAAACCAGAAGTTAAACCTATAATAAATGTTTCTGCATTAAATACTCTTCTGATATCCTTTTTGCTAGCTCCTATCGCTCTTAATATACCAATTTCTTTAGTTCTTTCCAAAACTGATATATAAGTAATTATTCCAATCATTAAACTAGAAACTAATAAAGAAATACTAACAAATGCTATTAAAACATAACTTATAACATTTACAATAGTAGATACACTACTCATTAATATTCCTACATAATCTGTATATTCAATTTTATCTTTTTCATCTTTATCCTTATTATACTCTTCTATTATATCTTCTATATAATCTTTTGATTCAAAGTTTTTAGGATAAATATTTATAGCACTAGGATTATCTAAGTCGACTATTCCTAATGTATTTAAATTATTCTCGTATGATTCACCAGCTTTAAATGGAGCATTAGTAAAAATATTTATATCTTTACTTTCTTTTTGCTCTTTTGCGATTCTACTATCATTTATATTTTCAATAACATATTTTGACAAATCACTTGTATAACCTATTCCACCAGAAGTTTCTATAGTAGAATTAGCATTAGGCTTAATTATACCTACTATGTTTAAATTTTCTGATTTTTCTAATAATTTTCTCATATAATTTTCATCAAGACTCATATCTACCCAAATATTTTTTTCTTTTTTATAAATATCTGTATTTAATACAAGTTTAAATTTAGTATCCAATATTTCTTCATAACTTAATATCGTTTGTTTAGAGCTTTCTACTTTTTCACCTTTCATAATTGTTTTCATCATTTCTTCTAACTCTTTTTGACTTTTAAGTCCAAGTGCATATAATGAAAAATCACTTATTTCATTATTTTTATCAATTATTAAAACGGTTTCATTATATTTTTCTGGTAATCTACCTTCAACAATATCATATTGGCTTTTTAATAAATCTTTATTATCCGATAATTCAACAAAGACATTAACATTAGCTCCCATTATATTATTAGAAAATCCAAATATATCCATCATACTGCTCGGATTAAGTTTATATATTCCTTCATCTAAATTACTATTATATATTTGTAAATCTAATGAATAACTATACTTTATATCATTAGCATACTGATCTATCTTTTTTCTATTTTCTTCAATATATTTTTTAAAATCCTTTAAATTATTTGTTTTAATATCCTGACTTACAGAACTCATCATATCCACCATAATATCATTAGAATATACAGCATCTTTATCATGATCAGTTTTATCATTATTTTTAGCCATAATACTTAGCATACTACTAAAATCAACGCTGTCTTTTTCAATTGTTAATGGATAACTTGTTAAAGTATCCTCCTGTACTTTATTTATATAATTTTGTACTCCATTAGAAATAGATAATATCAAAGAAATACCTATTATTCCTATTGAACCCGCAAAAGAAACTAATAACGTTCTTCCTTTTTTTGTAAGTAAATTCCTTAAAGATAAACCTAAAGCAGTTAAAAAAGTCATATTAGTTTTTTTGTCTTTTTTTGATTTCTTTATTTCATCTTTTCCATCATATGGATTTGTATCATTTATTATTTTTCCATCTTTTAAACTAATTATTCTTGTAGAATAATCATTCGCTAATTCCGGATTATGTGTAACCATAATAACTAATCTATCTTTTGCAATTTCTTTTAATAAATCCATTATTTGAACACTTGTTTTGCTATCTAACGCTCCTGTAGGTTCATCTGCTAAAATTATTTCTGGATCATTAATAAGAGCCCTTGCGATTGCAACTCTTTGCATTTGCCCACCAGATAATTGATTTGGGCGTTTATTAATATGGTCTTTTAAGCCAACACTTTTTAGCGCTTCTATAGCTTTTTTTCTTCTTACTTTCTTACTTATACCACTTAATGTAAGCGCTAGTTCTACGTTAGCTAATACTGTTTGATGGCTAATCAAATTATAGCTTTGGAAAATAAAACCAACTTTATGATTTCTATATGTATCCCAATCTTTGTCTTTAAATTCTTTAGTAGAAATATTATTAATATTTAAATCTCCACTTGTATACTTATCTAACCCTCCAATAATATTTAATAATGTTGTCTTTCCACTTCCAGAAGGACCTAATATTGATACAAACTCATTCTCTCGAAAGTTAATAGATATATTATCTAATGCTTTTTGCTCAATATTATCAACCTTATAAATTTTTGAAATATTTTTTATTTCTAGCATATTGTCATCTCCTAAATTTTATTATAAAATAAAACTTTGTTACTAGTGTAACACTATAAATTATATTTAACAAGTAAATAACTTATTAGTTATACATAATATAAGGAGCTTGTATAAAATGAATTCAAAAACAAAAAATTTAATTATATCTTCGACATTTAATCTTTTAACCGATCATAATTTAAATAACCTAACTATAAAAATGATTTCTGAAAAAGCAAATATCTCTAGAAAAAGCTTTTATAATAACTTTAAAAATATAAATGAAGTGATTTCTAATAAAATTGAATCTCTAGTTTTAGAAATATATAATTTATATATTCTAAATATTAAAAGAAATAAAAATATAAAAAATTATTTTGATATATTATTGAAATTTATAAATAATAATATTACATATTTTAAAGTTATTAAAAATAAATTCTTTATAGACTTCAAAAAATGCTTAGATAATTTATTTATAAGTAAAACTAATAATAAATATAAATATTTAAAAATATCAGGTTCTATAATAAACCTAATTTTATATTGGATGGATTCAAATATAGATTTAGAAGAATACATTAAAACTATTTTTTAACATAAAAAAATTAAAAGAATTCTTTTAATTTTCTTTAAAGCCAGCTTTTTCTAATACTTTCGTAAAAGTATCATAGTCTGAATAACCAGTTTGAGCACCTATAATTTTATTATCCTTAACGATTAATATCATTGGAGTAGAACCAAATTTTTCTTCTACATAGCTTTCATATCCATCTCCAGTTAGTGAGATCATAGTTGCATAAGCTTCTTCATCTATAATAGTATTTGCAGTAAAATCGATAATTTTAGCAATATCTATATATAATGTTTCATAATCATAATCCTCTTCCGCATCCCATAAATTAGGTAAAAATGCTGCACACCAACTACATGTTTCTCTACCTATATATATTACTCTAGCTTGTCCTTTTGTTTCTGCTTTTATATCATCTGCAGAAATTTCTTTAAATGTAGAAACATCATAATTAGTATTATATTGTTCTTCATTTTCACTACTTTCTGATTTTTCTGATGAATATAATTTAGATACTCCAATAACTAACACTAATAGTATTGCAATTAAAAGCCAAATAATAGCTTTACCAATTTTATAAATTTTACTTAAAAATTCTTTTTCTTCCATAATTCACCTCTTTTAAATTATAGCAAATAAAAAATTTATAAACTAGTATTTATGTTAATATAATGTCTAAAAAATAAAGATTTAATGAAAAAAGTTATTCTTTATTATATAATTTAACTTATGAAAGAGGAACAAAATGAAAAAAAATAACTTTGTTGAAGGCACAATAATAGCCACAATATTTGTTGTACTAGTAAAAATATTAGGAATGCTTTATGTTGTTCCATTTTATAACATAGTAGGTTCAAAAGGCGCAGCATTATATAGTTATGCATATAATGTTTATTTAATATTTTTAAGTATTTCATCAGCCGGTATACCAAATGCAATTAGTAAAATTATAAGTGAATATGATACATTAGGATATGTAGAAGCAAAAACAAGATCTTATAAAATATCAAAAAAATTAATATCTATTTTATCAATAATCTCTTTTGTAGCATTATTTATATTTGCTAAACCTTTCGCCCATTTAATTATTGGTGATATGAGTGGAGGAAATTCAATCAATGATATAGCATTTGTAATAAGATGTGTTTCTGTTTCTGTTTTAGTAGTACCGTTTTTAAGTGTAACAAAAGGATATCTCCAAGGACATAAATATTTAACACCATCAAGCATAAGTCAACTTATTGAACAAGTTATTAGAATCATTATAATATTACTTGGTTCATATATAGTTTATAAAGTATTAAAAAAAAGCCTAAGGGTAGCTGTAGGAATTTCACTTTTAGGAGCATTTTTTGGGGCAGTAGCGGCTGATATTTACTTATTAATAAAAATTAAAAAAAATAAACATAATCTTAATTTAGATAAAGCTTATGAAAAAGATCCTATATCTAACAAAGAAATAATAAAAAAAATCGCAAGTTACTCTATTCCAATAATAATTATAAACCTTATAACTAATGTTTATTCATCAACGGATATGATTTTAATATCAAGAACAATACAAAAATTAGGCTATACCGCAAATGACGTTGAATTTATAACATCCTCAATCTCTACATGGTGTTCAAAAATCTCAATGATAGTTAATTCAATAGTCTTAGGGCTAACTATGAGTTTAATCCCTGCTATAGTTTCTAGTTATACCAAAAAAAATTATAACGAAGTAAACAGCAAAATAAATAAAGCTTTACAAATAGTTTTATTTGCATCTATACCATTAACTGTTGGAATAAGTACACTATCTACTCCAATATGGACAATATTTTATAATACAAATCCATATGGGGGATTAATTTTAAAAATAAATATATTTACTGCTTTATTAGTAAATTTAAATATAACCACATCTACTATGTTACAATCAATGAATAAATTTAAAGCAGTATATACTTCTGTTATTTCTGGATTTGTTACTAATGCTCTTTTAGATGTTCCATTAATGTATTTATGTAATTTTATTGGAATAAATGGTTTTATAGGCGCAATAATTGCAACAGTTATAGGATATATTTTAAGTATATCAATAAGTATATTCTATTTAAAAAAAGAAAGCAAAGATTTGAAGTTCACAAACACTTTAAATATGCTTTATAAAATAATATTTGCTGTATTAATAATGTATTTTGTACTCTTCTTTATAAACAAAATTTTACCATTTAATATTTATAAAAAAATAGATTCTATAATATTTGTTACAATCGATGTAATTATTGGTGGTATTATTTATATTTTTATTACATATAAATTAAAAATTATTGATAATATATTTGGAAAAAATTTTATAAATAATATTAAAAATAAATTCAAATTAAAAAATGAAAAAAGAAAAACTAAATAAAGTGTAACCTATAGAGTGGACTCTAAAAAAAAGAGAGACCCACTTTATAGGTTTTTA
>CAYQJD010000039.1:0-7110 GCA_964417835.1 uncultured Muribaculaceae bacterium
CACCTACAAGTGGTAGTACAATATTTGTACTATCATTTACCCATATAGCATCACTTGGATCATTAGGATTATATTTTATTTTAACTTCTGTACCTTTTGATTTTGGCATATTAGAATATGAGTTAGACTGCTAATAACACCTCCTCATTTTTTATGTTAGGATACTATTTAAACTAAATACCAATCAAAGTCTACAACTGCATCCTATCATAAACAATTATATCATATGTAGTCAAAAATGGTCATATTTTTACAAAAATTTCCTTGAACTATTACCTAATAAAAATTAAAAAAATCTAGTAATTTTAATACTGGATAACGTATATATAAATCACCGCAAAAAGCGAAAAAATGCCTGACATGGGATAAGTAAATCGAATACTTAAAAAGTTTTGGAGTCTTTCCCAAATAACCCTCAACCACCTTATATCAAAGTAAAACAAGCGATTTTAAATTCATATTTCTTTATTCAAATCTCATATAATTTGATTAAAACTGTAATTTTTGGCAGTAATATATTACTATTTAAGAATAATATAATACTTTCTAAATAACTGTATTCTTTACAATTGGAAAGTAGTAAATCTTTATTATCATTGTTTACAATTTTTCCTGTGATAATTGATGCAACAACTTTAAAACTTAACTTATCAACAGCAAAGTGATTTCCATATCTTTCTTCTAATCTTTGCGCAATTAGTTTATCTTATTCTAAATTGCTATGTGTATATATTTTTAGAGTAGTTGCTACATCAGAGTGTCCTAATCTTCTTGAAACATCTTGAATAGGAACTCTCCGTACTTAATAAATCAGTTGCAAATATGGAAAATTATACCTTTATTAATTGCCCTAAAACCAGATATCTTTTATCTTTCCCCTAGTTGTAATTCTTAAAATTAATGATAAAAATTTACTTTTACTATTAATATAATGGATTCCCACTGTCATATCACATTCGCCCATTATAATGGGCATTACTAAATCAGTGATTGAGTTTACATCATGTTGATTATCACTATTTACCATAAACAAATCATAGTATATCATAAATTACCGCTATCAACTAGTAGGGTATGTTTATTGCATTTTATAATAAGTACTTCCTAATATTACATTATCATAATAGAATGATTTTTTAACAAGTTCTGTGTTTATATAAGAAATATCATATTTTTCTAATAAAGTTAATTCATCAGAAAATAAATTGGTCCCTAAACCTAATCTATTACCTTCAATACTTGCACCAATAGATGCTAGTGTAGTTGGAAATAAATCAAAAGATGAAAATAATCTATTTTTAGAATTAGTAGTTTCTGCAAGGGAATTGATAAAAGTATTATATACTACTCTAGTATAATTACTATCTATCAAATTATCATAAAAATCAGATTGCATTGTATAATGATCTCCCACTATGACTATTGTTGTATTTTCATAAAAATCTTGTTTTTTGATCCAACTTATGAACTCACTTAACATTATATCAGTACAATTATAAGAATTAGCATAGTGACTAGTAAAAGGTGTAGGACAGCTTTCATCTAAATAGCCATCAATAAAGTGAGTATCAGCAGTGAGCATTGTAAAATTAAATGGTTCGTCTTCTTTTTGAATATCTGTCAATCTTTCTTTCGCAAATTCATACAATTTACTATCTTCATATCCCCACCAAACATAATAATCATCATCTATCCAACCATTTTCTTTAGCATAATTATAATCATATATTGTATAATGACCATGATAAGTAAAATAATCTCTTCTACCTCCATACGATGCATCAGATCCCATCATTAAATAATTATGATACCCATTTTCTTCTAAAATATCACCAATACTATATGCTCCGGGTAATGATTGTCCATAACCAGAATAAGTATTACCATCAATTGAAACTTTTAATGGTGTCCCACTTGATTGACCCATCATTGCAGCAACTGTCCATCCCGTTCCATATAAGGAAAAAAAGCCACCTAAATTATCAGTATTGCTAAAATTAACGTTAGTGAGAGCAAAATCTTCAAGATTAGGTATAAAGGACGCTTCTACCCCTCCAGAATTTGTTCTTGAAGCACTGGTCATTTCCAATGATTCAACAAATATATATATCAAATTTTGCTTTTCTTTAGGAAATGTTATTTCAACATTTCTACCATCAACATAATTTTCTTCTATAAATGTTGAAGAAGTTAATTGGACTTTTATGTAATCTATAAAACCAACACTATAAATTAAAAGAATAAAAGAAAAGATAAAAAACAAGATTGTAAAAAACCAACTTTCCTTATTAGTTAATTTTAAAGTATTAATATTCCATATTTTATCTTTAATTTTAATAGAAAATGATAAATTTAATTTCTTTTTATGCAAGTATTTTTTCAAAAGAATTATCAAGATAAATGTAATAATGGTAAGAAGCAAAACAAAAACTATTCCCTCTATTACACCACTTAAACTAACTCCTTCTAATTCTACAAGGCTAAATAATAATTGCTCAAAAGTTACATTATTAAAATTTAATTTAAAATAAATAGTAAAAAAAATTATAATTAAAGAAATAAAAATAATACTACTTTTTATTATCTTTTTCGCCATTATTTACCTCTAATTTAAAACTAATATATTTGATAAAGATCGTAATTATTATACTTATAATAATATTTACTGCTAAAGATAATACTACATATTTAAATACTACATAAGAATAAGTATTTAAATATGTAAGAATATCTAAATTTAACTTCTTAAATAAATATATTAAACCAAAACAAGTTGTATTCGAAAATAATACTAATAATAAATAATATATAATCTCATCTTTTGTACTCATATTTTTATGCAAATGCATTAATATCTTTAACCCAAAAACACTAGGTAATAATAAACATAATACTGAAACCATTACATCACTTCCTAGGCATATTATAACAAATTTAAAGAAATATGCAAAATTTCATAAAGCATTATTCAATAATATCTTTATTTTTTGCATTTAAGAACGAAATTATAAGCATCCCTACACATATCTTCTATTCTATTGTTTGCTCTTTATTCATAGCAGTTATTAATGAAAAAGATGTCGCTGATAAATCCAAATTAGATGGTATCAAATCAACATTCTCTTTGTGATGTAAAATTACAGTTTCATAATAACCCATACAGGTAGTTAAATCTCCCTGTGGATCACAATCTACTTATGCAGAACATAAAAAAAACTGATATTTCTATCAGTTCAATATGTATAAACAGGCATAAAACCTATTATTTTCATGGCAGGGGTGGAGAGAATCGAACTCCCGAGAACGGTTTTGGAGACCGTCATTTTGCCGCTAAATTACACCCCTATAAAAAACAACTTGAATTGATTCGTTTAAGTTTGCTTTGCTGTTTTTCAACTTAATTTTAAATTATAAAATTGGCAGGTGAAACTCATATTTAAGCCAATTACCAATTCACATACTCCCATAATTACTAGGGTTTTAAGGTGGTAACACTAAGGTTTTGAAGACTCCTATGGTTACCGCCCTAGACCTTTATAATTATATCAAAAAAAAAAGAAATATTCAATAAGCTTTTTCATATAATACTATAGGTGATTTGTGTGTTAATAAACTATACTGCAAGAGAATTGGACTTAGTTGCTAGACTTATGAGGGCTGAAGCATTAGGTGAAGGTAATTTAGGAATGCTAATGGTTGGAAATGTTATTGTTAACAGAGCAATAGCAACTTGTGATATCTTTAAAGATATAAGAACATTATACGATGTTATATATCAAAATCCTGGAGGATTTTCAGGTATTAACTCATCACTATTTTATTCAAGTAGTACCAAATTAGAAAAAGAGCTAGCTGAAAGAGTTATTACTGGAGAATACTATTATCCTGCAACACATGCTCTTTGGTTTTATGCACCAGGCACTGGAAATTCTTGTAAGTCAAATTTTTATAATCAACCTCTAGCTGGAAGATATAAAAATCATTGCTTTTATAATCCAATTCAAGGAACTTGTGAAGAATTATATTAAAAATTCTTCATCCTTAAAGCCTTTAGTAATTTCTAGAAAATTTTTATCATACTCACTAAATTTTTTCTTTACTATTTCTGGATTATCAAAATCAAGACATTTATTATATAAATCTTGTAATTCTGATAATTCTTTTTTGTTTTCTGCAATTTTTTTTAACTCATCATATTCTATATAATCATATTCTAAGTATTTTTTTACAGAAGACATTTCCGGATTATAATTTGAAACAAAATATTTTTTATATATTCCTAATCCATAAACTTTTTCATATGTAGTTGGATATTCTTCATATCCATTTGATTCAATTCTTTCTATATAATATTTACTTACTATTTCATAATCTTTTAAATCAATCTCTTTGCTAATTATTTCTTTATTTGGATAATTTATTTTTATAACTATATCATCATCTTTTTTATAATATGTAATTATTAAACGTCCATTCAATTCGTTTCCTCTATAATACATTTTCTTAGTATGATATTCTTCATCACTTACAAAAACATAAAAAGCTTTATTATCATATAACATAATATCACATCCTATATATAATATTAACATAATTAATAAAAAGAAAATAGACTTAATTAGTCCATTTCCAATTTTCTATTTCATCTAAATCTTTTCCATATATCTTTATATATTCAAAATGTTTTAAAAGTTCTTTTATACAGTAACTAGTAATTTCAAATTTATCGTATTTATCATCTATTTGTTTTAAAACTTCTAAACATATATGAAATCTGTCGATTTCATTTTTTACTCTCATATCAAATGGAGTTGTAATAGATCCTTCTTCTTGATATCCTTTAACAATTATATTTTTATTATTTCTATCAATAGTAAATTCTCTTATTAAATTTGGATATCCATGGAATACAAAAATTATTGGTTTGCTAGCAGTAAATAAATAGTCATATTCAATATCTGAAAGAGAATTTTCTGAATTTTTATCAAGTTTTAATAAATTGACAACATTTACTACCCTAACTTTTAAATCGGGCAAATATTTTTTTAATATTGTTTTTGCTGCTAAAACTTCTATTGTTGGTGTATCTCCTGCACAAGCAAGAACTATATCTGGATCTTTATCACTAGCCCAATTCCAAATACTTGCTCCATTTTCAAAATGTTTTTTAGCATCTTCCATGTTTAGCCACTCTGGAGTTTTATGCTTACTTGCAACAATCGCGTTTATTTTATTTTTAGTTTTTAAACAATGTTCCATAGTACATATTAAGGTATTTGAATCAGCTGGTAAGTATATGCCTATCTGATCCTTTTTTTTAGTTGCTAAATGATTTAAAAAGCCTGGTTCTTGATGTGTATATCCATTATGATCTTGTTGCCAAATATGACTAGACAATATTATATTTAAAGAAGAAATAGGCTTTCTCCAAGAAATCTCTTTTGAAGCTTTTACCCATTTTGAAAATTGACTTACCATAGAATCTATTATTCTAGAAAAAGCTTCATAAGTGTGAAATATACCATGTCTTCCTGTTAATAAATATCCTTCTAATAAACCTACACAAACATTTTCGGATAAAAACGAATCAATTACTCTACCTTCTTTATCTAAAAATTCATCTTTAGTATCAATCTTAGAATTCCATTCTCTATTTGTTACATCAAAAACATAATTTAATCTATTAGATAAAGCCTCATCAGGTCCAAATATTCTAAAGTTCTGTTCTTCTTCATTTAAAATTATTATATCTTTTAAATATTTTCCTAATTCTTTCATATTCATGGATTTAATTTCTCCATGATTATTTATTTTCACCCCATAATTATTAATATTTGGTAAAACAAGTTCGTGCCTTAATAAACCACCATTTGCAAATTTGTTATTTCCCATAGTGAATTCTAAAGGAGGAAGATGGAGCTTATACTTATCTTTTAATTTTCCATTTTCAAATAATTCAGATGGTTTATAACTATTTAACCAATTTTCTAATTCTTTTAATAATTGAGGATGTTCTTTATCAACCGTAAGAGGCATTTGATGAGCTCTAAATGTTCCTTCTATTTGTTTTCCATCAACAAATTTAGGCCCTGTCCATCCTTTTGGACTTCTTAAAATTATTAAAGGAATCTTTATTTCATCTAAAATATTATTTATTGCAAATGTTTTTCTACTCTTAATTTTCAATATTGCATAATCTAATACTTCTGCCATTCGTTGATGCATATATTCTAAGTTTTCTCCAGATACAAATAATACTTCATACCCCATTGCTTCGAACATTTTCTCCAATTCATCGTCTGACATTCGTCCTAAAATTGTTGGATTAGCTATTTTATATCCATTCAAATGTAATATAGGCAAAACTACCCCATCCGTTATAGGATTTATAAATTTATTTAAATGCCAACTAGTAGCAAGTGTCCCTGTTTCTGCTTCTCCATCTCCAATAACACAAGCTGCAATCAAGTCTGGATTATCTAAAATCGCACCATATGCATGAACTAAACTATACCCTAATTCTCCTCCTTCATTAATAGATCCTGGAGTTTCAGGTGCAACGTGACTTGATACACCATAAGGAAAAGAAAATTGTCTACATAGTTTTAATATACCATTCTCATCTTCAGTAATTTCTGGATAAAACTTAGTATAAGTGCCATCTAAAAAATTATTACTAATCATAGCTTGCCCACCATGACCCGGTCCAGATATATATATCATATTTAAAACGTATTTTTTGATAATTCTATCCAAATGTGCGTATATGAAATTTTGTCCAGGAGCAGTTCCCCAATGTCCTACTAATCTTGGTTTTATATCCTCAATCTTTAAAGAATCTTTTAAGAGAGGATTATTTAATAAATATAATTGTGCACAAGAAAGATAGTTAGCGGCTCTTAAATATCCATCAATACTTTCTAATTCTTCTTTATTTAAAATATTATGAATTTCATTTCTATCCACAATTACCCTCCTTATTCTAAAAAGATTATAACATTTATTTTAATAAAAAAAAAGATAATTAAATATCTTTTGAACTAAAAAAATATTCCTGTAGATTATTTTTGAAAGTGCACAATTAATGTGCACTAAAATTTAAAAATGTAT
>CAYQJD010000040.1:0-7103 GCA_964417835.1 uncultured Muribaculaceae bacterium
CTGGAGCCCATTTATCAATTTTGATTTTATCTTCAATAAATTTTGCCATTTTAGGATATTTTATAAGTTTATATTTGCCCTTAGACAAACCACGTTTAAAGTTATAATTATTTTGTGCATCAACTGCATTATATGGTTTAGGAATAAATCTTCCTGTTCTAACCATTAATTTATAACTTTTCCTTTTTTTAAGTTCTCTAGAAATAGTAGATTTATGAACTCCAAGATAATTAGCAATATAAGTATTATTAAATAGTCTTTTTCCTTTAATATCTTTTTGCTCAATAAATGATTGAATTATAACTCGATCTGCTTGTTTTAAGTGATGATATTGATTTTCCTTTCTTTTTAATGTATTATATACTTTAGACATATGAATTTTCCTTTCTTTATTTGCGTAAGAATTATTATAGATTATTCATATGTCTTTTTCAATGCAACTTTGTTGCACTTCAAATTTAAATTAACAAAATAAAATTATTTAGACAATTATATTTATCTATGATAAAATTAAATATATATGGAAAATAAAAAGGCAGTGATAAAATGACGAAAATAATATCTTTAGTAAATCAAAAAGGAGGCGTAGGTAAAACAACTTCTAGTATAAACTTATCAGCCTCTTTAGGAAAATTAGGTAAAAAGACATTATTAATAGATTTAGATCCTCAAGGAAATGCAACTACAGGATTAGGAATAAATAAAGGAGAAATTGCTTATAGTGTTTATGATGTATTAACAGAAAAATGTAATATAACAAAAGCAATAATTAAAACAAAATTTAAAAATTTATCTATTCTTCCAGCTACTATAAATTTAGCCGGAATAGATATTGAACTGGTTGAAAAGACTTATCAGGATAATACTTTTAAGAAAAATGAGCAATTAAAAAATGCGTTAAAAGAAGTATCTAATAAATATGATTATATCATTATAGATTGCCCTCCTTCATTAGGTCTCTTAACTACTAATGCATTAGTAAGTAGTAACTCAGTTATTATACCTGTACAATGCGAGTTCTTTGCTTTAGAAGGAATTACACAACTTTTAAATACTATCATTATGACACAAACTAGACTTAATCCTAGTTTAAAAATCGAAGGAGTATTATTAACTTTACTTGATTCTAGAACAGTTTTAGGATTAGAAGTTGTAGAAGAAGTTAGAAAATTTTTTAAGGAAAAAGTATTTAATACAATTATTCCAAGACTTATAAGATTGGTAGAAGCACCTAGTCATGGGGAACCTATTATTGAATACGATCCATTAAGTCGAGCAGCTGAGGCCTATTTGAATTTGGCAAAGGAGGTAATTTCAAGAGATGGAGAATAAAAGAAAAGCTCTTGGTAAGGGGCTAGAACAATTATTTAATAGTGAACCATTAAATTTTGAAACACTTAACAATTATGAACAAGAAATTATTAATTCTTCAAATAAAAATGATATATTAGAAATTCCTTTAAAAGAAATTCGCAGTAATCCTCATCAACCAAGAGAATATTTTGATGAGGAAGCGTTAAATGAATTAGCAGAATCTATAAAAGAACATGGAGTAATTGAACCAATAATAGTAAAAAAAAGTATAAAGGGATATGATTTAGTTGCAGGTGAGAGAAGAACTAAAGCAGCATTATTAGCAGGATTAGATACCATTCCTGCAATTATAAGAGAATTTACTGATAGACAAATGATGGAAATTGCTTTAATAGAGAATATTCAAAGAGAAGATCTATCTCCTATAGAAGAAGCAATAGCATATAAAAATTATATAGATAATACGGGTTTCACACAAGAAGAAGTTGCAAAAAAATTTGGTAAATCAAGGAGTTATATAACTAATCTATTAGGTTTATTAAATCTTCCCAAACAAATTCAAAATGAAGTTAATAATGGACTTATTAGTATGTCACATGCAAGAGTTTTAAGTAAAATGGATAATGATGAATTAGTATCTAACTTAGCAGAAAAAATAATAAATGATGGTATTAGTGTTAGAGAATTAGAGGATTTAAGCCGTGAAGAAAATGTTATAAAGAAAAATAAAATTGTTAGAAATGATATGAATTCTAAGTATAAGATTTATGAGTCTATTATGAGAGAAACTATTGGAACTAAAGTGCAAATATCGAAAAATAAAATTTCTATACCATTTGATTCAATTTCTGATTTAGAAAGAATTTTAGAAATACTTAATATTGGTTTCGAGGAAATATAAAATAATGAAAAAAATATTAAATATTCTAAGTACTAAGCAAGTTTATGGAACGTTAATCATTTTATTTATAACTTATATTATTTATAAAGGTTTGAATGTATTAGTAAAAAATTTAGTTATTAAAGGTAAAAGTGAAATAGAAATTAAAAGAAAAAAAACAATTGTAATTTTATTTAATAATATATTTAAATATATTTTAATTATTTTTATGGCTTTGTCTTTATTAAAACTTTATGGAATTGATACTACAAGTATAATTGCTGGACTGGGTATTGTTGGAGTTGTAATAGGGATGAGTATTCAAGATGCACTAAAAGATATCATAAGTGGAATTAATATTATTATGGATAATTATTTTGTAGTAGGCGATATAGTAGATTATGAAGGATTTATGGGAACTGTTATTGAATTTGGATTAAAAACTACAAAAATAAAAAAATTAACTGGAGAAGTTTTATCTATTTCTAATAGAAATATCGATAAAATAATTAATATCAGTCAAGAAAAAGCCATAGTTCAATTAGATATACCTACTGCTTATGAAGAAAATTTTGATAAGATTGAATCAGTTTTAAAAGAAGTATTGGATAATTCAAAAAAAACCTATAAAAAAATAGATAAAATAGAGTTTTTAGGAATATCTTCATTTGAAGAATCTTGTATTATCTATTCTGTAAGATTTAGGTGTGAGCGAGAAACTCAATGGGATTTGAGGAGATGCTTATTAAAAGATATAAAAGAAGCATATGATAGAAACAAGATAAAAATACCTTATAATCAATTGGAGGTTCATAATGGAACTAAAATATAAAGTTGGCACTAAAGTTATAATGAAAAAAAATCATGCTTGTCAAACTAATGAGTGGATAATCACACGAGTTGGTGTTGATGTTAAAATAAAATGTTTAAAATGTAATCGTGAAATAATGTTAGATAGGTTAGAATTTGAAAAAAAATTGAGGAGGATAATTAATGAGGAAGATTAAAAAAATAAGAGAAAAAATAGTTCTTCATCCTATAATGTCTTTTTTAATATTAATTTTGATTACAATATGTTTAAGTGGAATTTTATCTCTTTTTGATATAACAAGTACGTATAAAAGCGTTAATGTTAAAACTAATGCTTTAGAAACAAACATGGTTACTATACAAAACTTATTTAGTCTTAGAGGTGTGAAATATATTTTTAGTAATACAGTTTCTAATTTTGCATCTTTTACTCCGTTAAGCATGTTACTAATTGCTTTATTAGGACTAGGTATAATGGATAAGACAGGTTTTTTAGACACTCTTTTTTATGTACTTACTCATAAATTAAGAAAAAATGTAGTAACTTTTATATTAGTTTTTATATGTATATTTTCAAGTATAGCGGGGGATATTTCTTATATAATTTTAATACCCTTGTCAGCTTTATTATTTAAATATGGAAAAAGAAATCCCCAAGCTGGAATAATTGCATCATTTGCTTCTATAAGTTGTGGTATAGGAATAAATATTTTTATAAACTCAGTTGATTCATCCTTAATTAATTATACTGAATTTGCTGCTAATATTATAAAAGAAGGTTATACAGTTTCAACAAGTAGCTTTTTTATAATAATGTTATTTGCAATAATTACTTTATCATTTATTATTACAAATATAACTGAGAAGTATGTTATTCCTAGGTTACCTAAAAATGAAGTGGATGAGCAAGAAAAAAAAATTACAAAAAAAGAGAAGAAAGCATTGTATATTTCTTTAATAATTGGTGCTATATATGTTGTCATTTTTATATATAATATTATTCCTGGGGTACCATTAGGTGGAAATTTGCTTGATTATACACAAAAATTATATATAGATAAGTTGTTTGGTTATAATTCATTTTTTAATTCTGGTTTTGTTTTTGTTATAACAATATTGTTCTTTATTTTAGGATTGATATATGGTATTTTAACTAAAAGTATAAAAAATCAGAAAGATATGTGTGATAATTTAAGTCATTCCTTAGATTTTATGGGAAAAGTATTGGTTTTAATATTTTTTGCATCAACATTTATTTCGATTTTAAAATATTCAAATATAGGAATGTTGTTTGTATCATTAGGAGTAAATTTATTGTCAAATGTTAATATTACAGGAATACCATTAATAATTATTGTTTTTCTAATGTCTGCTTTATCAACGATACTACTGCCTTCATCTGTTCATAAATGGTCCATAATGAGTGCAACTGTAGTTCCAATACTTATGAATTCTGGAATATCTCCAGAATTTGCACAGGTTATTTTTAGGGCTGGTGAGTCGGTAACATATGCATTGACTCCGGTTATGGCATATTTTGTTATATATTTAGCTTATATGGAACTTTATGATCCAGATAAAAAAGGAATAGGATTATTTAAATCTTTAAAATATATGGTTCCTTATTCATTAGGTACGTTGTGTATATGGTTAATAATTATATTACTATGGTATTTAACTTCAATGCCATTAGGTATAAATATATCGCCAGTATTATAGGGTTTATATGAATAATAAAATTAAAATTTATTTAGAAAATCAACAAAATTACAAAAATTTATTTAATTAGAATAAAATCTCTCAAGATTTAGAAGATTTTATTATAAAAGAATCAAAAATTATTCCTTTAAAAGAAAAAATTATCATTGAAATTAAAATAAATTTAAATAAAATAGAAAAAGACAAATTAGAAAATATGATAAAATTAAGTATTGCAGATGATATTAAAGAATTAGAAATGATTTTGAAAAAATATTTTATTCAAGATATAATATTGTTAGCTTTAGGAATTGCAGCATTAATAATCTATATAAGTATAAAAAATTTATCAGTTTTATCTGAGGTTGTTTTAATAATTGGATGGGTTTTTATTTGGGAATCAATATATAATATATTTTTTTCAAGAACAGAAATTAAATATAAAATAAGAAAACGTAAGCAATTATTAAAAAGTGATATTATTTTTGTTTGAATTCATTGAAATAAAAAAGTTTTTTATTGATGCCTTCTATTTGGGGGTCACATCATATTTAAAGAAACTTTTTTATTTATGTCAAAAAATGTCATTTTTATTGAAAAATATATTTTTAATTTTTTTTTTATTATATAATTAAAATAAAGATAGAAAGTAGGAACATTTATGAATAAAGAAATAATATTTAGAGAAATGAGATTAGATGATATTTTTGAAGTAATAGATTTGTGTAATACATGTTTTAATGAAACAACAGATATTAATTATGCTAAAAAGATCTTCCAGGAAACTATCAATGATAAAAATCAAATTTATTTGATAGGATTAATTGATAATAAAATAATTGCTCATTCTAAGATTACAATTATTCCAACAATATATGAAGATATGAATATTTATGCCATATTGAATCATGTATGTGTAAAACCTGAATATAGAAGACATAATATAGCTACAAAAATGTTAGATGAAGTAACTAGAATTTGTAAAGAAAGAAATTGTAAGGCAATAGAATTATGGTCTAAAAATTTTAGACAACCAGCACATGAATGCTATAAAAAATATGGTTTTATAGTAGAAGATGCCAAATTTTTTGCTAAAAAGATATAGTAAGGAGATAAAATGAAAATAAATAGTGTTTTTATAGGTGGATGGTTCCAAAGAACAATGTTACAATTAACTGAAATATACGATTTTTTACGATCTTGTAAATCACAATTGGATTTAGATCAAGAAAAATTAAATGAATTTCATAAAAAATTATCGATTGGAAGAATTGATTATGGAGTGGCTGGAGAAGAGTATGTAAAATTTACTACTTCATATCAAATAACAGTTAAAATATTCGAAGATGGGTTAATTACGTTAAATAATTCAAATGTATCTGGAGATACATTATTTGCAGATATTGATAAGTTAACTGATTACTATGAAAATAAACTATCACCTGCATTTAGTTATCTATTTAGTTTAGGTGCTCCTGTTCCAAAAGAACTTGCTAATATTGAAACCGTATATCCATATTTTATTATTTGTGACAAAGCATCAAAAAAAGCGATGCAAGAACTATTAATTAGAACAGAAAAGCAAAAATATTTTGAATTTGATAATAACAATTATGATGTTATAAGAGGCGATAAATATTACTTTATAAATAATAAAGCTAAATCTTTAGAAAATATTGAAAGATACATTGAAGAACAAATATTCATAAGAGAATTTAAAGGGCAATTGCATAGATATCTTAACTTACATAGAATAATTTGGGAAAAAATAGACACTGTTAAAGAAAACGTAAAAGTAAAAGGTGCAGATATTGTAAAATTTACAACAAAATTAGAAGGTTATGCAAAAACAATTAATTTAATTGACGGTAGAATAAATCAAATGAGTACTTACATTTCAACTAGAGAGAAGATAGCAAAAAATGACGAAGAATTATCAGAATTTTTATCTATTTCAGGCTATAGATATGAGACTTTGAGAGATACATTAGAATATATTAAAAAGTTATGGGATATGACAAAAAATTATGTCTCATCAGCACAAAAATTATTTGACAGTATTAAGCAGGATGTGACTTCAAGTTCTGTAAATAGTTTGACGATCGTAACATCAATGAGTGCTGGTGCTGCTTTGCTAGATTTATTTACAGAATCTGCTCCAAGTTTTTCAGCTTTTGGAATCGTTTATTTCTTTATTTTGGCACTAATAGGATGGGCTTCTACAAAAATCTTAGCATTAGTTCAAAGTAGAAGAAAATATGAAGTGACAGACATTGAGTATGATAAAAATATAAAATAAAATTATGAAAAGATATTTTAAAACAAATAAAAATTTTAAATTTAATGCCAAATTTAAATAAGACTTTAGATAAATCTAGGAAAAGATGGAAAGATCAATATA
>CAYQJD010000041.1:0-7048 GCA_964417835.1 uncultured Muribaculaceae bacterium
ATAATATTTATAGTTTGGTTTCTGATATAGAATTTAAAATATTAGATAATATATATTTGAATATATATAAAGAAACGACTAATACTAGAATATTAGCTTGTATTGTTGAAAGTATGAAAAGACTTGCTTTTAAAAAAGGAGATACTTTTTCTTATAAAGAAGAAATTATTAAAGAACTGTATGATGATTTTAATATAAATATTAGTAATGAAGAATATTTTAAGATATTAGAAAATGAAAATAAAATATATATAGTAGGAGAAAAATATTATTTAAAAGATTATTATGAAGCTGAAATTAATATTGCAAAAACTCTTATTGCAATAAATTCAAAAATATTAAAAAATCCTGATAAGTTAGAAAATATTATTAGTGCTTTAGAAAAAGAGTTTGAAATTACTTATAATAAAGAACAAAAGGATGCTATTGAATCTATTTTTAAAAATAATATTGTTATTATAACTGGAGGACCGGGTACAGGTAAAACTACAATTATTAATGGAATATTGAATACTTATAAATGTATTAATAAACTTTCTGATAATGCAATGTTAAATAAAGTAGCTCTTATTGCACCTACTGGTAGAGCAAGTAAAAGAATGTGTGAAACTACTAATTTTAAAGCTTCTACTATACATAGGTTTTTGAAGTGGAATAAAGATAGTGATTCATTTGGAATAAATGAATTTAATAAAGCAGATCAAAATTTGATTATAATAGATGAGACAAGTATGATAGATACTGTACTTTTTGATAGTCTTTTAAAAGGTTTAAAAAATGATGTTAAATTAGTATTGGTTGGAGATGAAAATCAACTACCAAGTGTATCTCCAGGACTTATTTTAAATGATTTAATAGCATCTAATAAATTTAAACATATTACACTTAAAAATATTTATAGACAAAGTGAAAATTCATATATTCCATATTTAGCTCAAGAAATAAAAAATAAAGAACTTAATGATTTTTTAGAAAAAAAAGATGATTATAATTTTATAGAATGTAATATACACGATATAAAAAATTTAATAGATGATATTGTTAAAATGGGTTTAAGTAAAAATATAAATGAAACGAATTTGCAAATATTAATTCCTATGTATAAAGGTGAAATAGGTATAGATAATATAAATATGAGTTTGCAAAATATTTTTAATCCTCATAGAGATGATAAAAAAGAAGTTTCTATAGGGACTATTATTTATAGAATTAATGATAAAGTGTTAAATTTGGTAAACGATATTGATAAGGGTATATATAATGGAGATATTGGTTATATTTATGATATTGATATAAATAGCAAAAATGATTTTATTAGAGTGAATTTTGATAATAATATTGTCTCATTTAAAAGAGATGAGTTAAATACTTTTAAACATGCTTATGCAATGAGTATTCATAAAGCTCAGGGTAGTGAATTTGATCATGTTATAATTCCTATTTCTAAAACTTATAATAAAATGTTATATAATAAATTAATATATACTGCTGTTTCTAGAGCTAAAAAAAGTTTAACAATTTTAGGTTCAAAAGAAGCATTTGTATATGCTGTAAATAATAGTTATAGTATAAATAGAAAAACATCTTTAGCAACTTTTTTATGTGAATAAATTAATTATTTTTGGTCATACTATATTTGAGGAGATTAATATGAAAAAATGTATGAAATATATTATGATAACAAGTATGTTAGGATGTGCTAGTTATGGCACTTATATGTATATGAAAAATAATAAAAAAATGATGAAAGAAATAAAAAAAATGTATGATTTTGAATAATCGTACATTTTTATTATTTATTTTAAAATTCTTCTTAGTTTAGTGCAATCTATATTTTTACATTTTATTATATCTTCAACCAAGTCATAAAAATCTTTAAGTGCTTCTTTATCAACTGAGGATTTATTTATCGTAGTAATAAATCTATTTTTTATAAATTCTGACTCATTACTTTCAGATAATTGATTTAAAATTATATTAACTTCTGTTTTAAATAAATCTTTAATTAAAATATTACTTTGTTCATTTAAAATATTAAGAGCTAAAGTATCAATTATTTTACATTTTAATATTTTAGAGTATAATCCTACATCGAATATTTTAATTTTTTTTGATTTTAATCTTTCCAAAAGAATATTTATAGTTTTATTATCAATTATATTTTTATTTTTCAAACTTTTTAGTAAAGCTATACCTGCATTTTTATTATGTTTTTCATAATAAGCACATAATAATATATATTTATCTCTTTTTGAAATATTATTTAAATTCATTATTTCTTCTAATTTAATGCTATTATAGTAAATATAGGTTAGTGTTTTAGAAAGTTCTATATTTAAAATTGAAGTTTTTCTTGATTGAAAACTTTTATTGTTAGGAAAATAATCACATATAGCAAGTGCTTCATTATATTTGTTTAATTTTATCAAAATACTAATTTTTTGATTTTGAATATTGATATTGTTAGGAAATTCATCACATAAAGTAAGAGCTTCATCAAGTTTATTTTGTTTAGTTAAAATAGTAATCTTGTATGATAGAAAGTGTTCATATTTTATTATAATTGAACGTTTTAAAAATTGAAGTTTTTCTTGATTTGGATATTCATTACATATAGTTAAAGCCTCGTTAAATTTTTTCATATTTATTAGGGTGTGTATCTCATTTATAATGTCACTAATGTCTATTTTATTTGTATTGCTATTTTCTTTTTTCCAACGATATAGTGTGCTCATAGAAATATCATATTTCAAACTAATTATTTTTAGTTCTTCGCCACTATTTATTTCTTCTAATATTTTATTTTTTATTTCATTTGAATACATATTTTTTATTCCACCAATCTATTAGTAATTATTATATAAGAAATCCTTTAATAAGTAAATATGAAAAAAATATAAAAATTTTTTATCTTTACTTTTTTTAAAAAAAGTTTTTAATTTTGGTATAAAGTGTTTATTTTTGGATATATAAGATTTTAATAATATTGGATTATCAATTTACTACTTTTGAAAGAAAAAATTTACAAAAATATTTTCCAAAAATAAAAAGTATACAAATCTTGATAAATAAAGGGGATAAGAACATTAAAAGCCTATGAAAAGATATTCAAAAAAGTGCAATATTTTATATTATAAGTTATAAATATATGTTATAATTAGCCTTAGTTAAGGAGATATTGGTATGAAAGATAATAAAAATATAACAAGTAGAGATGTGGATTTTGCTAAATGGTATACTGATGTAATAAGAGAAGCTGATTTGGTAGATTATTCAAGTGTAAAAGGTAGTATGATAATAAGACCTTATGGTTATGCAATTTGGGAAGAAATGGTTAGTATTTTGGATAAAAAATTTAAAAGTTTGGGTCATCAAAATGTACAGATGCCTATGTTTATACCAGAATCTTTATTGAATAAGGAAAAAGATCATGTTAAAGGATTTGCTCCTGAAGTAGCATGGGTTACTATGGGAGGAGAAGAAACTTTAGAAGAAAGAATGTGTGTAAGACCTACTAGTGAAACTTTGTTTTGTGATCATTTTAAAAAAATAATAAAAAGTTATAGAGATTTACCTCTTTTATATAATCAATGGTGTACTATTGTAAGATGGGAAAAGACTACTAAACCTTTTTTAAGAAGTAGAGAAATATTATGGCAAGAAGGACATACTATGCATGCAACAGAAAAAGAGGCTAGAGAAGAAACTTTAACAATGTTAAATGTTTATGAAGACTTTCAAAAAAATTATCTTGCAATACCAGTTTTAGTTGGTAAAAAAACAGAAAAAGAAAAATTTGCTGGGGCAGAAGAAACATACACTATAGAAGCTATGATGTATAATGGTGTTGCTTTGCAAAACGGAACTAGTCATTATTTTGGTCAAGGATTTGCCAAAGCTTTTGGAATCCAATTTTTAGATAAGGAAAATAATCTAGTTTATCCTTATCAAACAAGTTGGGGTACAACTACTAGAATGATAGGTGCTTTAATAATGGTACATAGTGATGATTATGGACTTGTTTTACCTCCTAATATTGCTCCTATAAAAATTAATATAATTCCTATAGGAAATAGTGATGAAGTAATTGATGTTACTAAATCATTTGAAAATGCGTTAAAAGAAAAAGGCATTACATATATTGTTGATAATTCTGATAAATCTCCAGGTTATAAATTTGCTCAAAGCGAAGTAAAAGGATATCCTATACGTTTGGAAATAGGAAAAAGGGATTTAGAAAATAATCAGGTTACTCTTGTTAGAAGAGATACAAGAGAGAAAATAACTTTAGATAAAAGTGATGCTTTAAATAAAATTGACGAATTATTAATTGATATTCAGCACAATCTTTATAATAGAGCATTAGATAGAAGAAATTCTATGTTATATAATAATGTTAAAACATATGAAGAATTAAAAGATATTGCTCTAAATAAACCAGGATTTGCATTGGTAAATTGGTGTGGCAATGTAGAATGCGAAGATAAAATTAAAGAAGATTTAGGATTAAAATCACGCTGTATACCTTTTGAATTAGAAATACCAGATGGTAATTGTATAGTATGTGGTAAAGATGCTAAAACTAAAATATATTTTGGAAAACAATATTAATTAGCTGTTTGCTAATTTTTTTTATTGAAAGAAAAATTAATATACGTTAATATTCAAATAGAGTAAAAGTACTTATAAAAAATTAATAAGACCCATCAATCATGGATTCTGTTTTGTAGTTTCTTTAGCAGTTCATGTAGTAATTATTTACTTTAGGAACAAAGTCTAAAACATATATTGTGTTATAAAAAAATTATAAAAAGTTATTTTTGGTAATTTTTTTAAAATTTTAAAATTAAAATCTTTACAAATATGAAAAGAATTATTATAATAAAAAACATTGGTGAGGAGGCAATAATATGAGAGAAAATTTACCAATTTTACTTTTAAAAAAGTTAATATTATTGCCGGAACAAGAAATACGTTTAGAAATAAATAATGAAGTATCTAAGTCTGCTATAGATGATGCGGTTAAAAATAATAATTCATGTATTTTAGTAATAAGTCCTATTAATTTATTAGAAGAAAAACCTAGTACTAGTGATTTACCAGCAATAGGTGTAATTGGTAAAATTAAAACTAAAATTAAACTTCCAAATAATAACTATAGAATAATGATTAAAGGTTTAAATAGAGTTAAAGTTATAGAATATTATCAAAATGAAAATGGTGTATTAAAAAGTACTGTAAAAAGATTATATGTTAATAAAAAAGATGAAGTAAAAGAGTTAGCTTATTTAAGAAAACTTAAAGAATTAATAAATAACTATATTTTATTAAATTCTGAATCTAGTAATATTATTTCATCATCAATAGAAAAAATAACTGATTTAGATTTATTAACTGATGTAATAGTCTCATTTTTGCCAATGGATCAAAATAAAAAACTTTCTTATATGAATGAATTTGATTATATAAAAAGGGCAGAAACTCTTATAAAAGATATAAATATAGAATTAGAAGTAATTAATTTAGATACTAAAATTGATAATGAAATAAGAGAAAAATTTGAAAAAGAACAAAGAGATTATATATTAAAAGAAAAAATAAATAAATTAAATAATGAATTAGGTATACTTACAGACAAGCAATTAGAAATAAATAATTATAAAGAATTGTTAGATGATTTAGTATTAAGTGATAAAACTAAGAAGAAATTATTAACTGAAATTAAACGTTATGAGTATACAAATAATAATAATCCTGATGCATCTGTTATTAGAAATTATTTAGAGTGGACGTTGAATTTGCCTTGGAATAAATATTCTAAAGATGAAACAAATTTAGTTAAAATTAAAAGTAATTTAGATAAGACACATTATGGTTTAGAAAAGATTAAGACTAGGATATTAGAATTTGTAAGTATAAAAAAAATCAATAAAAACATTTCGTCTCCAATTCTTTGTTTAGTTGGACCTCCTGGAGTAGGTAAAACAACTTTAGGTAAAAGTATTAGTCATGCTTTAAAAAGAGAATTTTATAAAATAAGTGTTGGGGGATTAAATGAATCAAGTGAACTTATTGGGCATAGAAGAACTTTTTTAGGTGCTAATCCAGGTAAAATTATTCAAGGAATTAATAAATGTGGTGTTATGAATCCTGTAATATTAATTGATGAAGTAGATAAAATGGTTACTGATTTTAAGGGGGATGCTTCTTCTATATTATTAGATATTTTAGATGAATCACAAAATAATATGTTTATTGATAATTATATTGAAGAACCATTTGATTTATCAAAAGTAATGTTTATTTTAACTGCAAATAATATAGATGATATTCCAGCAGCATTAAAAGATCGTTTAGAAATCATAGAAATTAATTCATATACTGAATATGAAAAATTAGATATAGCACAAAAATATCTTATACCAGATATACTTAGTAAGTATGGATTAAATAATATAACTTTTGATGATAAATCTATTTTGAATATAATTAATAATTATACAAAAGAATCAGGAGTAAGAGAACTTGATAGAATTTTAAAAAGGATTCTTAGAAATTACTGTTTAGAACATAATACGTCAAAAAAAATTACTGAAAAAACTATAAAAAATATTTTGGGGGAACCAATTTATGAACATGAAGAAATTGAAAATCATAAAGGGGTTATAAATTCATTAGCATGTACTCCATATGGAGGAATAATTCAAAAAATCGAGTGTATTACTTTTAAAGGAAATGGGAATATTATTACAACTGGGAATTTGGAAAAAGTTTTAAAAGAAAGTATTACTATATCTTTAAGTTATTTAAAGTTTAAAAATTATATATCTTCTGATTTAAAAGATATGGATATACATATTAATGCATTAAATGTTGGAATAAAAAAAGAAGGATCTAGTGGTGGAGCTGCTATTACAACAGCAATATTAAGTGCAATAAATAATAAAATTATTGAAGATAATATTGCTATGACTGGAGAAATTACTTTAAATGGAGATATATTAGCGGTAGGTGGAATAAAAGAAAAAATTATTGGAGCATATAATAA
>CAYQJD010000042.1:0-6476 GCA_964417835.1 uncultured Muribaculaceae bacterium
CCTATAAAGTGGGTCTCTCTTTTTTTTAGAGTCCACTCTATAGGTTACATTTTAAGTGTTATAGTATCTTTTATTATTTTAATAGTTTTATCAGGTGGATATAAATATAGTTCTGCTTTTTATAAACCGCTTAATAATATAAGAAATAATTTAATTTACAACAGCAATTTTATTTTGATTAATAAAATAGTTGAAACCTCTCAAAAAATTACATATACTACTCAAAATTATCATCCAACTAGAGGATTACTATCGATATTGTTTAATCAAATTAAAGGTAGTGGTTCATTAGTTTTGGGCATTGTAAATATTATATTAGCTTTTATTGAAAATCAAACTTTACCCAAAGTATTTATAGAATTAATAGGGATATTTTTAATATTATTAGCTTTTATATTTGTTCAGAATATTTTATTGGTTGGAAAGAATAGATATTATATAGAACATCATAAATATAAGAAAAGTTATATCGATAAATTGTTTTTTGTATATAGATTTAGAAAAACTATAAATGTTGCATATATTATGTTCATTAAAGAAGTTTATTCACTACTATGGAGTTTGACCATAGTTGGAGGAATATATAAGTATTATTCTTATTTTATGATTCCTTATGTATTAGCTGAGAATCCTAGTTTAAAAACTAAAGAAGCATTTGATATTTCTAAGAATATGATGAATGGTAATAAGTTTAAATTATTTAAGCTTCAAATAAGTTTGTTCCCATTGGAAATATTAGGAGTTTTTACTTTCAATTTGAGTAATATATTTTTCTTAAATATTTATAAAGAATCTATCTATGCAGAATTTTATTTTGAAATTAGAAATAATTTAATATCTCAAGATATAAAATATACAGAAATTTTTAAGGATAGAAATCTTGATGGAGAATCAATACTAGAAAGTTATCCTACTAAAGAATATTTTCTTCCAGAAGGGAAAAAACGAAAATGGTTAAAATTAGATTTTAAGAGAAATTATTCTATAATGTTTTATATATTGTTATTTTTTTCTTGCTCTATGATCGGATGGGGTTGGGAAGTTTCATTGAATTTTATAATGTGTGGTTTTTTTGTAAACAAGGGCACTATGTATGGACCATGGATCCCTATATATGGATATGGTGCAGTAGCAATAGTGTTGCTTTCAAAATTAGTAAGAGAAAAACCTTGGAAATTATTTTGTTTCTCATGTTTATTATGTGGTATAATTGAATATATGACAGGCTTTTATTTAGAAACCTTTAAACATATGAAATGGTGGGATTATAGCGGATTTTTTCTAAATATTAAAGGAAGAGTATGCTTAGAAGGCGTTTTGGTTTTTGGATTAGCAGGGGTAATATGTACATATGTGTTGGCACCTTTATTTGATAATATATTTTCTAAATTAAATAGAAATTTAAGAATTATTGTTTCCATATTTTTACTTTTATTTTATATTATAGATTTAATTTTCTCTTCAAATAATCCAAACTCAGGAATTGGAATAACATATTCACTTATGAGGCTTATAAATTTATTTAAAGGAGTATTATAATGTCATTGTTTTTATCTTTTGTATTTATATTTTTTATTGGAAGTACATTGGGATGGTGTTTAGAATTGCTTTTTAGAAGAATAGTTCATAAAAAGTGGGTAAACCCAGGTTTTTTAGTGGGACCTTATTTACCAATATATGGTTTTGGGCTTTGCACTTTAACTTTTATATATTTATTATTTTATAAATTAAACTTAAATCATATTTTAATTATTATTTTGATGGGGATAAGTATGACTATAATTGAATTGATTGGAGGTTTAATATTTTTAAAAGCAGGAGATATTAAATTGTGGGATTATAGTAATATGTGGGGTAATTATAAAGGAATTATATGTCCTCAATTTTCTATAATTTGGACTATTTTGGGTGCAATTTATTATTATATTTTTGCTGAAAAAGTATTTAATGCTTTAAAGTGGTTTTCTAACAATTTATCTTTTTCATTTATATTAGGAATATTTTTTGGTTTAATAATAATCGATTATATATATTCAACTAAGACATTAGTAAAAATCAAAAAATATGCAAAAGATAATGATATTATCGTAAAATATGAAGAATTTAAATATCACGTTAAAGAATTAAAAGAAAAAAGAAAAGAAAAATATTCATTTTTATTTCCTTTTAAACAAAATAATTCTTTAAAAGAATATTTAAAATATTATAAAAAGAAAAAATAGATTATTGAAAATAAAAAAAAGATATATTATACTAAGTATGTTATTAATTTTTTAATAGGAGGAGAAGTAATAATGGAATTAAAAGGAAGTAAGACTGAAAAAAATTTGATGGCAGCATTTGCTGGAGAGAGCCAAGCTAGAAATAAATATACATACTATGCTTCACAAGCAAGAAAAGATGGTTATGAACAAATAGCAGATATTTTTGAAGAAACTGCTAATAACGAAAAAGAACATGCAAAAATATGGTTTAAGGAATTGCATAATGGAGCAGTACCTTCAACTATAGAAAATTTAAAAGATGCTGCCGCTGGAGAAAATTTTGAATGGACAGATATGTATAAAGAATTTGCAAGTACTGCTAAAGAAGAAGGATTTGATAGAATTGCAAAACTTTTCGAAAATGTGGGCGCTATAGAAAGAGAACATGAAGAAAGATATAGAAAATTATTATCTAATGTCGAAGATGAAATGGTATTCTCTAAAGATGGAGATAAAATTTGGATATGTAAAAATTGTGGACATATTTGTATAGGAAAAGAAGCTCCTAAAGTTTGCCCAGTATGTGCACACTCACAAAGTTTCTTTGAAATAAAGAAAGAAAACTATTAATAAAAAGCGAATCAAAGCTTTTTTTATTTTATTGATTGGCACTTAGACTTGACATGTGCTAAAAAAAGAGCTATAACTTATATGAAGGAGAGATTTTATGAAGAAAAAAGAATTTAAGTCAGAATCAAAAAGATTATTAGATTTGATGATTAATTCAATATATACAAATAAAGACATTTTTTTAAGAGAGCTAATTAGTAATGCTAGTGATGCAATTGATAAATTATATTATAGATCTTTAACTGATAAGGAAATAAAAATAAAGAAAGAAGATCTTGAAATAAATGTAAATTATGATAAAGAATTAAAAACAATAACTGTTAGTGATAATGGTTGTGGTATGACTGAGGCAGAATTAGAAAACAACTTAGGGACAATAGCTAAAAGTGGCTCTTTAGCATTTAAAGAAATGAATGAAATTAAAAATAAAGATGTAGATATTATTGGACAATTTGGTGTAGGTTTTTATTCTGCATTTATGGTAAGTGATGATATTACTGTAATAAGTAAAACCGTAGATGAAAATGATGCACATAAATGGCACTCTTCTGGATTAGATGGGTATACAATTGAAAAATGTGATAAATTATCTCATGGAACAGATATTATTTTACATATTAAGGATGATACAGATGATGAAAAATATAGTGACTATTTATCAGAATTCAAATTAAAAGATTTAATAAAAAAATATAGTGATTATATAAGATACCCAATTAAAATGGAAGTTACTCATGAACATTTGAAAGAAAAGAAAAATAAAGAAGATAAAGATGAATATGAGACTATTAAGGAATTAGAAACTATTAATAGCATGATTCCAATTTGGAAAAAAGGCAAAAAAGATGTAAAAGATGAAGAATATGAACATTTTTATTGTGATACTTATTATGACTATGAAAAACCTTTAAAAGTTATAAGTACTAAAGTTGAGGGAGCAGTAAGTTATAATGGACTTTTATTTATTCCTAGTCATGCTCCGTATGATTTTTATACTAAAGAATATGAAAAAGGATTAAGCTTGTATTCTAATGGTGTATTAATAATGGATAAATGTAGTGATCTATTGCCAGATTATTTCAGTTTTGTAAAGGGTGTTATTGATTCGGAAGATGTATCATTAAATATAAGTAGAGAGATGTTACAGAAAACCAAAGCGGTAAATATTATTGCCAAAAATATAGAAACTAAAATAATTAAAGAATTGAAAGATATGTTAGAAAACGATAGAGAAAACTATATTAAGTTTTTTAAGGTTTTTGGAAATAATTTGAAGTTTGGAATTTATAATAATTATGGAATGGATAAAGATAAATTACAGGATTTAATAATGTTTAATTCTTCTAAAACTAAAGAATTAATTACACTAGATGAATATGTAAAAAATATGAAAGAAGATCAAACAGACATTTATTATGCAAGTGGTGAAAACATTGAAAAAATAGATAGCTTGCCTCAAATAGAACAAGTAAAAGAACATGATTATGAAATTTTGTATTTGGTTGATTATGTTGATGAATTTACTTTAAATGTTTTGATGGAATATTCTGGCAAGAAATTTAAAAATGTTAGCAGTGCAGATCTTGATTTAGAAGAAAATTCAGAAAAAATTGAAAAATTAAATAACGATAATAAAGATCTTTTGGATATGATGAAAGAATCAATTGGGGTGAATGAAGTAAGATTTACTAACAAGTTGAAAAACCATCCTGTATGCCTAACTAGTAAAGGTAATATTTCAGTTGAGATGGAAAAGGTAATTAATTCTATGCCTGGGGATGAAAATATTAATGCTCAAGTAGTCTTAGAAATAAATGAAACTCATCCTATTGCTGATAAATTAAAATATTTATATGAAAATGATAAAGATGAATTAAACAAGTATGCAAAAATTCTTTATAGTGAAGCAAGATTAATTGAAGGGTTAAGTCTTGATAATCCTACAGAAATTAGCAATTTAATTTGCGAACTTATATCAAAATAGGTAATTAACCTATTTTTATTTTTAGTAATTTAATTGATTTTTCTTGTTTATTTATAAAGCATATGATAAATTGTATAGGTGATAAATTATACTTAAAGAATCTAATTTAGAAGTAAGATTTACTACTAAAATTTTGTTTCAATATGAATTTAATGGAAATAATTGTTATGGAATAATAGGCACTAACGGTGCTGGTAAAAGTATATTTTTAAAAGTATTAGATACTATAGAATCTAGTAAAGGGGA
Organism: uncultured Muribaculaceae bacterium; assembly: GCA_964417835.1. GTDB lineage: Bacteria > Bacillota_I > Bacilli_A > RF39 > UBA660 > UMGS1124. Next base: position 5,065 of record CAYQJD010000042.1, read on the forward strand.
AGTTATTTTAGGTAAAAAAGAGAGAATATCAACATTAATACAAAATCACAATTTGTTTGATGAAATATCTGTTATTAATACTGTTATAATGGGAAATAAAGAATTAATTCAGTTATGAAAGAAAAAGAAGAACTTTATAACAAATTTGACTTTTCAAATGAGGATGGCATTAAGGTAGCTGAATTAGAAGAAAAATTTTTAATGATGGATGGTTGGAATGCAGAAATTAATGCTGAAAAATTATTGGATGGTTTAGAAAAATATAGAAGTTCAATACTGATTTCTACATTTGATGAAGAAATTATAAATACTGTATGTAATAGACTGATTGAAATAAAAAAAGATGGAACCATAAGAGATAAAGAAATTAGTTATCAAGAATATATAGAAAAGTTTGGAATAGAAGTATAGATTCTAAAAATTAAATAAAAAAATTCGCAGAAGATTTGTTTCATTGCTTTTTTATTTGACAATTATCTTGTTGTATCATATAATGGCTCTTGTTTAGAGGTGAACTATGAAAAATATTATTCTTGATACTTTATTAGATGGAATAAAAATAGTTCCATTCTTGTTTTTTGCTTTTTTAATTATTGAATTGTTTGAACATAAGTTGTCAAATAAAACAAAAAAAATTATTACAAAATCTGGTAAGATTGGGCCAATAGTGGGAGCGTTATTAGGAATTATTCCACAATGTGGATTTTCTGTTATAGCTACAAATTTTTATATAACGCGAGTTATAACATTGGGCACTTTATTTTCAATTTACTTATCTACGAGTGATGAAATGATACCTATTATGATTAGCCAAAATGTAAATATAAAAATTATTTTAAGTATTCTAGCAATAAAATTCATTAGTGGGGTGATTTTTGGATTTCTAATTGATCTTATATTTCGTAAAAATAATATTGAATATGATTACCATATGTGTGATGAAGATCATTGTAACTGTAAATATAGTGTTTTTAAGTCTAGTATTAAACATACTATGAAGACTTTAATATTTATCTTTGTTATATCATTTTTAATTAATATTTTATTAGAATATTGTGGTACTAAAATTATAAGTAAAATATTTATGAAAAATAATTTGTTTGGACCATTTATTGGCTCTTTAATTGGATTGGTTCCAAATTGTGGAGCTAGTATAGCGTTAACTGAATTATATTTGAATAATGCTATTAATTTTGGAACGTGTATAGCAGGTTTGTTAACAGGAAGCGGGGTTGCTTTGGCATTATTATTTAAATCAAACAAAAATTTAAAAGAAAATACTTTTATAGTAGCAACTTTGTATATAATAGGTGTATTTATTGGTATAATAATCGAAATTTTAGGTAAAATAGTATTGCGTTAAATTTTAAGTAAAGTGCACAATTAAGTGCATTACGACCCAAAATGTGTAT
>CAYQJD010000043.1:0-6154 GCA_964417835.1 uncultured Muribaculaceae bacterium
AATGTGCAAACCTTTTATTTGTCTAGGTTTGCACATTTTTACTGTCAAAGTCAAGTTATAATATAAGATTTTTAATAAAAGTATAAAAATAAATCAAGTTTACATTATATAGCAGGTGTTCCAAGAAAATCAGAATCTTTATATTGAAAATATATTAAAAAATGCTAATATTGCTATTCCTAACCAAATATAATCTTCAAAATTCAATCTTTCTAAGTCATTATCTATATTCACATAAAAATTATATTCATAAAAACAAAAAAAAGTCTAGATAGTCTAAACTCTATTTTTCTGCTGATACTATTACACTTGATCCAGTCAATCCTTCAGCAATAGTCATTAATTCTTCGCTATCAAGGCTTGTTGAAGATATATAATAGTCTATACCATTACTTGTCCAATATAATGAATTAGCACTCAACGCCCCTATACAATCAGACATTATTAAAGGATCCCCATTTATTGGAATCACTTCCATCTCATCATAAATTTTGCTAACCTCTTCAATAAGCACAAATGGACTATCTCCTGCAAAAGTTAATATTGCTCTATTTCCATCATCCGTACTAATTGTATCTTCTGTACTTAAATGAGTATTTACAGGTATATATAAAGGATAAATAATATCATTTAATATACTGCTAGTTGTTTTAGAATTATTTTTACTAGGCATTTCACCAGTAGTATTTTCACACTTGTTACAGTTTTCAGTACAATTCAAACAATCTTCATCATCACTATCACTAATAAGCGTATCTAAATCAAAATAATCATCATCAAATTTCGGTTTATAATCTATACTTTTAACATTTAAAGTTATTTTTACATTTCCATCTTGATCTAAAACTTCAATCTTTTCTACTCCATAATCCTTATCTAGATAAATTTTTTCACTAAACAAAGTAGAGTTATTAGGATAATTAACTTTACATTGAATATATGAATTTTTATCAGTCTTTCCAATATATACTTCAGTGTCATTTAATACATCTGTTACTAATATATCTAACAAATAGGATTGACTACCATTATTTGGCCAATCGCTTTGAAATTTAAAACTTTTATTCAAATCTGGTGTTACAACATACACACCGTCTTTATTTTTTAAAATGACTTGTTCATGATTATTAGTCTTATTAACTAAACTAACCTTATAGTAATCATCTTTACTTTTAGAAGCTTCTACATTATAAGTAAACGTATCTTCATTGCTTTGAATAGACATAGTTCCTTTTAATATATAACTATTAGTCTTTTCAATCTTATTTTGAAAACTTTTAATAACATCTTTTTTAGCAGACTTACCACATCCACATAATAACAAAAATGAACATAAAATAATTAGATATTTTTTCATAAACTCCCCTTTTCTAATAAAATATATTTTTTATAACTTTTTTTATTCATATAAAAAAAGAAATAATTCTTAAATTAATAAAACATTTATTGATAATTTTATTATAGAGTTATATAAAAAGTATAATAAAAAATATGTATATTTCTAAAATGTTTAACCATAATAGAAATAGAAAAGAGGTTAATATGAGTACATTACAAAAAATATGCTTAACTATAACTATTATAGGAGCTATTAACTGGGGTTTAATAGGACTTTTAGAGTTCAACTTAGTTGAAGCTATATTTGGTTCTACATCTATTATCCCAAGAATAATTTATTCATTAGTTGGTTTAACAGGATTAATTAATGTTGGAATTCTAGTAATGGATTTAAGAGACGAATAGTTTAAAATAATCCAATAATTTCATTATTAATAACATCTATATTTTGTGCATTAGGCACTTTTGAAAGACCAGGCATAGTTAGTATATTCCCTAAATAAATTGTTATAAAACCAGCACCATTAAAAAGTTTAATATCTTTTATAGTTATAATATTATCTTTAGGTGCACCTAATTTTTTAGGGTCATCACTTAAACTATACTGCGTTTTTGCAATACATATAGGATATTCTAGATTAGAATATCTTTTTAATTTATCTAACGCTTTACTTTCAAACTTTACTTCTTTTGCACTACATATTTCCTTACACATAACTTTTATTTTATTTTCTAAAGAAGATTTAATATCATAAAGAAGATTTAATTTTATAGGCTTACATTTTAATATCTCATTGCAGACCTCAATTGCGCCTTTTTCACCATCTTTAAATGAAGTTGTTACAGTAAAAGGAATGTTATATTTTTTTACATAATTTCTAATATATTCTATTTCTTCTAAAGAATCATCATCAAATTTATTTAAAGTTACTATAATATTTTGATTAAATTTTCCTAATATTTCTATATGCGCTCCAAGGTTACATATTCCATTTTCTAATTTATTATCACCATTATATTTAAGTGCTCTTATTGTACATACTAATACTACGCACAAAGGATTTAAATTGTTTTCTCTACATTTAATATCAAAAAATTTTACCGCTCCTAAATCTGACCCAAATCCTGCTTCTGTTATAACATAATCTGCCATCCTCATACCATATTTCGTTGCAATTATACTATTACAACCATGTGCAATATTGGCAAATGGACCCCCATGAATCAAAACAGGGTTATTATATAATGTTTGTACTAAATTAGGTTTTAAAGCATCTTTTAAAAGTACTATTAAAGATCCTGTTATATTTAATTTTTCTAAGTATACCAAATTATCAGATTCATCTACAGCTATTATAATTCTATTTAATCTATTTCTTAAATCTTCTATATTTTTTGATAAACAAAAAATCGCCATTATTTCACTAGCTGCAGTTATATTAAATTTAGTATCATATAAAGTAGTAATTTTTCTTAAGGTTCTATCATTAACATCAAGACATCTTTCAAATAAAACTTTTTTTATTTTTAATGGATTACCAAAATAAATACTATTATCAATACAAGCAGAAATTAGATTATTTGCACTTTCAATCGCATAAAAATCTCCTGTAAATTGTAAGTTTATGTTCTCCATTGGTACAACTTGACTATATCCTCCTCCTGTTGCACCACCTTTTATACCAAATACGGGTCCCATAGAAGGTTCTCTTAAAACTGCAATACTCTTCTTGCCTAATTTACAAAGTGTATCATGAATCCCGATTGATACAGTTGTTTTCCCCTCACCATAAGGAGTTGGATTAATGGCAGTTACTAAAACTACATTTCCTTTTCTATCTTCTTCATATTTATTTATTTTAGCTATATATTTTCCATAACAATCATAATCACTTATATTTAATTCTTTACAAATATCTTCTATTTTTCTTTTTTTAAATTTTTTTGTGATTTCAATATCGCTCATAAAACCCTCCTAAAATTAATTTTTTTCTACAATATAGAAATATTTATCTACTAAAACAATTATAATTTCAGCTTCAGTATCATATCCTAAATCTTTTTCATATTCTATATTAAAGTTAATTTTATATCCAGAATAATTAGTATCATTAATTTTATATTCTATTTCCTCTTGTTTAATAACTTTTACATCTTTAACTACTGGTAATTCTTGATTTCTATCATTATAAGAATTATCTTTTATATATTTATATAATGTATTCTCAACATTTAATTTATAATTTTCTAAAACCTCAGGAAATACGAATTCAACACCGCCAACATCATATTTATTTTTTTTATTGTCTAAAGTATATAAGTCTATTAAAAACATTTTTCCGATACTTATAGAATATTCTATGTAATTTATATTACTGCTTTCTAAATTTTTCTTTAATATATTAAATTCATTTTTATAAACATCAGTATCATTATCTTTTAAAATATAATCAAAGCCTCTAATAGTAACCAAATCTTTTTCTGTCTGTTTTACTAAAGACTTTTTACTATTAAAACTATAAAATATACCCCCTATAAAATATAAAAATAATATAAAACAAATAATTATTGTAATTTTTCTTTTCATTCTTTTATACTCGTTTCTTCATTATTTATTAAATCATATACAATAATGTTATTAGATATTTTTATAATATTTTCAGTATATTCTTTACATTCCTTTATATATTCTTCATCAATTGGATCATCAGTTAAAGGCTTATATTCTTCTTTGTTATTATTATAATATACTTTTTTTGTAAGAAAATTGCCATTTGGGAATGGGATAATATTATTCCATTTAGTTTCAAAAATATCATGCCCTAAAGCATATTCGCTTTTTATTCCTAACATATTACCTAAGGTTGGTAAAACATCTATCATTCCCATATAATATTTAATTTCTTTTTTTACTTTTTTATCTTTAGTCCAAATAATTAAAGGAGTTTTTTTATTTAATTCATTAGCATAATAATCATAATTAATATATGTTGGATCTGAATCATCTTTAATTTTTCCTGTTTCAAAATCAAAATTATAATAATAATTAAATTCACTCCTAGATAGTTTAGCATCATGATCTCCATAAAAAACAAATACAGTATTGTCCATAATGTTATTTTCATATAAGGAATTTATAAATTGTCCAAGAGCCATATCAGCATAATGTGCACTTTTAATATAATTTCCTAATTTAGTATTTTCTAAATAATCATATACTTCCGTTATCTCTTCTTTACTTTCAGATACCTCTTTTTTAGTATAACTTAAATCAAGTTCGCCATATTTATCTAAATCATTAAACGGAGTATGATTAGAAAGTGTAATTATAGTTCCCATATAATTCTTATTTTCATTTTCTATTTGAGTTAAAATAGGAACAATTTGTTTAAAAAACGATACATCAGATAATCCTAATCCAACAACTTCATCTATATCATAACTTTCTTTAAAAAACATATCTTGATATCCTAAGCTAGGATGCATTTTATTACGATTCCACATACTCGCTTTATTTGCATGCATACTAAAAGTATAATACCCTTTATCACTTAATAATTTTTCTATACTAACATAATTTCTATCGTAATAACTTACAAAAACTGTACCACTAGTTACTGGTAACAAAGATGTATTTAAAGTAAATTCAGTATCACTACTAGTTCCAACACTTATTTCAGGATAAAAATTACTAAAATACAATCCTTCCTTTGTTAATTTATTTAAATTAGGGGTAATTTCTGTACCATTAATTTCTAAATCAACAAAGAAAGACATCATACTTTCCATATGTACGAATATAACATTTTTCCCTTTATAAATATTAGTATATTTATTATCAGATACTTCTTCTTCCTTATTTGAATAAAAATCAATGAATTGTCTATATGCTTCATCATATCCAAACAAAGTATTAACTTTACTTTTTAAAGTATGAACCAAATCATTACCTTGGTAAATAATTATTCCAAAACGCTCAACAATAAATTCTCTATTCCATTGTTTATTTAATCTACTAATAGCAGTAGCATCAAGCATAATACAATTTATTGAAATCAAACAAATACTAACTATAATTGTCGAAAAAAACATTATTTTATTTTTTTCAATTTTTTTTACAACATTAAAATAGTTTATTCTTTTTAATTTTTTATAAATACATATTAAAAATATTAATGGTACAAAATATATAAAATGAACTATATTTAATTTTTCAAGAACAGCATCTCCAACTTCACCAACTTGACCAATAGCAGATAGCAAACTAAATGATGCAAAAGAAGAATAAAATGTATAATATATTCCATTTATAAAACATATCATTAAATATAAACTTGATATTATAAAGAAATATATATTTTGTTTTTCCGCCTTAAATAAATATCCAAAACTTCCAAGGAATAAAATTATTGATAAATCAAATAATAATGGTTCTACATTAAACCAATTAGCAACAGTTAAGCCTCTTAATAAAGTCACACAAATCAAGTTTAAAATAACATAAGATAAAAATAATCTATTATTCTTCAAATAATTTATAATAAAAGTCTTTATATTCTTAAAAAAAACTTTTATATTAAACTTTTTATTAGTTCTTTTTTTCATACTATCCCTCTTTATAAAAGAATTATAGCACATATTTATTTTTTTTAAAATTACTATTGAATTTAAACAATTTTTTTGTTATTATAAGCTATATGCAGGTGTAGTACAGCGGTTAGTATGCGGCCTTGCCAAGGCTGAGACGGCGGTTCGATTCCGCTCACTTGCTCCAGTGACGTTTCTGTTCGAACTTTTATAAGTTTGAACTTGACAT
>CAYQJD010000044.1:0-5850 GCA_964417835.1 uncultured Muribaculaceae bacterium
TTGAATCTGTCGTTGGAAACATTTTTTCATTAACCCCAGAAGTATCTTCGGGTGAAGGAACACTTGCACTTGTTCCTTTACAACTGCTCCCATCACTTGATGTACATGTTAATACATATACTAAATCCTCAGGTCTTGTTAATGTATTTACAACATTTTCTAGTACTACCCCATAGTTTACATATCCGTTTCCTGTATTTTCAACTGAAAATGTTTTTGTTCCTATTACCGTTCCTGGTGATATTGCATCACTTGATTCTAATATTCCATTTCCATCAGCATACGTTAATTCTAGATTAGCGAATGTTCCTGCTATACTTTTATCAGAAGAATTTCCTTTTATTCTTGCTAAAAAGTATGCATAAGTTAATGCAATTAAGAAAAGCGTAACTATTATAATCCCTGTTATACTTAATATAATTCTTTGTTTTCTATCCATAAACAAAAGCCTTTCTGCAGACAAAAAAATTATATAAATTTATCTCTTTATAAAGTGCGAATCTATAAAAAGTATTATATATTCCTAGTCTATAAATAATATTTAGAACAATCTTTTCTATTCTATAAGACAATGATATCATAATTAAATTTTCTTTTCAATTAATAATTATAATTTATCAAAAAAAAAGAAAATTTCTATTCAAAATTTTCCAAATAATTTACGCTTTTTATTTATTAGATTAACTTCTATCTTATCTCCACATTTTTTATATCCTAATTTATCTAATAATTTATCAACACTTATAACTCTCTCTAAATTATCTCTAAAATTAGAAACATTAGCAAAAATCTTTAAATTACCTTCTACTTCAAATTCAGCTATATCATTATCACTTAAATTACTTCTATTTAAAACTAACTTTTCACCAGAAAGTTCTTCAAAAATCTTACCATTTTTTCTAATAAGTTTAGTCATTTTAATATTACCAGGTTCCATTAAATAAATTACATCAGTACAAAATATTTTAGGATCAAAATTATTTAAATCAACTATTACAGCATCAGTATCAGAATGTTCTTTTATTTTTCTTAAAACATCTTCTCTAGAAGTACAAGAATATATATTAGGTACATCAAAAAATACAAAATCCTGTTTATTCATTTCTATACCAATAACATTATAAAATATTCTAAGTTGTTTAACCATCTGGACAACCAAAGTTGTAGCACCAGCATGCTCTGTCAAATTTACTACACCAATAATTTTTTTATTACCATCATATTCACCTGGTAAAGTATAATCTTCAAAAGTAAATTCTTTTTCTTCGACTTTATTAGCATCATCTATCTGAGCATTTATTTCATAAGTACTTTTACTTATTTGATAAGTATTTACATCTTGATATGTTCTAGGATTATTATATAATTCCATTATCTCTTCATATTTAGTAGTAAAATTATATACACCTAATGTTACTAAATCAGACATAAACTCTTTAGAAGTACAAATACTATTATCACTTAAATATAATATAACCTTATTAGCATCTACTACTTCAAATAACTTCTTTAAATTTCTATAATCACTATATTCTCTAATAGCAGTAACATCTAAAATCATCTTATTAAAGAAAAAATTAGTAAACATACCAATTAATTCATTAACAGAATAGATTCCTTCTACCTTTTTTAAAACATCTATAGTTAAATTATTTAATTCTTTTTTTTCATTAATTACTATAACATTCATATATAAATCACCTAACTATAATTACATTGCGTGTCTGTTTCGTCTTTAGCATAATATACTGGAGCCGTTTCTCCCTTTAGCCTAAAAGTTGTAAGATTCCCTATAACAGGTAAATCAACCTTAAAAAACACCATTACTTGATACCATTCTTTTTCTAATTGTGTACTTTCTTCAGAATCTTTTCCAATACAATAATATGCCTTGCCAGATGTTATTGGATTACCATTTAAACCATATCCTGTAGATCCTTCAGGACAATTTCCAGTAACCAAATACCCCACATCACTTAAATAAGTAGCTATCTTATTTCTAGCATTACAATTATTGCCTTCATACTTTTCTATCAAATCAACTACATTATTCTTAACATTAAATGCCTTCCCATAATTAACTGAAATAGCCAAAAAAGAGGCAAAGAAAACAATAAAAGTTATTACTAAACCAAACAACCAAGTTCCTCCAATTGCCTCTCTCATATAATTACCTCTTTAGTCATCTACGCGTTAGGATTTTCACATTTAACATTTTTGCCTTTGACGATATCCCCATTTTCATCATAATAATTACAAGTACATACCTTACTCGTGCCACTAGTTCCACAATTACAATTAAATGCGGAAGAACAACGAGTTGAGGCTACTAAACTTCCTTTTATATTAGGCCATATTAAAGTTGTAAATAGTACTCCTACTGCTGCTATTGCAACTACTGCTACCGCAGTCATACTTAGCTCTCCACTTGCTTCTTTCATTTATTTATCATATCCTTTCATATCTTATAATATTATTATAACCAATAAAAATAAAATTTCAATAGTTTTTCTAATTTCTTGACATTGTTTAAATTATATATATTATTTTAAAACCTCATATAAAATAAAAACTTTATCATCATACAGCTCATTATAATTATTATTAAATGATAGATATATATTTAACCTGCTGTCTCTTTCTACAATAACATGAGTAATATTATATTTTTTAATTATTTCATCATAATTATCATCAACATCAAAGAATTCTTCTAAATATTCATATTTTTTATTAAATTGTTTAGTATATAGATCAGCTCTACTATCAAACATGACTTTAATATCATTAAACATTAAATAACTACCCCAGTTATAGCTATTATAAACTCTGATATTATTGTAATCCAAATTTTCTTTAATATAATTAACTATATTAATAGGATATACTTCATCAGAAAAATAAGGTTCATCTAATTTTTCAATATTTATATTTAATAATATATACCATACCCAAATCATTACCATTGCTATACCTATTATGTTAGTAAAAAATTTATATATTTTGCTTTCAAAATTATTTATAAACTCATGCGATAAATATTTATTCACTAAAAATACACTCAATATTATAAATAAACTTTGATGTCTAGTTGAAGATAACATCATAAAGCATAAGCCTAATATTAAAAATATATCAGATAAGTATATCTTTTTATTTTTTATTATAATTATAAAGATAAAAAGATATATTACCAATAATTTATAGCCATAAAGAACTATTGGCTGATGTTCACCGATATAACTTTGAGAACTTCCTAACATAGTTTTTATAAGATATGTATATGGTGTAAACTTTAATGGAGTGAAAATTCCTCCCAATAAACATACAAAAAAAGCAATTAATAATAATTTGATATTTATATCATTATAGTAAAAATTAAATTTATTTAATATTTTTACTTTATGCTTTAGTACAAAAATGATTTTTTCAACAAAATATGGTAAAAATAATACCAGAATAAATGGCCAAACTGCACAATGAAAATTTGCTATTAATACTGAATCCAAAAACATAAATATTATATATTTTTTATTATTTGTTGTAATTAATTTAACTAAAAAATAGTAAAACCAAACAAATAAACTATATGTAACAATTTGAGCTCTTAACGTTGCAAAATTTTTCAATAAAATTATAACTAATAACATTAAAAAATAAGACAATATTTTATTGTTATATAATTTTGTTAAAGTATAATAAATAGATATACCTATTAAAGCATATAAAATATAAGTTAATATGTATAATCCATTCCAAGAAAATAAATTATATACTAAACCCACTAAAACATCAAATAACCAATGAGGATATGTATAACTTAAATTTTCTAACCAACTCCAATGGTCTAACATATCAATGCCATTTTTTAATATATATTGCCCTATTTTAATATTATAAAATGTATCATTTTGAAATTGTTTTGTAAGACAACTAAATATAACAATCAAAAATGTTACAATTGTTAATAAAATAAATACTTTTTTTTGGCTTTTATTATTCATAATTTATAATTCCTATCTAATTCTAATTCCCTTGCTATAAATAATGTAATAAAAAATATGTTATAGAACATATTTTTTATTGAGAAGTATCACAATTATTTATATCTAATAGACATGTTGCACATGCTTTATATTCATCTGTACTAACTATATCTAAACTTTCACTTAAACTAAATAAAGCGTTTAAAATAGTTGGAATAAAAAATACAAAAACTCCTACAACTATTCTCATTAATAACATTTTTACTTGTTTACCAAGTGATTTTTCATCTTTATCTATAACTGCCTTAAATAAATCAAAAGTACCAAATCCTATAATAATTAATGGAACTAATAATTTTGCTATAAATATTATATATCCAAAAAATTTTAAAACTGTTCTTACACTTTTTTCACTACATGGACTGCTAGCAACATACTGTTCCTGGCAAGTTCCACTTATCCATCTGCATTTACCATATATAGAACAAGTTTTTTCATCCAAAGAATTACAATTAACTTTAGTAGTGGTAGTGTATGCAGAAGCATTAATAAATATTGAAAAAAATGTAATAAAAAGAATTATAAAATATTTAACAAATTTATTCGTATTCATACTTATCCTCTTCATTTTTGTTAAATATTTTTTTATATACATAATATCCAGATGCTACTATTGCTAAAATTAATATAATAATAAATAATATTTTTATAGTATTAGATTTCTTTTTAACATAAACAGTAATTGTATAATTTTCAACTGTTCCATCTTGTGCAGTTACTGAAATAGTAATCTTACTATTATTCGATAAATTTGAATTACCATTAATTAAAACTATTGAAGATTTATCTTCAGCTTCATAATCTATTGATAATTCTTTAATACTTTCATCTATAGTTAAAGAATAATCATTTATATTTGAACTAAAATTAATATTATAATTTTGTACAGTTAAACTTTTTAATTTAGCATTATTAGATAATACAACCCTTTCTTCTTTATATACATTAATTTTATATTCACTACTACTTCCATCAGTACCTGCTACTATAATTTTTATTACACTACCATTTTCTATATTAGTATTACCTGAAACATTAACAGTACTTGATTCATCCATAGGTATAGCAGTAACTGCAATACTACTTACAGTAGAATCAACATTAACATTATATTCATATATTTCACTATTAAATGCTACTAATCCATTTGATAAAGTTAAACTTTTTAACAAAGTATTACTTTTTTCTACTTTAGTTGTTGTAGTTGTTGAAGTAGTTGTTTTTTTTGTAGTAGTTTTAGTTGTTGTCGTAGTAACAAAAGAGCTTCCATCACTTTTTTTTGAACAATCATAATACATTATAATTGAACAATATTTTATTTCATTTTCATTACATATACTTGTTTCATATGTATTACAACCATTTTTATATCTAGTAAAATATGGATCAGTATTTCCATTAGTACAATTTACTTTATTTTTAGAATAATATGAAATATTATATTTCATATTGCTACATTTAGCCTCCATACAATGACTAAAATATGCTCCCCCACTAGTAGATATAACACTATCTTGATACTGACTAGTACATTGATATTTTGTTAAATCATATCCTACATTACTGTTTTGAGTAGCAGCAAAACTTCTTAATGGAAATAATATAAATCCTAACAAAAAAATTAATAACAAAGTTTTTTTATTCATAACCGTAGCTCCTAAAGATAATTTATTATTACCTATATACATAATAAACTATTTTATATATAAAATCAAATGTTAATTTAAATTAGATAATATTTAAAAAAACAAGTAGAATAAAATAGTAAATTCTCGGTTTGTTGATTTAAGAGAAATAAGTTTTA
>CAYQJD010000045.1:0-5592 GCA_964417835.1 uncultured Muribaculaceae bacterium
TATCAGCTCTTAAATCTTCATCTCTAAAACATTTAGCAATTTGAAAATATCTTTCTATACCCCCAATCATCAATAGTTGTTTATACAATTGAGGAGATTGTGGCAATGCAAAAAATCTACCATTAAATATTCTTGAGGGAACTAAATAATCTCTTGCCCCTTCAGGAGTGCTCTTACATAAAATTGGAGTTTCTACTTCGATAAAATTTAATCTATCTAAATAATTTCTTACTGACATAGTAATTTTATGTCTAAGTGCCAAATTATCATACAATCTTTTTCTTCTTAAATCTAAATATCTGTATTTTAATCTAGTTTCTTCAGATGTATTTATATCATCTGAAATTTGAAATGGTATTTCTTTAGATTTATTAATTATTTTTAATTCGTCTACAATAATTTCTACTTTTCCAGTACTAATTTTTTCATTTGCACTAATTCTCTCAACAACTTTACCATTTACAGTAATAACATATTCATTTTTCAAAGTATTTGCAATATCATAATATTTATTTTCTGGATTAACTACTAATTGAATAATACCTGATCTATCTCTTAAATCTATAAATATTAACCCACCAAGATTTCTAACTTTAGATACCCAACCAGTAAGTTCAACTAATTCATTTATATTTTTTTCATTTATTTCACTATTGAATAGTTTTTTCAAAATTATACACCTCTTTAAATTTTTAATACTCTTCTTTTAATTTCATTAGAGAAATCTGTTCCTATAGACTTATATATAAGATCTTTGTTAATTAAGTCAAATATTAGTCTTAATTGTTCCAAATTATCATAAACAATAACATTTTTATCAAGAGGAGTAATTTCAGAAGCAACTTCATTTGATAAAACCAAGAAATCATTAGCACCACTTTCAATATGGTTAAGCTTGCCTGCGACTTTTAATACATCGCATTCAAATATTCCAATTGATTTGGCAAAATTTTCTACTTTTTCTAATTCTTCAAAAGTCAATATATTTTGAAATTTGTAAAACAAATCGTGACAAATTTCATGCTTTTTATAACATATTAATAAAGTCTTATCATCATACAATAATTCAAAATTACATGCATTTAATTTTTTCATTGTATCAAACGAAGAATCATTTAGCCTTTCTACACCAACTATATTTAAATTTCCATCCAAATATCTAATAACCATATAAAACCCTCCTTACATATGCATATCAAGATAATCTATCAAATCATTAATGTTAACTAACTCTTCTTCTTTTGTAGCATTATCTTTTACAGTTACTTTATATTCTTTTATATTTTCTTCATTAACTATGATTATATATTTTGCCTTATATCTATCAGCTGATTTAAATTGATTTTTAAACTGTTTATTCATATGATCTGTTTCAGTTATAAAACCATTCATTCTTAAGTCTTGGACTAAATAAACCGCTGTTTCTTTCTCCTCTTCATTACTATACATTACAAATATATCTATACTATTCTTTATATTAAAATTAACATTCAATTTTTCCATCGCAAGTATTGTTCTATCTAATCCCATTGCAAATCCTACAGCAGGTATAACTGGACCTCCTAGCTCTTCTACAAGTCCATTATATCTTCCTCCTCCGCCTAATACATTTTGACTTCCAAATTCTGGGATATCTCCAACAAACTCAAAAATAGTATGATTATAGTAATCCAAACCTCTAACAAGATTTGTATTTATTTCATAATTTATTTCCATTAAATCTAAATATTCTTGTAACTTTTCAAATCTATTTTTACTTTCTTCATTTAAGTAATCTAATGTTTTAGGGGCATATTTCATTAATTTGTTATCAGCATCTATTTTACAATCTAATATTCTAAGCGGATTTTTTTCAATACGATCTTTACAATCATCACAAAATTTATCTATATTAGGTTTAAAATAATTATATAAAGCTTCTCTATAGTTATTTCTAGATTCACTATCTCCTAAAGAATTTATTTGTACAACTACATCTATTCCTAAAAGTTTGTAGGTATTGTAAGCTAAACTTATAATTTCAGCATCAGTTAATATGTCATCTGATCCTAATGCTTCTATTCCGAATTGAGTAAATTGTCTTGTTCTTCCACTTTGTGGTCTTTCATATCTAAACATAGGGCCATTATAATATACTTTTACTACTTCTGATAAATTTCCATACATTTTATTTTCAATAAAACTTCTTACTATACCAGCTGTCCCTTCTGGCCTTAATGTTATAGGCCTATCACCTCTATCTTTAAAATCATAAGTCTCCTTAGTAACAATATCACTTGATTCTCCAACACTTCTATGAAATAATTCACTTGATTCGAAAATAGGTGTTTCAATATAAGAATAATTATATTTCTCACATATTGCATCAATTACTTCATTAACATATTTTCTTTTTTTAGCATCAATTCCATATAAATCATATGTTCCCTTTGGTTTTGTTATCATATATCCTCCTAAATAAAAAACACTCTATAATGTAAGGACGAAAAAAATTAATTCCGCGGTGCCACCTTACTTTACAAGTGTACTCTCTTAATTCTATCACATTATGCGTCTTGATTATATAAAAGTGTCTTTCATATAAATATTAATAAACATTTTCACCAATTATTGTTCTCTCTTTAACTAAATATTTTATATTACTTTTCTTTTATCAAGAATATACTAACATTTTACTTTAATTATTATTTTTAGTCAAGAATTTATCTTTAATTATCTAACATTTGTTTATGATATTCTGTCACTAAGGATAAAACAAATAAGTTCAAACTGGTTTCAATATGGATATCTTTAAATTTTAACAGCTTTATAAATGTTTATCAAACCTTCTAAATAAAAGTCATTTAATAAAAAAAGTTAAACAATAATAGTATTTAACTTTTTTCACAAACGCCTAAAGAAGTAATATTATTATCTATTATATAAGGTGATTCTTTAGTCCCATTACCCTTTACTAATAATGTCCCTTTCAATACAATAGATGGTCTAATTCTATTTAAAGTGCTAAGAACATTTTTATCTAATTTACCATTAAATATAAACATTTCAGAATTATTATAATTATCCTTTGATAGACTATATGGTGTAAGAGTCCACCAACTATAATCTTCGGCATTTTTATAAAGGTAATTATTTATGTTCTTATTGTCAAAAATATTACCAGCAAATACTATTTCATCTGCAGTAAGAGTCCCAACATAAGATTTAATTATATTATTACATTCTAATGTTGGTAATCCTATATTTTCATTAACTAATCTATTATATGAATTATAAATACCATTATTGTTACTTAAATCATTACACCAATCAGCCATAATTAATTCTTCTTTATTAAAATTTTGATATTCGAACCAATTTTCTAAAGTATTTTTCAATAATGATTTTTCATATCTTAAATCTTTATTTAATTCAGAAGTCGAAACACTATCATAGATAGTTTCAATATATTGATCATTAATAGTTGCATATCCGCTATTTTTATTAATTTCTTCATCACAAGGTTTATTTGCATAATAAATTAATTTAATGTTACTATTATTATCAATACCGACTATTCTATAACAAGAATTATTATATGTTAAATAATTATCTTCAACATTTCCTCTATAATAATAACTTGTACCATCAGAAACCATTAATTTTACTAAAGATTTTTCTTCCAAATCATTTATTGATTTACCAGGCGTAGTCAAAAATTCTTCAACCAAAGTTGATCTAGATGAATCAATATTATCTTGTGCATTATTTATTATAATATCTTTTAAAACTATAGGAAATGAGTAATTATATTTATTTTCATTGTCTATATTAGAAATAGCTAAATACGAGTCTTCATTGAAATTGATCGTGGTATAATTATATTCTAAAGTAAAATTCACTTCTATACAAAAGTCGTTTTTATTTTCTATAGCCAAATATATTTCTTTCGATTGATTTGAAGATAGTATTCCATAAGATGAATAATCTTCTAAAACACTCACTTTATAACCATAATTTTTAGAAGATGCAATTAATCCAAAATTCATTTCTGTACTACTAGTATTCGTTACAACTAATTTAACTATTTTAGTACTATTAGAATCAATAGCAAAAGTAGATTGATTTAAACTATATGATAATCCAACCACTTCAGAATTTAACACTTCATTTTCTTCAGTTTGGACAAATAAACTATAACTCAAATTTAAAGCATAACATCCTATTATTAATACCAATGCTGATAAAAAATAAATCTTTTTTGATTGACTCATATTTATATCCTACTTTCCTTTTTTAGTATATAACAAACTATAATATTTTTCAATTAAAAACATCAAAACTATTTCCTAAGTATTTTATAAACTTTTGAAAAAAATATTTATCTATCAAATATTAAATAATTATATTTTTGAAAGTATAAATTTAGTATTGATTATATATTTCAAATATAAAAAGTAACCCTTTTTGATTACTTAATAATTTGGAAAGTGTTATATAAATATTTTACTAAATTATTCTGGCATATCTATATTATATGACACGCATTAATTGCCATATTAGAATTATAATCTTTTATTATAATATCGCCAAGTATGCTATAACATAAATTTTTATTTTATAAAATTCTTCTAAAATAATCATACTTGACTCCATACCATTTTATTATTTTTAAATTTATAGAATAATTTATTTTCATCATATAAATATGATAAGTAAGATCTTATGGTACTTCCAACTAAAACATATTGATTAGCGTTCATTACTAAGCCATAATCATCAAAGATATACTTTAATATTTCTTCAAAGGTCTTCTCTTTTTCACAAGCATTATATATCTTATCAATAATCTCATTTACTTTATTTCTATTAATTTCTATCAATGATGAAATATCATTTGTAGCTTCAGAGTGAGATGGAATATATAAACTTCCATTTAAAGTATTCAGATAATCTAAAGTATTAAGAAATTCTCTTATATCATATATAAAAAATAAATGGTATTTTGTAATTGTTTCTTCACTAAATAAAGAATCTGCCAAAAAATAAATATTGTCACTTGTTTTAATTCCTATCATATCGAAGAAATGTCCTTTTAGAGTAAAATATTCCAATCCTTCTGGAAGATTATCATCTATTGATGTTACAACTGATTCTTTTGCTAATAAAAACTTATTTCTAATATCTTTAAATGGATAACCACCATATAAGAAGGATGATTCTAATATAGGATATTCTGTAAAAGATTTTTCAATATTATAAGCGAGTATAGTACAATTAGTTCTATCTTGAATTACCTTATTTCCCCCAATATGGTCTGCATTTGAATGCGTAGTTATAATTCCTTTAACATTCCAACCTTGCTCATCAACAATCTTTAATATTTTCTTTCCTGCATCTTTATCATTTCCTGTATCTATAAGATAAACATTATTATCATCAACTTTATAAATACCAATATTAGTTGCATTTTTTATATAATAAGTTTTCTTACCAACACGTACTAACTCCATAAATAGCCCTCCATAAAAAATTATTATTTTTTGTTTTTTACACTAACATTATATCATACGGCAGACTTTGTCCGCAACCTAACCAGTAAAAAAAAGACAA
>CAYQJD010000046.1:0-4825 GCA_964417835.1 uncultured Muribaculaceae bacterium
AAAATAGACTTATCAAAAACTCTAAAAGTGTTGATAAATCTAATGGTGCAGATGGCCGGAATCGAACCGGCACGGATTATTCATCCGCAGGATTTTAAGTCTTTAAATTTAAGTGTTATTTAATATTATTTAAGTTTATATCGTGTTATTTAATACCCACCCAAACCCTTGATAAATAAGTACATTTACAAGATTTAAGTTGATAATTCTAAAATTGGAGAATTTAAAACTTGAACAGAAAAAATTAGAAATAAATTAGAAATACATAAGCCTATTATTAGTTTATATATGCGATAACTAGAATTCAAACCTTACAAGAGATTGTAGGGTTTTTATTATTGGCAAATGATATTTCTATTTAATTTTATTCGGGTGTTATAACAGTGCAATTTTATGCAATGTTACACCCAGTAATTATTTATATATAGGGGGTAACAATGATGGATAAAAATAATATGAATAATAAAAGTGATGTGAATATTCAAAAATGCAATGAATGTAATATCATAGATGGGAATGATTTAGTATATGTAACTAATCTAGGAGAATATGTAAAAATAACACACATGGTTAGACCACCAGTTGAAGGTTGCATTAAAAAGTTGAATAAATATGAATACGTAGATATTCGTACAGGTGAAATCAAAAAGTATAATCAAAGTAATATCACAAGTTTAAAAGATGTCAAAAGAAAAATAAGGCGATATGAAGATATTGTAATGAATAATTTTAGTGGTGGAATGAATGAAATCTTTATAGTACTTACACATAGAGATAATGTTACAGATATTCAAGTTGCCAAGAATAATTATAATAAATTCATTAAAACATTAAATAAGAATTATAAGGATTTAGAATATATAGGACAATTCGAACAAACATCTAAATGGTGTTGGCATATAAATTTATTTGTAAAATCAACCACACAAAGTCAGTTAAATAT
Source organism: uncultured Muribaculaceae bacterium (assembly GCA_964417835.1). GTDB lineage: Bacteria > Bacillota_I > Bacilli_A > RF39 > UBA660 > UMGS1124. The sequence goes on from CAYQJD010000046.1 coordinate 944, forward strand.
TCCACAAGCAGATTTATTAAATTATTGGAATGGTGGTATCGGTTATAGTGATGTTGGTGGTGTGTATGTAATGCAAAATATGAATACAAGACAAACCCTTGGACATTCAAAAGAAAATAGAGATGATAAATTGGAAAGATTGACACATTTTCCAAAAGGTGAAAAGTATTATCATAAAAGTAAAGGAATCAAAGTACCTAAACAAGAAAAAATGTTATATAAAGATTGTACCGCAGTAAATTCTAGTGATTATGAAATTATTTCAAGCAAAACTTATGAAATAAGAAATCCGGAAACAGATAATTTTATCAATAGTATCACAACAGAAATATACCAGAAAAATAATAATTTTAGCAGCGCCAATAACAAAAGCAATAATTTTTAAAACAACCACACTAAAATATTAATAAGAAAGTATATTTAATCATATTTTCATTTTTAGATTCCTTGGAAAGCGAGATGTATTGATTGTATGAAAGTTATTGAAATAAAACAAGAATTGGATGGCACATCAGTTGAAAGAAATATGTTTGACATCAATAGATTGTCAAGGCACATCATTTCAGTTATGGAAATTGCAAAAGAGACTAATTATACAGATTATCAATACATCTCAACCTTGACATCAAAAGTATTAGATATTTTAGATAATATAGATTATATACTAGGAAAGGGGGTTTTACAGAATGTTAAACACAAAAAAGAATATAAGGAATAGAAAAATAACGGAAGCATTACAAGAAGCAATAGCAAATACAGACCCTATGTTATTTTTAGAAATGGTAGGTAATATTAGAGATACAGCAAGCGATATGATTGATACAATAAATATGCAAAGTATGACAAATGAAGAATTGAAAGCACTTTATGAATTGGCAGAAATATGCAGTTATACAATAGACAAAATGTTTAATATAGTAATAGGTATGGATTAAGGGGGAATTTTAGAAATGAAAAGAATTAAAAATGTGATTGAATTACAAGAAATAGATATACAAGAATTGGTGCATTTATCAAAACAAATGAAATCACCAATCATTACTATTACAGATGAGTTATCAGCAACAGCATTTAATTATGTAGTTGCAGTTGCAGATAAATTAAAGTTAGTATTTTTTATAGTTAAAGGTAGTAGGAAATTAGCATTTATAAATGATTTTAAAGTTGCAGAGAAAATATGCAATATATTACAAGTAAAAAGACAATGTATGTTTTATTATAGTAAGGCAAAAGAAATCAGTAAGACATCTAAAAGATATATAGTAAAGGCATTTGATGAGAATAATAATAAAATTTCCCCATTTATTAAAATAGATTTACAAGGCACATCAGCACCAACATTAGGACAATACGATTTTAATCACAAAAGGTATGTTATGAGTATTCGTAATTATTGTAACAATACGATTGAAAGTTTCGAAAAATTAAAACAAGATAAAATAGAATTCATAAAGAATGGTAGTTTAGAAAAAATATAATGTATTTGAAAATATTTACACATTAGAAATTACTTGACATATTTTAAAACTTATACACTAAAAATAATATGTGAAAATATCAATATAAAAATCTAACAATAAAGAAAATTAGTAGGAGCAACCCAGCCCCTACTTTATTATTGTTTTATTAGTGTGAAATTATAACGACATTCAATTTTAAGACACTTTTAGCATATACATCAACAAATTACACTATTATAATAGATAGGGTTGAAAATATTATGAAATTATGATATATATAACATAATGAAATTATTGAATGAAAGGAAAGTGTTTTATAAATGAATGTAATAGTAGGTGGAGTAATAGAAAAAGATGGCAAATATCTATTAGTACAAGAGGCAAAAGAAAAGTGTTATCAAAAATGGAATGTACCAGCAGGACATTTAGATTTTAATGAAAGTATAGAGCAAGGAGCAATTAGAGAAATTAAAGAAGAAACTGGTTGTGATGTTGAGTTAAATGGAATACTTTATATTGCAAATAGAATACTTGAAAATGATATTTTTGTAATGATTATATTTTCAACAAAACTAATAAATGAAAATATACAATATGATAAGAGTGAGATATTAGATGTGAAGTGGTTTAGTTATGAAGACATAATGAATGAAATGGACGATAAATTAAGAACAATAAGTAATATAAAAACATCAATAAGTAATCATAAAAATAATTTGATTGGGTCAATAGACTTATTAAATATATTAAATTAGTATGTATAAACATAGAGAGGGGAAGAATAAAAATGAAGATATTGATTATTTGTAGTAAAGCATTTTATAAAGATATAGCACCAATAAAGGAAAAATTAGAAACGATGGGACATATAGTAGAATTACCAAATTCATATTATGAACCAGATGCAGAAAAGAAGAGTTGGGAATTAGGAGAAAAAGAACATAGTGAATTTAAAGCAAGAATGTTTAGAATGAGTGAGGAAAGAATTGCAACTATGGACGCAGTTTTAACATTAAATTTTGATAAGAATGGAAAGAAAAACTATATAGGTGGAGCAACATTTATTGAAATATATGAGGCATTTATGAAAAACAAAAAAATATATTTATATAATGATATTCCAGAAGGAATGTTATTTGATGAAATATCAGGTTTTTCACCAATAGTAATAAATGGAAATTTAGATTTAGTAAAATAGGAGGAAAATTTAATGAGAGAATTAAAAATTAAAGGAATTTATAAACATTACAAAGGAGATTTATATATTGTAGAAGATATAATTTATCATAGTGAAACTGGTGAAAAAATGGTTGCATACAGAGCATTATATGGAGATAATACATTATGGTGTAGACCTTATGAAATGTTTTTAGATGAGGTAAATAAAAACGGACAGAAATATAGATTTGAATTACAAAACATAAAAAGTGTTAAAGATTAAATATAAAGAAGATACTACTTAATTTTAGGTAGTATTATTTTATTTGTAAAGGTATACCTTTATAAACATTAAAAAAATAGTGAATAGCGTGTTTGTAAAGGTTTATAAAAGATTTTACAAATATTTATAAAATAGCCTTGACATTTACAAACAAAGCATTTATACTAGTCGACCAAGAGGTGGTTAGTATGAAAGATAATCAAAAAATTTATGGTTACATTCGCGTGAGTAGTAAAGACCAAAATGAAAGCAGACAATTACAATCAATGTTAGATTTTGGAATTCCAAAAGAAAGAATATTTTTAGATAAGCAGAGCGGAAAAGATTTTAATAGAGCAGAATATCAAACACTAAAAAGAATGTTAAAAGATAGCCCAAATAGTTTATTGGTTATACATTCAATTGATAGATTAGGCAGAAATTATATAGAAATAAAAAAAGAATGGCAAGAATTAACAACAGAATGCAAGGCAGATATTAAAGTGTTAGATATGGAATTACTTGATACTAGATTGCACAAAGATTTATTAGGAACATTTGTAGCAGATTTAGTATTGCAGATTTTATCTTATAATGCAGAAAATGAAAGAAATAATATAAAGAAAAGGCAAGCCGAAGGAATTGCCATAGCGAAAGCACAAAATAAGCATTTAGGTAGACCAAAAGCAGAAATAACAGAAGCATTTATTACAGAATTTAACAAATGGAAAAATGGCGAACAAACAGCAACCCAAGCAATGGCAAATGCAAATGTGAAAAGAAATACATTTTATAAATTAGCAAAACAAGTTGAATTAAAAGCATAATTAAAGGTGGGATCTTCCCCACCTATTTTTAATATTATAATAATTTAGTATGTGGTTTTATAATATCAAATTCTTTATTTAAAGTTGTTTCTAGTATCTCATCTATTGCATTATGCAGTATTTCTTTTGTATCATTATATTTATGTTTTACATCATTAGATTTATTTATTATTTC
>CAYQJD010000047.1:0-4744 GCA_964417835.1 uncultured Muribaculaceae bacterium
TGACCAGACGTGTCACTTTATTATTTTATAACGAGTTTATGGCATCTCTCGTTATTGGAAAATAAAAAAACACCTATTAAATTTATAGGTATTTCTTGTTTCAAAATATTTAATTATTCATTTCTATAATCTTTACTAATACTGAAAAAATCAGCTAGTTCTTCTTTTGAAATATCTTCTGGTTTTCTACTAACATAATAATTAGCTTTTTCTCTTGCACTTTTTAATATTGTAATAAAATCTTCATGAAATTCATCACCCAAAATTCGTTTCAACATTTCACCAACAGCATAAGTATTTATTGCACTTATTCTTACATTATTAGCATATAGTTTTCTTTGAGAGCTGATAAATCCGTCTAACTTTATATCAATTAATTTACTTAATTCTTTAGATACAAAGTCAAGATTATCTTTCATACTTTGTATTTTTAATTCTTTTTCTATACCTGATCTTATCAGTTCTGAAGCACTACTATATGATGATTTTGCTACTGCTTTGTATATCTGTTCTTTAAATGATTTTGGAACTCTAACAACAATTTTTGTAGTTTCTTCTTCATTTTTTTGCTTCATAAATTTTTCACCTCCTTTCAAAAATTTCTAGTTCAAAATTGCTCTAATAGCAATTTTGCAGGAACAGGGAGTCTACTCAGTCCCCCGCAAACAGCCTAAAAGCGTGGCTTTTAGCTGGGTTACAATCCATTTTAATGGGTAACTTTTTGACACCCAGTAATAATTACATTTTCTAGCTATTTTTAAGTCTTTTATAATTATTAATTGCAAAAATAATAGAATGATAAAGAGAAATTTACCTTAATTAATTTCTTTTTATCATCCTATTAAAAGATTTATATTTTATTTTTAATTTACCAAACTGTAACCATTTTCATTTAATACATTTTCAACATATTCAAAAGTATTTTTAGACATATTAACTCTATCTTGCATCCATTCTTTTACAGTTGCATATGGCTTGTCCATAAGTTTTGCAAAAGACTTTTGTGTTATTCCAAGTATAGATATTATATTTCTTAAAGCACAACTTTGACCTTGTAAAATAAACTTTTCATATCCTGTTAATTCAATTGTGTTTTCCATTTTAAGAGCTTTAAATATTGAATAATAATTCTTCATTGTCTGCATATTTAATTGTTTATTTACCTTATTATTTTCGTATTTTATAATTGCATCTCTACTCAAATTAACTCTACTTGCTAAATCTTCTTGAGTCATATTATTTAATTTTCTATAATATTGAATCTGTACACCTAATGTTTTATTCTTTAAATTCACTTCATCAACTTTAAACTTAGTCAGTTCAATTTTAGCGTTTTCCTTGACTTTAACCAGTAATTCTTTAATCTCATCATCTGTAACCATCATGTGAGTATTGCTTTATCAATACACCTAGATACATAAGTTGAAAGCTTTGAGCCTTTATCTATATTAAAACTATTCACACCTTTTATTAGTCCTATTGTCCCAATTGATAGTAAATCATCTTGATCTATATTTGTATTTGAATATTTTTTACATACATGTACAACAAGTCTTAAATTTCTTTCTATTAATAAATTACGTGCCTCTTCATTTCCTTGTGATAATTTTTCTAGAGCCTCTTTTTCTTCTTCTGGAGTTAAAGGTTCTGGAAATAAATTACTTCCTGTAATATATCCGAACGACCAAAATAGCCGATTTTAAAAAATGTAAAAATCCTGTAATACAAATGCCAGAAAACATAAAGCACCTCCATTTTTTCTCTAAATCATTATATGTTAGGGAAAAATAAAAAGTGCCTGACCCTATTATTTATTTCGTTCTTTTTTGATATTTGTTAAATATATATTAACAGAAAGGAATGATTTTGTGAATTTTTTTAAAGGTTTTATTAAAGGGATTGCAATTCGGTGCAGGTTCAATTTTACCAGGAATTAGTAGTGGAGTTTTATGCGTTATTTTTGGTATATATGAGACATTACTTAATTGTGTGTTAGGTTTTTTTAAAAATATTAAACAAAATTTTAAATTTCTTTTTCCTATTTTCTTAGGTGTTGGTATTGGTATTGTGGTATTAGGAAATGTTTTAAAATATCTATTTTTTGCATACCCTATTCAAATAAAATTCATCTTTATAGGATTAATTTTAGGTAGTATCCCTGCTCTAATTAAAACATCTAACTCAAAAGTTAAGTTTAAACCTTATTATTTAATTTTCACTTTTATAACTCTCTTAATAGGCATTTTACTAGTCCTAATTGAAAAATCTTTTTCTACATATAATTCAGTAAATGAATATAATTTCTTGTTCTTAACATTTGCTGGTATTTTGATGTCTGCAGGAGTTATTATTCCAGGAGTTAGTAGTACACTAATTTTAATGCTTTTAGGAATATACAAATTTTATTTAGATGCTGTTTCTTGCATTTATCTTCCCTTTCTTATTCCTTTAGCAATAGGACTATTTTTAGGTAGTCTAATTTTTATGAAATTAACCCAATTTTTATTAAAGAAATTTTATACTCAGACTTTCTTTAGTATAATCGGTTTTACAATAGGCTCCATTTTTGTACTTTATCCACGGATTTTCATTTGATATAACTGGGATAGTATCTATCTTAAGCCTTTTATTAGGATTCGTTTTAGCAATTAGTATAGAATGAACAAAAAAAGTACTATAATTGTATTTTATTTTAAATTAATCAAACAGTTTGAATTACTTCTGAGAATTCAAAATCGTTGGTATGACTCAATTAGGAAGGTCTAAAATTTCGAAGTCCACCATACATGTAAAATAAAATACAATTATAATACACATTTATTTGATAAGTTAATTTAGTGTGTCATCATTTTCAATCCAGTCTTCAATATATTCTACTCTATATTCAGTTTTGTTATCTCTCATAACCACTTTTTCAATTCCTGCATTTATTATCATTCTTTTGCATAATGTACAAGGTTTTGTATTTTCTCTATAATTTCCACTTCTTTTATCTACTCCTACTAAATAAAGGCACGCACCTATCATATCTCTTCTATTTGCACTTATTATTGCATTTTGCTCACTATGTACTGATCTGCATAATTCATATCCTGCTCCACTAGGTGTATCTTTTATCATTCTTCTACAATACCCCAAGTCTAAGCAATTCTTTCTTCCCCTTGGCGCTCCTGTATATCCTGTTGAAATTATTTCATCGTTTTTTACAATTACACTTCCATAATTATTTCTAAGGCATGTTCCTCTTTCTGCTATGATTTCTGCTATATCTAAATAATAATTTACTTTATCTACTCTTTCCATTTTTAATCACATTCCTTCCTAAGGCACAAATCTTGTTGAAAAAGAATTTAAATTTTTTCAACCTTTATCACTCCAGTTTCTATTTTCAAACAACTTTAAATTCATTCTTTTCGTCAAATTTTATCATAACAATTTTAGTATAATTTTCTTTGCTTGGCATTCCAATTTCTTTAATAATTAAACTTGCTTTATATCTTTTTAAAGTTTCAAAAGTATTCATAAATCCTATGCCCTTTCCTCCTTCAGTAGCATATGTTGTAATTGGTTTCTTACCTAAATTTTGTAACACTTTCTTTTCAAACTCTACACCTGAGTCATATACATACAATCCATAAATTTCATCTATTTTACCAATTCTTACCATAATACTTTTATTAATATTATCTGAATGATTTATTGCAATAATGGCATCTTTTACATGGTCTGCAATTAGTATTTCTAGCTCTTCCTTAGTAATTAGATTATTTACCATATAATGTATATTTCCATTAACTTGCAAGACAAAATCAATTTGATTCTTTTTACATTCTGATTGCATATATTTGAGCATATCGTCTACATTTGAAACATCAGTTTTAGTTAGCTCCATTTCACGTGGTTTTACGTATAGTTCTTTTGATATATTTTCTATTCTACCTTTTAAATCTATCTTTTCTGATATTTCAGCCTTTTTCATTAACTCATCTAATTTGTATTCTAGCGATTTTTGTCTGTGAGATAATGAATGACTTTTCTCACTAAAATCTAGATTTTCTTGCTCTAATTCTTCTACTTCTTTTTTCTTCTTTGTTAATTCATCTTTGGCTTCGTTTAATTCTTTTACTAATAATTTTTGCTTGTAATATAGTTGTATAGATTTTTGAATAGAAATAAACATAATAATTGCAAAAATTATTAAACATATGCTAAAACCGTATATTAAGTTTTGCTCCGCATTAAGGAATATTATTATAGAAAATAATATCATGACACTTATATTTAAAATCAATATATCTAAATAATCATTATCCGAACTTTTTTGCAGAAAAGAAAGTCCATATTTTATTCTTTTTAGTTTATAAAACCTGAACAATAATACTAAATGTACACTTAATATTAATATTAAATTAATATAATCATTATTAGTCTGTATTATCAAGTTTACAATAAAATCAATCATAGCACTAATAAATAATATAAGATAATTTATAATAAAAGAAATTATTGTTGTTACTAAACTATTTGTAAAATTATCTTTAGAAAATATTATACTAATAATTAATATTGAGCAAACAGTGCCCAATGAATAATCTATTTTATATTTTATCGCACTACATAATATAGCTACTATTATAGTACCAACTATTTTTATATAATTCTTTTGGTTAAAAATCATCTTATTACTTGTTAATTTAACATTCGTAAAAAATACACATAAAATAATAAATAAATTTTTTACAAA
>CAYQJD010000048.1:0-4575 GCA_964417835.1 uncultured Muribaculaceae bacterium
GTTATTTTATGAACTTCATTTGCATCTTCTAATTTTAACCCTATAACAGCATGCCCTGCTTCGTGCAATGAAACAAGTTTCTTTTCTTTATCTGTAATTTTACGACTTGTTTTTGCAGGTCCCATCAACACACGATCAGTTGCTTCATCTATTTCCTCCATGCTAATAGCAGATTTATTTCTTCTTACAGCAAGTAATGCTGATTCATTTAATAAATTTTCCAAATCTGCACCACTAAATCCAGGAGTTCTTTTTGATAAATTTTCTAAATTAACTGATTTATCAAATATTTTATCTTTTGCATGAACTTTTAGTATAGCTTCTCTTTCTTTTTGATCGGGCAAACTAACAGTAACTTGTCTATCAAATCTTCCAGGTCTTAATAAGGCTGGGTCTAAAACATCAGGTCTATTAGTTGCTGCAATTATAATGATACCTTCATTTGCACCAAATCCATCCATTTCAGTCAATAATTGATTTAGTGTTTGTTCTCTTTCATCATGTCCACCTCCTAAACCAGTTCCTCTCTGACGTCCAACAGCATCAATTTCGTCAATAAAAATTAAACATGGAGCTGATTGTTTGGCTTGCTTAAACATATCTCTTACACGACTTGCTCCAATTCCTACAAATAATTCAACAAAATCAGAACCACTTATATAATAAAATGGAACATTTGCTTCTCCAGCAACTGCTTTTGCAAGTAAAGTCTTTCCAGTTCCTGGAGGGCCTACTAATAAGACTCCCTTAGGAATTCGAGCTCCAAGTTTTTGAAACTTTTTTGGATTTTTTAAAAAATCTATTAATTCTGCAACTTCTTCTTTTTCTTCATTTAATCCAGCCACATCAGTAAATCTTACTCGTCCACCGTCTTCGCTTAACTTTGCACGACTCTTTCCAAAATCCATAGAATTTTTATTTCCTCCTGATATTTTTGAAAATAAATAAAATGTTGCAACTATTAATAATACAAATGGAATTACATTTACTAATAAAGTTACTAGCCCAGAATTTTCCGGATTAGTATTAGTTTCTATTTCAAATTCATTTTTATCTGCATAAGAAAGTATTCTATCTAAAACAGATTCTGATAAAGGAACGTTTACTTTAAAAATTTCATTTTTATTATAACTATCTAATGTTCCAGTAATATAATATACCCCTGCATTAGACTTAGGTGTAACTTCAATTGATTTCACTGTATCTTTACTTAGTTCTACAATTAATTCATTATATGTCAATTTATTTACTTTTGTTTGACCTATATTATAAAATACTAAAGTTCCTAAAACTATTATTAATAACAATAAATAAGGCATAGTCTGTTTAGCCATATTATTTTTCTTCATATTTATTCTCCTTTTTTGTGTACTTTATTATTATATCATAAAATTCATTATTACAACAATCAAATTCACTTTTCTTAATTCCTGGAATCCATAAAATATTATCATTGCTATCTGTAACTATTGGCCAACTATTCCTTAAAGAAAAATCTATCTTTTCGTCTATAAATATTTTCTTTATACTTTTTTCTGCATCGAGATTTTTAACTTTCATTTTATCTTTAGATCTTTTATTCCTAACTCTTATTGGAAGTGTTATATTTTTACTATTTAATCTTATTATATAATTATTATTATCACAATTATCTTTCGTAATATAAATTTCGCCAAAATTTTCTATATCCAATCTTGATGTTAATAAATATTCATAATCAATTTTATTGTTTGAGCAACAATAATCAAAATATAACTTATCATATTGTTTTTTTATTATCATATTTTTGGGCAATATAATTTTATTATTTGTTTTTTTATTTGCTAAACTTAATATATTTTCTATATGAATTTTTTTTAGTAATACTATGTCTTTTTTAAATAGATCTAATAAAATTTGTTCTATTTCTTTTTCTCTTATGTATAAAGGTAATTTAAGGAACTTATTTAAGTTTAATATTTTATTTTTATAATTATCATTTATATATTTTGTTACTTCTGCATTTATAAAAGAAGATGCTTTTTCCAATTCTTCATTAAATATTAAAAATTTTTTATTTACTTTTTGATTTTCTTTTTTCAAAAAAGGTAATATATTAAGTCTTATTCTATTCCTTGTATATTTTTCAGAATAATTTGTATCATCAATAACATAAGGAATATTCATACTTTCAACATAATTTTGTATTTCTTGTTTAGTATAAAATATTAGAGGTCTTAAGATATAAAAATCTTTATATTTACTTATTTTATCAAAACCTCTATATCCTTGTAAATTACTTCCTCTTATTAATCTCATTAGTATTGTTTCTATTAAATCATCACCATGATGAGCGGTAACTAAAATATTAGTATTATATTTTTTTAAAATATTTTCAAAAAAATCATATCTTTTTTCTCTTGCTTCTTGTTCACTAAATTTATGATTTTTATAAGATTTTATTTCTAAACCTTCAAAAATAATATTGTTATCCAAACAATATTTATATACAAATTGATATTCAGCGCTACTAATTTTTCTTAAATTATGATTTACATGAGCACAAATTATATTATAACCATAAAACTTTAACAAATATAAAAGGCACATAGAATCAGGACCACCAGAGCATGCAACAACAATATATTTTGTTTTATCAATATTCATTTGATTTAAAAAATCTTTCATTTCTTTCATTAAGCACATCCCTAAAGTATATTATAATAACTTAAATATATTTGCAATAGAAAAAATCTTGTATACACAAGATTTCGAAACATTTTATCGTTTTGAAAATTGAGGAGCTCTACGTGCTTTCTTTAGTCCATACTTTTTACGTTCTTTTACTCTAGGATCTCTTGTAATAAATCCTTCTGATTTAAGTATTTTTCTATAAGAATCTTCTCTCGTTTGATCAGTATTTTTATCGAACTCTAGTAATGCTTTTGTAATTGCTAATCTTATAGCACCAGCTTGTCCTGAAAATCCTCCACCCTTTACTGTAACAGTTATATCAAATGTAGATTCATTATTTGTTATAACTAATGGTTGTTTTAAATCCATTACCAAAGTTGGAAATGGCATATATTCATTTACTTCTCTACCATTTACTGTTATTTTTCCAGTACCTAGTACTAATCTAACTTGAGCAACAGAACTTTTTCTTCTTCCCGTAGCAGAAAAAACATTATTTTTCATTAAATTCTACCTCCTAATCAATTGTTATACTTTCTGGTTTTTGAGCTATATGCTTATGTTCTGGACCAGCATATATAAATAATTTTTTTGAAATACTTCTTCCAAGTCTATTATGAGGTAGCATTCCTTTAATGGCTCTTTCTACCATTTCTTCTGGATATGACTCAACCATTTTTTTTGCAGTGCGTTCTCTAAGACCTCCAGGGAAACCAGAATGATTATAGTACTTTTTATCAGCCAACTTATTACCAGTCAATTTGACTTTTTCAGCATTAATGATAATTACATAATCTCCACAATCAACATGTGGCGTAAAAGTAACTTTATGCTTTCCTCTTAAAATATTAGCTGCTTTAGTTGCAACTCTACCTAATGGTAAACCTTCTGCATCTATAACATACCATTTACGATTTACTGTTTCTTTCTTTTCCATAAATGTTTTCATAACAAATTTTCCTTTCATAATTTAAATCATTTGCAACTTCCCACATTAAAAATAATTTAAATTAATAAAATGTACCATTTAAAATTATATGTTATTCTCAGACGAAAGTCAATTAAAATGTTAGTTGTTAATTTAAATTTGTAGTGCAACAATGTTGCATTGAAAAAGACATATAAATCTATTCGCAACAAACAGAAAGGAAAATTCATATATCTAAAAAACTTAAATTTATTAATAAAGCAGAAATTGAAAATAAAAATAGCTCACATTTTTAACACGTAATAGTTTTTATATATTTATCTAAATTAAAAACTTATTGTAATTTTTACATTTTTACTGCAATAAGTCTTATAATCATGCGCTTTTTTTAAAACTCAAATTAGTCTAAAATTACAATTAAATTCTTTATATAACAGAATTTATTATATCTTCATATTTTTGACCAAATGGAATAAGTTTTATAATTCTGGTATCTTCATCAATTATTTTAAACTTAATCTCTAAGCGTTCTTCTGGTAGTTCTTGTTCTATCAATTCTGACCATTCTATTATACAAACGCCATTATTGTTAAAATAGTCTTGAAATCCAATACTATTATCATTATCTTCTAGACGATAAACATCCATATGAAATAATGGCATTTCTCCAGTCTGATATTCCTTAACAATATTAAATGTAGGACTAGTAATTGTTTCTTCTAATCCTAATGATTTTGCAAAGCCTTTTACAAACACCGTCTTCCCACTACCAAGTTCTCCATCTAAACAAATTATCATTCCAGGAAATTTTTCTGATTCTATGTTTTCTGCTAATTGCATTGTATCTTCTACACTTCTTGATGTTATTTTATAATCCATTATTTATCACCTAAAATTATTATAAAAAAAAAAACATATGATATCAATACATTTTTTTAATTATAATTTTCTATAAAATTTTTCCAACAAAAAAA
>CAYQJD010000049.1:0-4469 GCA_964417835.1 uncultured Muribaculaceae bacterium
TAATTTTATTATTTAAAATGATTGGTTATAAGTCTTTTATTGTTTATGCTGTGATGTTGATTATGCCAGTTCCTAGTTATAATTTATTTTGTTTGTTTTGGCTTTTTCTAATTTTATATTTAATCAATGAAAAAAAAGATAACTCGGTTGTGATGGGATTTTTGATTGGACTACTTTCTTAACAAAACAAAGTATAGGTATTTGTGTTTTTTGTGTTTATTTTATATATTCCCAACATAAACTAAAAAGTATTATTTCATTTTTAATTCCAGTATTTGTAATGTGCATTTATTTGATTTATCATCAAGCATTTTATTCTTTTATTAATTATTGTTTTTTAGGATTATTTGATTTTAGAGAAAAGAATAGTTATATCCTTAGCTATCCTTTATTGATTTTTGAAATTTTAATTATTGTTTATTTATTTTATAAATTAATAAAATCTCATTTTAAAAATAAAGAAATATTTTATATTTTGGCATTTCAAATAATGGTATATCCCATTGTTGATATGTATCATTTTTCGGTTGGATTTGCTCCTGTTGTCTATTTAATTATTAAAAATTTAAAAATAATGAACTGGGGATGTATAGTTATTTTTTTAATCTCAATTTTATCATTCTCTTATAAAGATGAGGCAATTCATATGGATAATGATTATTTTTATTTAAGGAGAATAGTTTTTGATTTTTCAGAGCCTGAAGAAGTTTATTACAAATATTTAAAAGTTTCTACTTATCAATTCTTTTTCTTTTCTAATAGTTATGTATATAAATTGTACTTAAACATTCCTATTACTAAATATGATCTTTTAAATAATGGAAATATGGGGTATAAAGGTGAGGAGAAATATATTAAAGAAATAAGAGATATGTGTAGTGGTGATAAGGGTTGCATATTTTTTGTTGACGAGGAAATGTATAATTATGATACACAGTTTAGTAAAGAAATTTTCGATTATGTCATTAATAATTATTCAAAAGTAGAAGAATATAATCTTTTTAGTGTTTATACAAATTAATTTTCTATTTTACAATCTTTTCCATTCATGATATACTTATAATAGATATGGAGATGATTTATATGGGAAAACGTATTATCATTGAAGAAGAAAATAATCCTAATGAAAAGAAACACTTTCATAGATTAGTAAGCAATATTTTTTTTGAATGGCTATTATACATGCTTGGATATGCTGTTGTTTTAATCGCAGTATCTTGTCTTTTTGGTAAATCATTTTACATTGATAATCAATATTACGGATTATATGCCTTACTCGCAGCAATTATTATTTATATTTTAAATCAAACAATTAAACCCATTTTATTCTATATTACTTTACCAATAACTGCTCTGACAATGGGTTTATTTTATCCAATTCTTAATGTATTTGTTTTGTATATTACTAGTTTTATTTTAGGAAGTCATTTTCAAATACATGGATTTATATTACCAATTATCATTGCAATATTCATTGCTATTTTAAATTTATTTATGGAAGGTATGATTATTAAACCTATTATTTATAAAGGAAAGGTGAGAAAATGAATCGTGTATTTTTTTCATTAGGTCCTATTACTATTTATTGGTACTCCTTTCTTATTTTTGTAGCAGTACTCATTGGTTATGAAATTGCTATTCGTTATAGTAAAAAAATTAATTTTCAAACTGGTGCTTTAATTGACATGCTTTTATATTTGGTAATATGGTCAATTATTGGTGCAAGAGTATATTATGTAATTTTTAATTTTTCTCTTTATCAAGATAATTTATTAGAAATATTTATGATATGGAAAGGTGGTTTAGCAATTTATGGTGCTATCATCGCCGGAATTATCTATATTGGTTATTATTGTAAAAAAAACAGTTTAAATTTTATGCGAGTATTAGATATCTTATCTTTATCTTTATTATTAGGACAGGCAATTGGAAGATGGGGAAATTTCTTTAATCGTGAAGCATATGGAGGAAAAACTACCTATGAAGCCTTAAAAAGCTTAAAAATACCCGAATTTATTATTCAAGGAATGTATATTGATGGAGTTTATTATCAACCAACCTTTTTATATGAATCTATTTGGTGTTTAATTGGTGTTTTTATTTTATTCTACATTCGAAAAAGACATTCTAATCAAGTTGGCAAGCAAGTTTACTTTTATTTTATTTGGTATGGAATTGGAAGATTTTTTATCGAAGGACTTCGCAGTGATTCCCTTTATATAGGTAGTTTTAGAGTAAGTCAAATTGTATCTATTATTTTGATTTTAATTGGTGTTATAGGTAATATTATGTTGAAGTTAAAAGACCCTAATAGACATAAAGAAATTGGAGGAACCGATGGTAGAATATAATACGATTATAATTGGATCTGGAATTAGTGGTATATCTTGTGCCATTTATTTAAAAAGAGCTAGTATTTCTACTTTAATTATTGAAAATTATATGCCTGGTGGTCAGTTGAATAAAATTGGTACGATTGAAAATTATCCTGGTTATTCTTCTATTACAGGTTCTGATTTAGCAATGAATTTGTTAAATCAAGTAAATTCTTATCAAGTAGATTATGAATATGGAGAAATTTCTAAGATTGATTATGAAAAAAGAATTATTTTGGTTGGAAATAAAAAATATCATTATCAATATTTGGTGTTTGCTACTGGAAGAAGAGAAAGAAAACTAGGTCTTACTCATGAAGAAGAATTGATTGGTAATGGAATTAGTTTCTGTGCTACCTGTGATGGGTCTTTCTACCAAAATCAAGATGTAATTGTTGTAGGTGGAGGAAGTAGTGCTGTAACAGAGGCTATCTATCTTGCAAATATTTGTCATAAGGTAACTTTAATATATCGAAAACAAGAATTAAGATCTGAGAAAATTTTAAAGGAAAGATTAAAAAAATTCAGTAATGTAGATATTCTTTATAATAGTGTTTTAGAAAATTATATTCTTCAAGATGATAAATTGGTAGGTGTTCGTTTAACTACTGGTCAAGAAGTTTTAGGTAGTTGTGTCTTTTTAGCAATCGGTCAATTACCGAATAGTGAGTTATTTGATGGGCAAAAAAGAAATGGATATATTGTAGTTAATTCCCATTATCAAACTAGTAGAGAAGGTGTTTATGCTTGTGGAGATGTAATTCTAAAGGAGTTATATCAACTGGTCACTGCTAGTAGTGAAGGGGCAATGGTTGCAAATGAAATTATTAAAAATAATCAAATGGTATGAGGTGTGTTGAAGGTGAATGTTTCAAAATTAATTATAATATTATTGTGTTTTTTCTGTTTAGCTTGTGGAAAAGAGAAGGAAGAAAATGCTTTTAAGAAAGAATATGAACAATATAATGATCAATATCTTGAATTAGATATTCAAGAAGATAATATTATAAAATATAGTACAAAAGAGGAAGTTAATGAAATAATAGATAGTGGTACAGGTGTTATTTATATTGGAAAACCAGATGATGAAAGAAGCAGAAGAGTTGTAGATATTTTGTTAGATGTTTCAGATAATACTGATTTAGATGTTATTTATTATTTAAGTCAGTTAGATGGAATTTATGGATTAGATTCTATTACAGATTTAAAGACTCCATTAGTGCTGTTTATACTTAATGGAGAAATGGTTCAGTATCATGTAGGGACGATTGATGATAAAATAGATTTAAGTGATGATGAAGAGATTCAATTATATAATATTTATTTAGAAGGTATACATGAAGTATTACAAGACGCATGTGATGAGAGGTGTTAAGATTGGAAAAAGAGTCAGGATTTAGTGTTATATTAATTAGTATTTTGTATTTAGTGTTAGGAATTGTTTTTCTTGCAGCAACGGAAGAATTAATCAAAACTTTTAATTATATTTTAGTATGTATCTGTGCTATTATTGGGGTTATTCAAATTATTTACTTTTTTGTTAATAAAAAGTATAATAATTACGATTATACAGATTTATTGCTAGCAGTAATTTTTATATGGGTTAGTTTGATTCTTTACGTTTATTATGGTTTTATGATTAATATTCTGCCTATTTTATTTAGTTTATATTTATTTGTAATGGCGTGTGATATGTTAGTAAAATATATTCAAACTAAAAATATTATTGGTATAAGACGTAAGAAGTATATTATTTTTGGAGTAATCGCTATTGTGGTTGGGTTATTGCTTATTTTTAATCCGGGAAGTATTATTATTACTTATTTAAAAATAACTGGTGTTTATTTAATATTAGTAGGTATTTTGTATTTTATGGATTATGTTAGAAAAGTTAAAAATTAAATTATGAGAAATAGAAGTTGTGAATCTTTATTTGGAACAATTGTTAAAAAGATTTACTGATTAATTATCTAAAAACATAAAAGAAATAATTCTAATTTCTCTTTTTTTTGCGTTGTATCAAATTTAAAAACTTATATATATTTAAGTAAATTTTATGAACAAATGTTTGCTTTTTTGCTCGTAAAATAAAAT
>CAYQJD010000050.1:0-4402 GCA_964417835.1 uncultured Muribaculaceae bacterium
TACAATTAGGGGAACATGCGGCAAGGATACGGGATGCAAATATTGAGATGTATATATAACTTTATCTGTATTTTTATAAACATACAAATCGACATCATATGTATCTACATTCATTATTGTAATTTGTTCTACTTTTTTCATTGTATTTTCTACATCTTTTTTATTTAGAATAAAAAAAACTATTAAAATCACTATTACAATAAATATCATAATAAACAAAAACTTTTCCAATAATGATTTTTGCCTCATAAAGTTTCTCCTATCATAATTATTATATCATATATGATTTAAAGTTAAATAATTAATTTATATAATTTTTTATAGTTTCAGTTTTAGATTCCCAAAGCTCTAATTCTTCTTTTGATTCATCTATTTCTTTTAAAAGAGTATTATAAGAATTCTTATTATCTTCAATTTCTACTAAAATTTTATCTTTTTCTTCATAAGATTTAGTAATAAGTTCATATTCATATCTTAATGATAATACCTCATTCATTAAATTATCTAATTCTAAAGACTTTTTATCTTTTTTTAATTTTAATTTATTTATATTTTCATTTGTTTTATTTAATTTATAAATACTTCTTATTTGAGAAAAAGAAATTATTAATGAAAAAATCAAAGAAATAAATAATATTATAATAATAAATAAAATTAAATTAGTTTTCTTTTTCATAATACAAAGCTCTCTTCCCAAATGTATTATACATTTTTTCAAATTGAGTTTTATCATAATAAACAATCTCACCAGTATAAGGATCTGATGTAATTACCTTATCATAGTTAGTTCCAATAATTACTAAACTATGTAATCTACAAATCCAATTAACTTTTTTACCACTCGCTTTATGAGTCCAAGTTGAACAAACTTTAGTATTTTGCATATTAATAGAAGCCCATACTTGTACAGGAATTCCAGACCTAACAATAGATAAAACATTACTTAAACTAGATCCAGTAATATTTTTAATACCTGGTTTAAAATAATTTGCTACATCTATTATTGGTCCCTCATAAACACCATATCCATATTTACTTCGAGGATCTCCAACAAATTCTATATCAGGATCTCCCCCATAATATATACCATTTTCATAATGAGGAGTATCACCTTTTTTTAACTTCTCAACAATATCTTCTACTGTAACATTTACTCCATTATATTTTAATAATAAATAAAGAGCAACACTTTCACATCCATTTGGATAATTTGGAAACTGATTATATGTAGGAAAATTCGGTATTAAAAATTCACTTTCTAATAAAAGTTCATCATAATCCTTTTTTAATTCTGTTATATCTTTTAATAAACTATTATAATCTTTTTTTAAAGTTTCAACTTTATCTTTATATTCTTGATTTTCTTTTAAATATTGTTCGATTTCACCTTTTATAGTATCATAATTAGAATCATTCATTATTTCTAATAATTCTTCTTTTTCTATCTCATAATTTAATTCTTCTTCATCTATATTAGTTATAGTTTCTTTCAAACTATTTTCTTGTTCCTTAGAAATAGTATTATTTTTATAATTATATATAACATTTATTATTAAACAGTTTAATAACGTAATAATAATTATAAATAAAATAATTATTATTACAAAACTTTTATTACTTATTTTTTTCTTATTATTAAAATAAGAAAAAAATAAATAAATTAAAGCTATATAAAAAAAAGCAATAATTAAAATTAACATATAACCAACCTCTACTTCTTCCTTATTATAATCTAAATATAATTAAAATTGCAAATTAATTACAAATTCTATCAATAGTTTTATTGCCTTCTATTAACACTTACAAGTTCCATATCTAAAGAAAGTTGCTTAATTCTTTCTATTATTCTTCTAGCTTTAACTTTATCAACATTATTTTTTGTCAAACTCAAATGAATTTCTAATTCATCAATATTTAAATTAGATGTAAAAAAAGTAGAAAGAGAATTTTCCATTCTATATTGTAAAATAGTCCCTAATATTTCATCCCTACTCCAACTAGTAACTGTTTCAGCACCTATATCATCTATCAATAACAAATCACAAGTTTTTACACTATCTAATATTTCTTTAAAACTATTATCTTCTGAATTTTCAAAAGAACTCTTTAATTTTGATAATAATTCAGGAAAATAAACTAATATTGCATTATAATCTTTTTTTGAAAGTTCATTAAAAAGAGCTGATACTAGGTAAGTTTTACCACTTCCAAATGATCCATGTAAATATAATCCTTTTTTTTCTTTAGGATATAAATCATAAAACTTTTTCAAAAATTTTATTATCTCTACCCTCTTCTGATCAGTAATATCAATTTCACTCATCTTAGCATTTGCTAAATCATTTGATAATCCAAAGATTTTGCTTTTTTTTATTTTTTCTAACTTTATTGCTTTATTTTTATACTTACAAGTAACATAATTAAATTCTAACTTATCTTGATCTTTTTTTGGATAATATACACATCCATTAACTTCATTAGTACATTCAAACAAATTTTTACAATTTTCACAATTTTTTAAATTACTTAATGTATGTTCTAATTTAGAAGTATACTTCATTCCTATTTCATCACTTATTTTTAATTTATTAACTAATTTTTTAAATTCTGAATCTTTTAAACTAGCTACATAATCTCTATATAAAATATCATTTAAATTACTTTTATTAAACCTTTCAGTCTTACTATTTAATGATTCCATATTAATCACCTAAAATCCTTTAATAACTCTTCTAATTCCTTTTTATCAGCTTCATTTGTTTCTTGTTTTTCCTCTACATTATTAAACCATACAGGCACATTTTCTTTCTTTGTAGAAAATACTTGTTTTTTATTCTTTTTATGTTCTTTTTCAGCTCTAGCCATTGCTTCTTCTGCTGTTTTTATATTACTTCTAATCCATTGCCCAGCAATTGTTTCAACATAGGCTTTATTTAATTTATTATCATTTATTCTTAAAATATAATCTATTAATACATTAATAACAGCAGGTTTCATATTCAATTCAACCGCTAAATACTCTAATAACTTTAAATCTCTACTAGTTGGTTTTACTCCTTTATATTTTCCTCTTAAAAAATCATATGGGCTAGTATTTTCAAATACATATAACATTTTCCCTCTATTAGTGTTTTCATTATATTGTTGTTTTAAATAATCAGGTTGTGTTCTATAAATTAAAGTTGGTAAACTCCCATTAGAATTAAAATCATAATATTTTCTAACAGAACTAATTAATTTTTCCTTATTAATCATCCCATTATCTTCTATACTCAATCTTATTAAATCAACCATTCTTAAATTATCTATATCATAAACAAATGCTAAATTATTTATTAATTCTTTAGTTTTTTTATTAAATGCTTTATCACTTAATATATTTTTAGGAATACTACTTATTATCATATCAAAATCAATAGATTCAGATATATTAGTACCAATAACCAATCTATCTTTAATAAAATCATTCTTTTTATTAAAATTACTTACACTTATATATGTATCATTTAATGAACTTGTTATATCTTGATAATCTTTTAAATCATAACTAACTTTTTTATAAAACTTTACTAAAACATCATACTCTTTTTCACCAATATTATTATATAATATTACATTCAATACAGGATGATTTAAAAACTCATTTGGACTTAAAGGACTAAATAGTTCATAAATATATTCATTTATATTTTCATTAACTTTTACTAAAGTTTTTATTAATCCAACTGCTTCTAAAGCTTTTAATCCATTCTTTATAACATCTAACCCACTTTTTAAAATAATCATCAAATGATGATGCGTATAATCTATACTAATATTATCTTGTTTATCTAAATCACTTATAAACGAAAAATATAAACTAACTGCAATAGGCCCAATAATGGGTTGATATAAATTAACAACTATTCTCTTATCATACTCTGTTATTATACTTTTATTAATAACTCTATAAATATCTGCAGGAAGTAAAGTAATTTGTTTCAACTCATATCACCTCTTAAATATATTTTATATTAGTTAATATTTTTATTCAAGAAAAATACCAACAAAAAAATATCTTTTTAAGATATCTTTTAACTTACAACATATGGATCAGTTTTCGTGCCATTCCCTTCGACCTCCACTTCAGATTGAAGAGTAACTGCGGGACGAAACGCAGGGCGCGAATCGTCGACGTAGCCGCTGGACAAGCCGCCACCACCACCCCCAAGGTCACGGGTGTTAACGCGGAACGCGAGATCGTAGCTAGAGCTCCCACCCGAAAGGGACAATGTCCAATAACCAGACATACCTAATCTAGGAACATATAAGTAATAATTATCATTTGTTGTATAAACCTTCGCTCCTGCGTATGCTACTTCATCTGCTGTTAATGTTCCTATATAATCTGTTACATATGTAT
>CAYQJD010000051.1:0-4365 GCA_964417835.1 uncultured Muribaculaceae bacterium
TATGTTAAAAGGGCATACTCCATATTTTAAAGTGTAGTAACTGTCAAACTTCGGGAAAAGATTCGTATATAAAAAATAATTGTGCTTATGATTGTAAATATTTTATATTAAAAAAGGTTTAGTACTTTTTTTTTAATATTTATTATGATAAAATACTTTTAGAATAGTGAGGGATTTTATGAAAAATCAAGTTACTATAATTGATAAACAAGGACAAAGTGAGAACGTTGAATTAATAAGCTATTTCAAAATAAAGTCAACTGGTAAGTCTTATGTTTTTTATAGCAAAAATGAGACAGTGCAAAATGGGTTAATTAAAATGTATGCATTAGAAGTAAATGGCGGAACAATAAATGAAGATGATTGGAATAATTTAAAAAGAATAATGCAAGGAATGATTACAGGAAGTGAAATTGCCGATATTGAAGTATTGACTACAGATGGGGTGATAAGATGTTAAATGCAAAAGGAATTGGAATGACTCCAGATTATTTAAAGAGTATGGAGGCTTATTATAACAATAATGGTGGAAAAATTTTGGTTAATGGTCCACAAACAAATATGGATTTGTTAAATAAAAGTTTTGGAGGAGAAACTCAAAGTTTAAATTCCAATCCTAATCCATCACCTATTAGTATGTCTCCTATTCCAAATAGTACTTCTATTGATTTAGAACAAACTCCTGTTAATTTGAATTTTGGAAATGAATCACCTTCTGTACCATCACTTTCAGAATTAAATTCTATACCAAATAATATGAATAATTCTGAAAGTGCATTAAAAGAATTTAATTCTAATAACAATTCAAATATTTCTACTAATCCAGGAATAAATCAAAATGATACTAAATCAACTGTTTCAGATCCAATTGATAGTCCATTTAATATTGGTGGTGAAATAAATATATTTGATCAGCCACCATTAAAATCTGAAGAATCAAATATTGATGTTTCACAAAAGATTGATTTTAATCAGCCAATTACTAATCAACCTCAACCTAATAACGAAACAAATTCTAAAACAAGTACAGATACATCAACTATAGAAACAGCTATAAATTTAAAACGAGCTGAAATGTATGAAGAAATATCAAAATATACTCAAGAAATAGCTAAACTTTATAAAGCTCTTGCAAAAACTCAAAATAAAGAAACTAATAATAATTTAGAAAATACAGCCGCTAATCTTTTTGATAACAATGGAGTAATAGACTTTAATAAAGTTCAAGATATTTCTTTAAATAAATCTGCTTAAGTATAAACTTAAGCTTTTTTAATATAATTAATTAGTGATAAATATGAAAAATGTTATATATACTTTTTATAATATTTTATTAGATGAGATAAATAAAGATAAAAAAAATTATTATTTTTATTATAATAATAATTTTTATGTATTTTATTTGGTAGAAAATGATATTAATTTAGTAAATGAAATATATGATTTTTTATTAAAAAATCATATTGAAACACATGAAATAATTTTTAATAAAGATAATAACTTATTTACAAAAGTAGAAAATAAGAACTATGCATTACTAAAAGTAAAAGGCATTCATAAATATGAAATAAAATTTGAAGAGTTTAAATTTTTTCCAATGAAAAAAGATGCTATTAATTGGGGCTTAATATGGGGAGAAAGGTTAGACTATTATGAAATTCAGCTAAGAGAGTTAGGGTATAATTATCAAGCTGTTTTAAATTCTTTTGGTTTTTTTTCTGGAATGGCAGAAAATGCTATTTTATATTATAATTTAATTATAGAAAAATTTAATGATGAAAAAGTTATAGCGATTGTTCATAATAGAATGAAATATCCTTGCTATCAAATTGATTATAATAATCCATTAAATTTTGTAATTGATTATAATGTTAGAGATATTAGTGAATATATTAAATCATATATTATAAGTGATGAATTTGATATAAATAACATTTTAATTTTGTTAGATAAATTAAATTTAAATAAACTTATGTTTAATTTATTATATTCTAGATTACTTTATCCAACTTTTTACTTTGATATATTTGATAAGATAATATTAGAAGATGGAGAAGATAATGATATTGTTTTTGCTGTTAATAAAATCGATAATTATTTATTTACACTAAAAGAAATTTATAAAAAGTTTTATTTAAAATATGATATGTTTAATATAGAATGGTTAAATAAAAAAGTATCTAATTAAAAGAGATTGTACTTAAAATTAGTTACAATCCTTTATTATAATCCTACATTAATTATACCTTCGACTTCAGGAATTTCTTCTTTTATAAACATTAATAAATTGTCATTTAATGTTGCATCAATCGCTTCACAATTACTACATGCACCGAATAATTTTACAAAGACATAATTATCTTCATATTTTATAAATTCAATATCTCCGCCATCATCATTTATAAATGGTTTAATATCTTCTATTATCTTTTTTATTTTTTCTTCTGTATTCTTCATTTCTTTCACCTTGTTTTATTATACGTTAATTATTTTACTTAGTAAATAAAATTTGTTATAATTAAGCTTGAGGAGATAAATAGTGAAAGATTATAGTATTGGTAATATTGTAAAAGGAGAAGTTACTGGAATAGAACCTTATGGAATATTTGTAAGTCTTGAAGACTGTATTGGTTTAATACATATTAGTGAAATTGCTAATAGTTATATATCTAATATAAAAAAATATGTTTCTATTGGTGAAAAAATATATGCTAAAGTTATAGAAGTTGATAAGGAAAATAATAGATTAAAATTATCTATAAAAGGATTAAATTATAAAGAATTTTATAATAATAGAAAAGTTAAAGAATCTGTTAGAGGTTTTTTACCATTACAAGAAAATTTAAAAATATGGACGGAAGAAGCTTTAGAAAAAATGAACCATTAATTTGGGAGTTTTTATGAAAAAGAAAATAATAATTATGATAGTTATGATACTATTTTTATTTTGTATTTCATATAAATTATATAAATATTATAAGATTAAAAATGCAATAATAAAAGTTGATCTAGTAGAAGATAGGAATTTGGAATTTAATGAACAAAAAAGAGTTTCTGATTTTATAAAAGAAATAAATGGGGAAATTATAAATGACTATATTATTGATTCAAATATATTAGGAGAAAAAATAATTAAGTTTGATTATATTAATGAAGAAAAGATTAAAGTTTCATATGAATATAAAATAAATGTGGTTGATACTGTTGCACCTGTTATATGGCTAGGGAATACTTACAATGTAAAGGTTAATAGTGATATAGATTTAGTTGAAAAAATTATGTGTGGAGATAACTATGATAGTAGTCCTAATTGTTTTATTGAAGGCGAATATAACTTAAATGAAGAGGGAAAGTATAATTTGGTTTTTAAAGCTATTGATAGTAGTGGTAATGTATCTAACAAAGACTTTATATTGAATGTATATTCTAAACAAGAAAATAAACAAAATGTTGATAATACATATACCTATTTAGAAGATGTAATAAAAAAATATAAAAATGAAAATACTAAAATTGGTATTGATATTTCTTCTTGGCAAGGAGATATAGATTTTGAAAAAGTAAAAAAAGCTGGTATTGAATTTGTTATAATAAGAGTCGGTAGTACAAAAGGAATAGATGGCGAATATTTTTTAGATAAAAAATTTGAGCAAAATATAAAATTAGCTAATGAATATGGTATTGATGTAGGTGTATATTTTTATTCATATGCTAATAGTGGAAATAAAGCTAAAGAAAATGCTGAATGGGTGTTAAAACAAATAGAAGGATATGAAGTAAATCTTCCTATAGCGTTTGATTGGGAATCTTGGCAAAGTTTTAATAAATATAAGTTGAGTTTTTTTGAGTTGACTAATATGGCTACAGATTTTATTAAGAGTGTTGAAAATGCTGGATATAAAGGTATGTTATATAGTAGTAAATCATATCTAGAAAATATTTGGTTTCCAGTAGAATATGATATTTGGCTTGCACATTATACAGATAAAACTAATTATGAAGGAGACTATAAATATTGGCAACTATGTAGTGATGGAATAGTTGATGGTATTAATGGGTATGTAGATATTAATATAATGTACATAAATTAAAGTATAGAAAAAGAGCCTATTTTAAATAGTCTCTTTTATTAAACAAACTGGTGTCCTGTATGCGATTTGAACGCATGACCCTTTGATTAAAAGTCAAATGCTCTACCAACTGAGCTAACAGGACATAATTAAGATGGCTGCCTCGGGTGGGTTCGAACCACCGGAATGTCAGAGTCAAAGTCTGATGCCTTACCACTTGGCTACGAGGCAATAATAAGAAATGGTGGAGGGACATGGATTTGAACCATGGAACCCGAAGGAACAGATTTACAGT
>CAYQJD010000052.1:0-3732 GCA_964417835.1 uncultured Muribaculaceae bacterium
ATATGTTCCTACTGTATAACCTTTTGTATTCATTAATATTTCCTCACTTTCTAAAAATTTTCGAGGAAATACCTTGCTCAATTTTTAAATTGGTAGTATAATAATTTTACAAACATATCGAACAGGGCATTTCCTGTTTGTTTAGAAGATTTAAATGTTGCATATTTAAGTCTTCTTTCTTTTTATTCTGCCATAATTCGTTTATGGCTTAAAAATTCGTTTAGGCAATCTGCTTTTATCCAAAACTTTCTGCCTATTTTAATACTTGGAAAATCTTCTTGATGAAATAACTGCAAGCATTTTTGTTTTCCTATATGCAATAATCTGCATACATCATCTGTTGAGTATAATTTTATCTCAAATTCTTCTAAATTCTGCATATTTTTTACCTCCTTTCCTTGACATTTTTTTAATATTCTTGTATTATATAGTTGTGTAAAATATTAAAATTTATTTTGAATTGCAAGCAAATTATATAATCATTTTTATATAATGTCAATAGCAATTTTAAAAATTTTATAATATTTAACACAAAGGAGGATTGCAATTATGTTGAGCAATGGAAATGAGGAATTTCTTCGAATTTGGTTTAATAGTGATAGAAAAGAAGAATATTTTGAGACAAATAGATTAGATTTAGGCAATTCAGTAAGGGTTTCTCAAGATAAGTATAAACTTTATAATATAATATCAAAGAATAGTATTAAAAGCATTAAAGATTATAATTTTAAAGATAAAAAACTAACTATAATAACAAATCAGAAACCTTATGTAGAAAAAATTGGTTCACTCTTAATAAATTTTTTAAATACTGACTTTTCAGATTTTGATAATGCTTTTGATAACTTTTATAGTATTTATGGATGTGACTTTTTATATAATTATTCAATATATGAGATATATGAAGATACATTTAATACAGAAAAAGATGCATATGACAATTTTAAAATTCTACATAATAGAGGATTCAAAGAGTTAATTAAATTACAGAATAACTATAAAAAAGCTGTAGATTTTATATTTAGTCTAGATAAAGATGATACATATAACGAATATTCTAGTAAGTCAAAATTTTCAGCTTGTTTAGTAATCAATAAATTTCACTTAAAAGAGCATTCCTCTAATATAGAAGTTAAATCCAAAGTAAATAACTATAATTATGATTGTAAAACCAAAATGCCTTTTGATACAATATTATCTGAAATTGATTATAATTCATTTATGATAAAAATAATTGATGTTTATTTAATTGACAAACTAGAAGTTGCATTATTTATTGTATTACATCAATTAGTTAATAATGAATTTATTATAAAGAAATGTCAAATATGTAATAAATATTTCGTGCCATCAAAAGCAAATGAACTATATTGTGAATTTATTAACGAAACAAATGGTACTATTTGTAGAGATGTAGGAGCTTTTCAAATATATAAAAAGAATATAGAAAGTGTACCAGCTCTACTTGAATATCGTAGAACATATAACAAAAAGAGTAATGAAGTTTCAAGAAACAAAGATAATATTAAATTAAAGGAAAATTTTGATAAGTGGAAAAAATCAGCACAGACTAAAATTAAAGAATATAAACAAGGAAAAGTTACAGAAGATGAGTTGTATAAGTGGATGATAGAAAATAAGTAAAAGGAGGTATTATTTTGAAGGTAAAATCAGATTACTTAATATATTGTGATGAAAGCTGTCCTTTAGAATATGAGCCAATATCATTGTTTGGTGCTATTGGGTGTAGCTATGAAAATAAGGATAAAATTGTAGAAGAATTAAGGGAACTAAAAAATAAATATTTTACTAATTCTAGATATGAAACAAAATGGGTTAAAGTTTCAAAAGCGAAAATACAATATTACAAGGAATTAATTGACTATTTTTATAACAATAATGATATAAGAATTAGAATATTAGTTGCTACAGATAAAGAAAAACTAGATAATAAAAAATATTATGATGGAGATTATCAAGAATGGTATTATAGAATGTATTATTTGTTATTAGATAGATTTATTGATTTAAATTACGATTATTATATGCTATATGATGAAAAGGATAAATATACAACATATAAAATGAATACAGTTAGAGATATAATAAATTCAAGAAAAAAATTTGACAGCAAAGACCATTTTAATTTCAAAGTAAAACAAATTAATTCAAGAGAATCAGAGTTAATGCAATTGCTTGATGTTATAATGGGAGCCGTAGGATATAAGAATAGAGGCTATTTAGATAAGGGAAAAGGTGAATCAAAGAAAGAAATTGTTAGATATATTGAAAAAAAATTCTCCCAAAATATTTCTATATCGACTTCTCCTTATGAAGCTAAATTCAATATTTTTAAATGGAAACCAAGTGAGGTTAAAAAATAATGGAATTCAAGAAATATGAAATAAAGGGAGAAACTATTAATTTAAAAGATATAAATGAAATTGCAAAATCAAGTAATAAGGTATATGTAGATAATTGCATAACAGCAACTCTATTTGATAAACCAATTAACTTTTCAAAAAATATAATAGAAAATTATAGTATGGATTTCTGGCATATGGGAAGTTTAGAAAATAAAGATTTAAAGAAAAGTTACACTAATGAACATTATTATAATATTAAGCCATGTAATAATACAAATTATAGTAATAAATGCTCAAATTGTACTAATCACAATTTTTCTATTAATATTAGAAATAAGCATAGGGATAAATGTGTATATAGAATGTCTTCGATAGATTTATTTAGAAATGTTATTGATAAAGCAAATACGATGGATGACGGAATTAGCATTTGGCAAGTTGAAGAATATTCTTCAAGAAGAACAAAAGAAATAAATTTAAAAATACGATACAAAAAACATGACATTGATTATTTAATAGTTTTAAATGAAAAAGAAGAAGAATATTTCTTTATAACGGCATATCCTATATTTGAGCAAAGAGAAAAAAATGATTTAGATAAAGATTATAACTCTAAAATGTCTAAAAAAATAAAATAACGGCTGTCGCTTGCGACGCCGTGCGTCCTAATTACCCAAATGGTAATTGGAAAAATAATATATTATTTATAATAATAATATGCTCAATAAATTCAATTTGATACTTTTTATTATTATATATCATAAAAATTTTTGGAATTCAATAGGAATTCATAAAATTTCTAAATTTATTGTAGCATATTATGTAAATAAAGTCAAATTTTAAAGTATATTAATGATTTTGGGAGGTAACAAAATGGATATATCTACTATAAATATATTAGCTGAAATGGGAACTAATTTAACTACATTGGCAGTTAAAGGAACTGCTACGGCAATACATTGGTGTTAAGATAGATTTTGGACACGAAAACGTGGAGAGTGTGATATAATGTTTATACACTTAGAAAGGAGTGTTCAAAATGGCAAAAAATAAGAGTTATGACGAAGAATTTAAAAAGATGATAGTAGAGTTGTATGAAAGTCATACAACAACTGGTGCAGAGATAACACGTGAATATGGCATAGGAAGTTCAACATTGTACAAATGGATACAATTATATGGAAAAATTCAAACACCAGATGGAGAAGTAACAAACAATAAGGAAATCAAAAAATTAAAAAAAGAAGTAAATGATTTAAAGATTGAAAATGAAAGTAGGAGCTTATAAATATTTAGACCTTGATGAATATGGAAGAAGTGCAGTGGAAAGTGCGGATTTAAAGCCTTGTAAAAAATGTGTTGATAT
>CAYQJD010000053.1:0-3651 GCA_964417835.1 uncultured Muribaculaceae bacterium
AACTATAAGATACTCTCCAATCACATTCGGCAAAAATAATTCTAATATATATTTAACCGTAACTTACTCTACTTTATATACTGCTGAATTGTATCACTTTAGTTTTCACTCCAACTTTTCTCCAAATCGTTTAATTTTTTCAAACTTAAAATAAAGTTCAATATTTCACTCACAAAAATAGAAGCAATAAATCCTTTTATTCCAAATAAAGGAACAAAAAAGAATATAAAACTTATACTCACAAGTAAATCTATTATATTAATAAATAATACATTTACTTGAGCATCTAATCCTTTTAAAATACTATCAACAATAATGTCAATATACATAAAAGGAATGAGTGGAGCAAATATTTTTATGTAATTTCCAACAATAGAATCTTTATAAATTAAAATGCCTAGTTTATTTCCAAAAATTATAAAAATGACAGTTAATATGCAAGCAAATAAACAAGAACCTATTATTAATTGAAAAGCATATTTTTTTATTTTAGAATAGTCCTTTTTTACATAATATCTAGAAAATTCAGGAATTAAGAGCCCTGATACTGCACTTAGAAAGGTAGCAGGAAACATAACAATTGGCATTGCCATTCCGAGTTATAGTTCCATATTCAGATAAAGCCTTTTCACAATTAATTCCGTTTTTTTCTAAGCTCGAAGGAATAATTAATTGCTTTAAAGTAGATAAACCTGAACGTATATATGAGGTTAAAGCAACAGGCATAAGGATTCTAAAAATTCTATATAAAAATGAGTTATTTTTGCCTAATTTTGTATTTGTAAGGTTATTGTTAATGTCGAATGCAAATACAAATATATTATAGGTAAAAGAACAAACCTCTGATAAAACATCACCTAAAATCAGAGCAAAACAAATAGCCTCGATATTACCAGTAGGTAAATATTTTTTTAGCAAAAATATAGTTATTATAATTTTAGCAATATATTCTAGAAAACTTGCAACTACAGATTTATAAACCCTTCTTACAGCAGTAAAATAACCTGAAATACTAGCAGATATAGAAATCATCGGAAGAGCAATAGCAATTAAATAAACTATAATTTTACCAACTTTATTATGAAAACATTTTGTTACAATAAAATCAGAATTTATACAAAAAATAAAACTGGCACATACTGCGAACATTAAGCTTACTAGTATGATTTTTTTCATTGCTTTTTTGATTCCATAATCATTACCAAATGCCATTTCCTCTGAAATGATACGAGTAGATGTTATATTAATTCCGAGAAGCAGCTAAAGTAATTCCAAACATATAAACAGTCATAATTAATTGAAAAACTCCAAGGGCTTCTCTATCTATTTGGTTAGACACATAAATATTAAATATTAATCTTATTATTTGTAATAAAAATGAGCTTCCGACCATAAGGATGGAATTTAATAGGAAAACTTTAAATCTTTTCATAGTAGAGTATATTAGATGAATATCCAAAAAAGAACTTAAAACTTATTTTACTCTACATAATTAAGTGGCAAAGTTTTTTTTATAAATATTACAAATGCCACATTCCCTGCAAATACTAACTCTATTTTCAAAGATAAGTTTCAGTGTGGTAATGAAATCATCTTCTTCATGATTAATTAAATGTATATAAATTTTTTGAGGAATTAGATTAAGTAATGTGTTTAGAATTATATCAGAGGAAGAAAAACTAATATCTGACAGGTATTTTGCATTAAATAAATTAATATCTGTTGGGATAATATTTTTATGTTTATCTAATAAAATTGACTCATCATTATTATAAATTAAATGTACAAAATCAATCTGTGATTTTTCAGAGTTTACATACATTTTTAAAAGAGATATGAATTCAATATATTCTTTTTCAATTACATATTGGCTAACAGCATCATCAATAATTTTTTCCAATTCTTCTATATATTTTTTTACTCTAAATGTAATAAATCCATTTAAATATAATTTGGTATTAGATATAAAAAAGTTATAAAAAGCATTAAATAAAATTTTTTCTAGCTTATTAGAAATATTAGCATCTTCACCTATTATATCATGTACTTTATCTAGTATTTGCCTTCTTTCTATACTATCAAAGTAAAAATATTCATATTGCAAGATTTTCCCTAATATATTATTTTCATAAATGTGTAAAACTAAAGATGATATAATTTGAGATATGTTTTCTAAAAAAATTTCTTCATCAACACCTGTATAATGAATAAAAATATTATTATAAATTTTGAATTTATGACATGATAAATAAACGTTATCTAGTTCTATTTTTTTAATATCTTCTAGTAGATAATTTATGGCTTTTGTATTATTAGTTTTTATACATATTGTTTTCATGATATAAGCTCCTCTCAAATATATTTATTATCTACTAAAAAATTTAAGATATACATTATATTATGCAAAGATTTATTTTAGGTGTGTGTGTTAAAGTCAGAATACAATTACAAATTTTAAATCCCCTGCAGTAAAACTGCAGGGGAGTCTAGTTAAAACATATTAGAAGTTGGGATATAAGTATCATCTGGTATACTAACATATCTATTTTCAGGCTTTGGACATTCGGTCATATTTGTTACTTGAATTTGGGCAATATCACCATAATAATCACCTTTCATAATAGTTCCTGTTACATCTACCCAACTGTTTTCTTCAAAATCATATGCTTTTTCATATGTGCATAAAAAACCCACAACTAAGCTTTGAGAGGTAGATTCATTTATAAGCATATCTCTTGCTAAAACAAATTGGGTATCATCAAAATCTATCAAACGATATACATATCCTGTAAAATGTACTTTACAACCTATATAGGAATCTAAATCATCTGTTACAGTTTGTAAAATAGTAGCGTAATTTTCAGGAGTTATTTCGAAGACTTCATCTGATTTTATAGTATCTGTTAAGTTCACAACTTCATTTTGATTATTTTCAGATGTAGTAGTTTTGAAAAATATTTTGTAAATGCTAATTGAAAAAATAATTAAAATTACAATAAGCATTACAATAAATAAAAATCTAACTAATCTCTTACCATTAATTTTAATATTTAAAAACATAAAAATCACATACTTTCTAAAATAAATATATTAACAATTTATTGTTACAATACACAGTTTTAAAAACCGTCGCCCATCTTGCTGTAAATTTGTTTTTGGGAATTAAACCGCTCCAAAAACATAATTTACACGTGGTCTACTCTAATTTTTGAAGTTTCAGCTGTGAATAGTATCAATTTATTCAATAATTTAAAAGAATATTACAAAAAACCTTGATAAAAAGTTATTTTAGTGATATAGTAAATAAGAAAATTTATATTTAATAAATTGAAAAGATGAAAAGAGTCAGAAAATAATTATAATCTATTTTCCGACTTGGTTTATGTGTCTAGAAAGGAATGAAATTAAACATGAAATTATTTAAATCATATAGTGACAGAGAAGTAAAAAAAGTAATGCCTATTGTAAATAAAATCAATAGTTTGGAAGAGGAAATGAGCAAACTTACAGATAAAGAATTAACACAAAAAACACCATATTTTAAAGAACAATTAGCAAATGGAAAAACATTAGATGATATACTTCCAGAGGCATTTGCAGTAGTTCGAGAAGCTTCAAAAAGAGTTTTAGGAATGAGACATTTTGATGTTC
>CAYQJD010000054.1:0-3610 GCA_964417835.1 uncultured Muribaculaceae bacterium
TTATTTCTATTATTTCTTCTTTTATTATTTTTGTTTGTGGATTTATTATTTTATTTTTGCTTTGTCAAGATAGTAATTCTTATTTTTTGGAAATACCGATTCTTGGAATAATTAATTCTAGAAATTCTTTATTCTTTTATATAGTAAAGTCTGGAATTTTATTAGCTATTATTACAACAGCCGTTTCTAGTGAATATGCCTTTCTTAAAGAGATTTCTTCTAGTGAAAACAAATATTTAAGAAATCTTTTTATTATTAGTGTTGTATCGATTTTTATATCTCAAATTGGATTTCAAAGTTTAGTGGAAAATTTATATCCTATCTTCGGAGTTTTAGGAATTATTAACCTGTTTATTATTGTTACTGGATAATGGTTTTCAAATTACAAAATGCAGTTTTTCTTACTGTATAAAAGCTTCAAAGACATGTAAAAAGCTTCCTTTAACAAGGGATATGGCACCCGAAGGGTGACGGAGGGTTCTTATCTCAGAACCCCAGTCCACTACGTGTACAGTCCCATTGCTAAAGTGGCTCTAGAGCTATTTCATAGAGGATTTATATTAAAGATCATTATCTAGTAACTTATTATTTTTTAATTTTATATAAATTATTGAATTTTTTTTATTTAATTGGTACACTTTATTTAATTAATTTGTGATAAATTTATTTTTGTATTTATCATTATAATTCCAATTATTTTATTATATAGGAGAATAGTATGAAAAAATACTCTTTTAAAAAATTTACAGAATTGAAAAATAAACAAAAGAAAAAAAATAGAAGTATAAAATTTGCTACTATATTATTAATCATTATAGTAATTATAACAATTTTTGCTCTTTATATAGGAAATAATTCTTTTAAAAGTTTTATTGATGTTTATATATTAAGAAAGGAAATATATGAAAACAATGTGGCTACACTTACAATAGATTCTTCAGATGTTTCTTTAGTCTATGCTTTTAATAATGATGTTTTAATATTGGACAATGGTTCTTTAGACTTTTATGACTCTTCTGCTAAACTTACTAATTCTCTAAATGTCATCCTTTCTAATCCTATTGCTGATTCTGATGGTAAATACTTGGTTTTAGGTGATTATAATTTTCAAAAATTCTATTTAATACATAATAATGATATTGAATGGGAGAAAACTATAGAAGGAACTATCTCAAATGTTAATGTTAACAAAAATGGTTATGTTTCTATTATTATGACAGATTCTTCTCATGAGTCTATTGTTATAGTATATGATTCTTCTGGCAATGAGCTTTTTAGAAATTATTTATCTTCTACTTACGCAATATCTTCTGACATATCTGAAAATAATAATTATTTGGCTATTGCTAAAATTGATTATTCAGGAATCAATATTCAATCTAAAATAGAAATTATATCTATTACTGCTGCTATTAATGATAAAGATCATGCTATAGTAAATACTTATGACGCTAATGTAGGTAAATTAATTTTAAATATTCATTATCAAGGAAATGATAATTTATTTTGCCAATTGGATGATTCTATTTTATCCATTACTCCATCTGATTCAAATGTTATATATTCTAAATCTGATTCTACTTTTTTCTTATCTTCTAACATTTATAATTCTTTTGCTAGAATAGATAAGGAGTCTTCTGATATATTAAATTCAAATTATAGACTAAAAATAACTGATTTAAAGGGAAATGAGAATATTTATGTCATAGAGGGAACTGTCAAAAGTATGAAAACTTCAGATAATATTATAGCAATTAATTTTGGAAAACAAATTAATTTTGTAAATACTAATGCATGGCTTTTAAAAAAATATATTAGTTCTCAAGAAATTAAGGATGTAGTATTTTCTAGTGATATAGCTGCTATTATTTATAAAAATAAAATAGATATTATTAGTTTATAGGAGATTTTATGGGATTTATTATTGATATTTTTATTTTATGTGTTTTATTCTTATTCACTTATTTAGGATATAAAAGAGGTTTTATTAAAGTTGTAACACATCTTTTATCATTTTTTATAGCTATTTTTGTTACTCTTTTATTTTATAAAACTCTTGCTACTCAAATCACTAATACAACTACTTTGGATGAAAAAATTAATGAATTAATATTGGCAAAAATTCAAAATACCAATTTTTCTGAAAATGATTCTTCAGACACATTTTTTATTTATTTTGAAAGTTTAATTATTGATTCTCAAAATACTACAGCTGAATATATCTCATCTTCATTAACTATTACTATTATAGATGGATTTTCTTTTATTTGTTTATTTATAATTACTAAATTAGTTTTATTAATATTTAATTTTATATTTAATTTTATTTCTAAACTTCCTATAATAGAGCAATTTGATAAGTCCGGTGGATTAATTTATGGAATTATTCAAGGTATTTTTATTATTTATTTAGCTTTTGCAACAATATATTTAGTACTTCCTTTATGCGATAATATGAATATTTTACACTATATTAATGATTCTTATTTAGGAAAGTTTTTTTATGAGGATAATTTGATTATTAAATTTTTATAAATTTTACTGTTCTATAGATATCGGACGAGCAATGCTCGTCCCTACATTTACCCTATCATATTAATTTTTTAGTTTGATATTAAATTTTAAGGTTGCGACAAACAAAGTATGAAAAATAATATATTATGAGAATTCGCAAGCAAGCTGTGAATTATAACGAATAATTACCATCAAACCTATAAATAGTCATTTTTGTCTTGCTATATTTTTATCTGTTTGTTATAATTAAAAAGTATATTATTTAGTAGGAGTGTATTATTTTGAGTAGAAGAGAAATTAGAGAAAAAGAAGAACGTGAAAAAAAAGAAAAAAAGAAACAAAATAAGAAAAAAAGTAAAGAAAAAAGCTCAAAAAAACAAAATATATTTTTAAAAATTTTAAAAACCTTTCTTAAAATTATTTTGATTTTATTATTAATAATTGTTATGGCTTTAGGAATATTTATTGGATGGCTCGGTGTTACTACAAATTGGGATTTTAGTCAAATGTTTAAGAAAGGTGCTAAACAGGCTGCTCTTGTTATAACTGG
Source organism: uncultured Muribaculaceae bacterium (assembly GCA_964417835.1). Classification (GTDB taxonomy): domain Bacteria; phylum Bacillota_I; class Bacilli_A; order RF39; family UBA660; genus UMGS1124. The sequence goes on from CAYQJD010000054.1 coordinate 3,065, forward strand.
TCAATCTGCTGAAGATTTAGATAAGCTTGATCCAATTTATTGTTTAATTATGGGTGTAAGTGTTGATATCGATACAAAATTAACAGATACAATTATTTTATGTGCCTATTATCCTAAAACTCAGCAAGCTTCTATGTTATCTATACCTCGTGATACTTTTATTGGAACAAGTGAATCTTCTGCTGGGGGATATGATAAAATTAATTCACTCTATTCAATAGGTGGCCCTGAAAAAACTGTTGCTGCTGTTGAAAAAATAACTGGTATTGATATACCTAACTATGTTGTAATAGATACACAAAGCTTGATAAAAGTTGTAGATGAGATTGGTGGCGTTTATTTTGATGTCCCTATTGATATGAATTATGATGATAAATCTCAGAATTTACATATTCATCTTTCTAAAGGTTATCAATTAATTGATGGTAAAAAAGCTGAGCAATTATTGAGATTCCGTCATAATACAGATGGTTCATCGTATCCTTCCGAATATGGTGATAATGATATTGGTAGAATGAAAACTCAACGAAATTTTATTATGGAAAC
>CAYQJD010000055.1:0-3572 GCA_964417835.1 uncultured Muribaculaceae bacterium
GTTTTATGCAAGATAAAAAAAGTTTTGGCAAATACATAGCAGAAAAAAGGAAAGACGCAAATTTGACGCAAGAGGAATTAGCAAATAAATTATATGTAATTCCTACTATTATATCAAAATGGGAATGAGGAAAGAATATGCCAGACTTGTCTTTGTTTAAACCCTTATGTGAAATACTTAATATTACTATTAATGAATTATTAAGTGGTGAAAAAATAAACGAGGATAATTATCAAGAAAAATTGGAAGAAAATATAATAAATAGCATAAATTTTCGCATAAAAAATTAGAACAAAAAAATCAACTTATCGGATTAATATTACTACTATTTGGATTTCTAATTAGTATATTAGGGTTAATGGCATTTAATCCAGATACTCACACTTGTTTATTTAGTATAGTTATAGGCACAATGTTAGGAATGATAGGTTTTTATAAACTAATAAAGACTAAATCATATATTAAGAACATAGCTTGTTTGGTTTTATTCTTTATAGGATACACAGGTGCAATTTTATTTTTTGATTATATTGGGGTTCGATATAATAAAAGACCACCCATATTTTCAATGACGATTACAACAATAAATAATACTATTTATTATGATACATTCTTCTATGATGTTGTAAGATGTAATAAAAATGAGGAAAACGAAACTTTTAAAATAATTAAAAATCAAGAACATAGCGATGAAACCATTCTAAATATTTGTAAATAAGAATTATGTATGTCATATAATAATTAATCAAAACGGTAAAATGCTTAAAAGAAATAGATAATATGTATGAAATGTGATATATTAATTTCAAGGTATTGAGTGGTGAGAATAGGCTATATGAAGAAGTGTATTACAATAATTATATCAACAATATTTGTTTTAACAATAATATTACTTTTTATTGCTAATTATTATAATCCGATTAGCTATTATGCTTTATATGGTACTTTGATAGTTTTAGGATTACTATTGTTTTTTAAAGGTATTTTTTGTAATGATACAAAAGTGTATCGAAATAATATTAAATTGTTTTTTCTCATATATTTTGTAGCACTTATTTTTACCATCTTTTTAATAGATAGAAGAATCGTTATTGATTTTGGTAATATTTTTAATCAGTTTCAATTAATTCCCTTTGATTTACTATTTAATACACTTATAAATAGTGACCTTGGATTTCGGCAGTTGATATTTAATTATATAGGTAATTTTTCTCTTTTGATTCCATTTGCTTTATTGTTAGTAACTTATAATAAAAAGTATAAGTCATATAAAGAAATGTTTAAAACTTTATTTATCTTTACATTTTTAACTGAATTATCTGAAGTTATTTTAGGAGTTGGTTCCTTTGATATCGATGATATAATACTTAATATATTGGGTGGAATGTTATTTATATTCCTATATAACAAATATTTATATAAGTTAATTGATAAAGTTTTTTTGACTAATATGAATATTAAAAAGGTTTTTTCTTTCTTACTTTGTCTAGGATTAATCATATTTACTTGCTTCCTAGATTTATGGATGATTAAAGAAATAATTTATTTACAAGACTTAAAGGTTAGTAATGATTATGTTAGAGGGTTATATGCTAATCGGCAAAAAGAATTTACTATGGGTGAAAATATAATTTATATCGATAATTTATTAGTGGTATATAAACATGATGATGATATGCTAGAAATAGATGAAGATGGTATTAGTGAGATTTCTATAGATGATATTATAAAGAGTATGGACTATGCCTATGATAATGAAGTATATGAAAAATATACTGGCAAGGATGTTAATCTTTATAAATGTAAAAATAATAAAAAGCTTGTATTCTCAAATGAACCATATAAGGAAACATATTGTATTATAGATAGTAAATAGAAGTTTGCAGATTTTAAAATTATATTGGGTTATATAGCAGAAATAATTAATCAGTTAAGTGATATTAAAACATTTTACTTTGCAAGAGGTATAGCGAGTTGATGTTATTAATGTCATTTTTATTTAAAATTTTATAAATGTAACTTAGTTGTAACTTTGATTATTATATAATAATCTCATAAAAGGAAGGAGATTTTAGTTATGGAAATATTAAAAGTAGAAAATTTAACTAAAATATATGGGAGTGTTACTACAAAAGTTACAGCACTTGACCACGTTTCTTTTTCAGTAGAAAAAGGCGAATTTGTAGCAATAGTTGGTGCTTCTGGCAGTGGCAAATCAACCTTATTACATTTAATTGGTGGAGTAGATCGTCCAACAAGTGGTAAAGTTTATATTGATGGAAAGGACATATTTAATTTTAATGATGATAAACTTGCTATGTTTAGAAGAAGGCAAATAGGACTAATATATCAATTTTATAATTTGATTCCTATTCTTAATGTTGAAGAAAATATCACATTACCTTTAGCTCTTGATAACAGAGAAATAAACGAAAAAAGTTTAAACGAAATGTTAAAATTATTAGGCTTAGAAAATAGGAGAAAACATTTACCTAATGAATTGTCTGGAGGGCAACAACAAAAAACAAGTATAGGTAGAGCATTGATAACAAATCCCACTATAATTTTAGCTGATGAACCAACTGGGAATTTGGATTCTAAATCAAGCGATGAAATTGTTGCTTTATTAAAAAAAACTAACAAAGAATTAAAACAAACAATTATTATGATTACCCATAACATGGAGATTGCCAAAATTGCCGATAGGATAATAAAAATAGAAGATGGAAAAATTGCCACGGAGGTATAATTATGGGTTTACTTAACAAATTAACAATTAAAAATTTAAAATTAAATAAAAAAAGAACAATAGTAACTATTATTGGTATTATGCTATCAGTGGCCCTTATAACCGCAGTCGCTACTATGTATTCAAGTGCAATTAGTTCATTAATTGAGTTTGAAACTTATGAAAAAGGTGATTTTCACGTTGCTTTTTATGATGTACCTATTAGTGATGTTCAAACTATAAAAAACAATAGAAAGGTTGATAATTTATTTTTAACTGAAGATATAGGTTATAGCATACTATTTGATTCTAAAAATGGAGATAAACCTTATGCTTTTATCTCATCATTTACTAAATCATCTTTAGAAAATCTTTCGGTAAAACTAACAGAAGGAAGATTACCGGAAAATGAAAATGAAATTGTTATTCCAACCCATTTAAAAACAAATGGAAGAATTACTTTAAATATTGGAGATACGATTACTTTAGATGTTGGTAAAAGAATTTCTAGGGAAGATAATTATGAATTAAATCAAAATAATCCATATCAAGGTATTGAAAATGAAAAAATAATAAATACTACAGCTAAAACTTATAAAATAGTTGGTATTATTGAACGTCCGGCAACTAATATCGAAAGTTATTCAGCACCGGGATATACATTTATTACTTATAAGGATGAACAAAATATGAGTGGAAATGTAGATGTTTATGCAAAATATACTAAAAGAGGTTCAAAAGACTATTTAGGTGTTACTGCTAACATATTAGGAGTTTCAGAAAACGCATTTACTAAAATGTATAGTAAAGATCCAAATGAATTAACTACTGAAGAACTAAATGA
>CAYQJD010000056.1:0-3563 GCA_964417835.1 uncultured Muribaculaceae bacterium
TGATACTACTCATTTTAGGAGGTTTCAATACGCCTTTTCTTCTATCGCTTACTTTAAATTTCATAAAATTTATTAAGTTTTTCTATTTCATCGTTTTTTACTCTATTAAATATTGTAGTATAAGTATTTAAAGTTGTTTGTATATCTTTATGACCAAGAATACGAGATAATGTTACTGCATTCATCCCACGTTCAATACATCTACTAGCGAATGTATGTCTAAGCATGTGTGTATTTACTTTTGAAGATTTTAAACTTTTATGTTCTCCATTTTTCTTAAGATGACTATCAACAGTTGTAATTACTCTTATATTTGCATTTTTACAGATTCTTTTAAAATGTGAATTAATTGTATTAGGAGATATGAATTTTTCATTCATAATAAACATATATCCATTTTTATGAGTAAACTGATAATTATCTAATATGGTTTTTAAATTGCTCATAATTGGAACCTCACGCATTCCTGAATATGTTTTTGTTGTTTTTCCTAATATAACTCTATCGTTTTTGTCTTTTGTAACTGTATTAATAACTTTTATCATATTATCAGAAATATTATCTTTATGTAAGGCTAAAATTTCTCCTATACGCATACCTGTCATGTCCGCTATATAAAATATTGTTCTATATGGCTCATAATATGTTTTTAATTGTTGTAAGAATGCTTGTTCTTCTTCTAATGTTAAAGCCTCAACTGATTTAGTTTGTTTTATTGATTTTGGTCTTATAACAGCTCCATTTATTCTAAAAGGATTCGATGTTATTATATTATTTAAAACTGCTATATCAAAACCTGTTGCAATAAGACCATCTACTTTTTTTATAACGGAATCTGAATAATTTGTTATTTCTTGTAATCCAGCATTTATATTGCCTAATTCCACTTGCTGAATAGGGGTATATGCAAAGGATAGTGTTTTAATAATTCTATTAGTATTCATTTTTCTATTATATGAAGTTTCTGAAATTCTGTTTGATGAGAATTGTTTTTCAATATAATCAGTTGTAATATCAACTAATGTTATCGAGGATTTTTCATGATATGTATTAGTTTTTATTTTAACTAAAATATCATCTCTTTTTTCTCTACATTCTTTTTTGGTTTTTCCATAAACTGACTTTCTTATTAGTTTTCCTTTTTCATTTCTACCTATACAGAATTTTAATTCGTATAATTTTTTATTTTCTCTATAATAAAAGCTACCTTCTCCATTAGCTCTTTTTGACATAAAAATACCTCCATTTATTAAAAATATTTTTTTTAAAACACTTGAAAAATGAGGTACTTTTCTATATAATAATGAAGTAATCATTTTTCGAAGTGATTGCGTTCTTGGATAATGTGTGTAGTTCGGCAAAAAACAGACACATTATCCTTTTTTTATAATTTACTTAATAATTCCTTTTTCTTATTTTCATATTCTTCTTCATTAAGTATACCTTGTTCTTTTAAATCTAATATAGATTTTATTTTATCAGAAATAGATAATTCATTGATAGAAATATTATTTTGATTAGAATATTCTGATATACATTTTTCTATAAATTCTTTAAATCCTTTTGGTGGAAATAGAATAGTGACTTTTTTAATACCAGAATATGTTTTTACATTAAAATAAAATGTTTCTTTAGTATTGGTTGATGTTTTTTCTTTTGCAGTAGATGCACCAATAATTGCTCCAACAGAACCAGCAACTGCAGCACCAACAATTGCTCTTGTAACACCACCTTTTTTACTAGTTGTTTCACTTTCAGTAATATCATATCCACAATCTATTATTTCATCAAATGAGTAAACAATAGCATCATTAGGATTGCCACAATAAAATAAATGATGATTATCATCTATATGAACTATTGTGCTTGAAAAATTTTTTAAAATTTGTGTTTCACAAAATAAAGATAACCTATCTTTATTTATATTAAAATATTTTTTCATATCAGTAATAGATTCTGTTGCATAAGAAGAACTAAGATGTATACAAGAAGAACAAATATTACCATCTTTTATTTTAAAATTATTTATTAATCCTAATTTTAATCCACATACATCACATTTTTTTGACATAAACTAATCCTCCTATAAGAAAAACATTAATAATTATTTAAAAGCACTTTTATTTTCTACTTTTATAACTCTTCCAACAAATTGAAATTTTTTATTTTTTAAATCATCTTTTTCAAATTTTATAACAGGATAATAAACATTCATTGCCTGAAATTCAATGCTATTACCATTATCAATTATTTTTCTAATATATTCTTTATTATCTAATCTAAATAAAATTGTTTGACCATTTTCATAAGTAAGAGATTTTTGAATAAAAGCTATATCTCCAATATCAAGAAGAGGCGACATTGCTGAATCAGTTGCGGTATATTGAAAAATATCACTAGTTGTTCTCAATTCATCTGGGGTTCGTTCCATAGGAACATCAAAGCCCATTAACCAAGCTTCATCCACATTTAAAATTTTACACAAAATATATATATTATCTTGTCTAGCAAGAGCTTTTCCTTTTAAATATTTATTTATAAGTGATTGTGAAATTGTTTTAGAGAAAGCTTTTGTTTTTTCTGATAATTCTATTTGATTTATATCATTTAATTGCATAGCAATTGCTAAACGATTAGCAAAGTTATCAGTTCTTTCATTACCCATAATAAACCTCCTTTAACATAAAATATCATATCAAAAAAATGAAATAAAATCAATACTTTTGAAGAAAAATAAAAAAAAATGAAAAAAATTCATAAAATATATTGACAATTTTTTTTTGATGAGATATTATAATTACGAAAAATGAATTAAATTCATAAAAGAAGGAGGGTGATTTAATGTCAGATATGGATTATTCTTTATTAAGAGGAAAAATTAGAACATATTTTGGAAGTGAAACAAATTTTGTTAAAGAACTACAAAACAGCGGAGTAGAAATGAGTAATGGTAGTTTCTCTAATAAAATAAACTGTAAATCTTATTTTAATCAAGCTGAAATAATTGGAATTTGTAATTTATTACGAATAGATATTAAAGAAATTTCAAAATATTTTTTTACAGAAAAATATGAATTAAATTCATAAAGAAAGGAAAAACGATTATGAAAAAATTTAAAAATGCCGAACTACACACAAAATTCAAGAAAGGAGAAAAATATGGAAAATTTAAAATATGAAGATTTGCCTGATACTATTAGTTACAAAGATTATGCAAAATGGCGAAGATGCGGAATAAATACTGCTTTAGAAAAATTTCATGCAAAAGGATTTCCTTTAATTAAGGGTGTAGGGTCAAAATTACTTGCAGACAAAAGAGCAGTTTTGCTTTATGAATTAGGATTATCTGATAAAGATAAAACTGAGTTATTACATAATATATCAGCTGAAATTATAAAGAAAGAGGTTTTTAAAAATGATAAAAATAGTTAATAAGAAAAAATTTTTAGTAAGAATTATGGAATTAATTGTAATTATAGCAACAATAATTTTAACACCAATAGCAATTAAATATGCAACTGCAGTAAGAGGATATGAGGCTATTGGTGGAGAATATATGCTTC
>CAYQJD010000057.1:0-3275 GCA_964417835.1 uncultured Muribaculaceae bacterium
ATTATAATCACGATGAACAAGATATATTTGCTAAAATTGCTAAATATCATATTGACTTTGAAAAAATTCATCCTTTTGAAGATGGAAATGGTAGAACAGGTAGATTACTTTTAAATTATGAATTACTAAAAAATGATTTTCCACCTGTTGTTATAGCAAAAGAGGATAGAGTAAAGTATTTTGAATTTTTAAGAAATAATGATAATAAAGGTTTAGCTAAATGGTTGCAAGAATTATCTACTAGAGAAGAAGAGAGAATGGAGAAATTTGGATATAAAAATTATTAAATATGGAGTAAAGTATGAGCCAAAAACAAGATATATTGAATAGAAAAAAGCATGTTGATGAATTAATAGAAATAGTAAATTGCATATCCCAAAAAAAAGAACGGTTGTTGTTTTGCAATTGATTGACAATGGGGAATAGGAAAAACATATGTATTAGATATGTTCGAAAATAAAATTAGTTTAATACAAACAGAAGAAACAAATGATGATAAGTTTTTTATATTTAATTACAATTGTTGGAAAAATGAAAAATATGACTTTGATAAAATGTTTTCATTTAAAAAGACACTGACAGAAACAAGAAAAAACTTGCAGAATTAGCACAATATAAATCCATAATATTTATTGTAGATGAATTGGATAGATGCTTACCTAGTTATTCAATTAAAGTTTTAGAGAGGATACATCATTTATTCGACGGAATAGATAATATAACGGTAATAATATCTGTTGATAGTATACAACTTAAACATTCAATTCAGCAAATCTATGGTCAAGATGTAAATGTAGATAAATATTTAAAGAAATTTATAGATTTTACAGTAATATTAGATAAAGGAGAATTAAATAGTAACTTTCAAGATAAATATAAAAAGTATTTTTCTTATTTTTTAGCTATAGATAAATCTAATCAAAAATTTTTTAATGAACTTTTTTCTAATATATTTAATGGAATTGACATTAGGACACAAGAAAAATTAATAAATAGAGCTATGCTCATTCATGAAATATTGTATAATAACGAGAAATTAAACCCAGCATTACTATGTTTTGAAATAATGTGGATAGCAATTACATATAGGAATAATAATAATAATAATTTATATTGGGTTCCTAAAATAAATAGAGCTACATATCTTGGCTTAAAAGATACTATCGGAGAAAAATTAGAAAACTACTTGCAAAATCTAGAAAAGGCTGTAGGAAGTAGTGGAAATGTTCAATATATTCGAAATCAACAGTTTAAAATCATTGATGATAATTTAATTAGGAAAGCCCAATTTGATATATGTCGGCAAAATACAACATGAAAAAATTGCAGAGCAGGAAAATATACAGTCCTTGAACTGTAAAAATTACAGTTCTGCACATGTAAAAACTTCAATTCAAGAACAGGAATTTTTACAGGGAATAAATCCTAATAATATCAAAACTAATATTATCAATACTAATTCTATCAATCTTAATAGTGATGATGTGCTAACTTTAAATGTAATAAAAGAAAAATGTCAATTAAATACTTTTCCAATAGAAGAAAAAGTAATTTTAGAAGATGTAATAGATGATTTATATTATAAAGATAAGTTAAAAGTTGGTAGTGTTATTGTAAATCATTATAAAATTTTAGATAAATTACAACTGATAGTAAAAGAGAATTTAATACAATTATTAAATATATTAAAAAATATACCTAATATACAAAACGCTAAAAATTATTTGACGATTTGTTTATACAATAATTTAGGAAATTCTAATTTAATCGATGTTAAAAATAAGAATAAATTTCCAAATTATGAGCAGAGAACTTATGATAATTTAGATTATTTATATGCAAATAAATTATAAGAAATATATGAAAATTAGAAAAAGGAGAATTTAGATATGGAAAATGAAGAATTAAAAGAAAGATTTATTGATGAGAAAACTGGTATCGAATATATAAGAAAAGGAATCTAGTGTAGAAAATTTATAGTAGTTAAAGTAGTTTATGAAATTTAAAAATACATAGACTACCATTTAATCTAGTGTAAATAAAAGTGAACTTGGTAAATATGGAAAGTTAAAATTGAAATATTTACTAGAGCATAAGAAAGCAGAATATACTTGTTTATGGATTGAAAATAAATTAAGAAGTCATTTACTTGAAATAGATAAAACAGCAAATGAAAGATTTAATTTAGTAATGAAACAATTTGCAGAGCAAGAAAATATAACTGAAGAATTAAAAACTACTGCATGCTGAGCAACCACTTGAGCAATTACAAGAGCAGTCAGCAGCAACTACCTTGACCCCAGCTCCAACCAACTTAGCCTTTGCAGACTTCATAAAGTTCTGAGCGGAGTTTTTCCCAATGTAGTTTACACTGGGATTCCAGTAATTTGTCCGTGCCATTCTGGCCATGGTGCATTCTCCTTTCTCGTAGTCGAAGGCTACCGCGGGAAACATATCGCACCCAAGATGTTGGAGTATGCATTCAAATACCTTGGTACTACTAAGCCTCTTATAACAATTGCAGGCTACAAAATCCCAATGTTTGAGCCTATCATCAAGAAGTACAATTGGGAATTAACCCAAACCATGAATGAAGGCTACTATAACAACTCTTCTCGTGAGTTAGTGTACAACGGAGAACTTCCCGAATAATTTTCATCTGTCAAGACAAGACAAAACACACTCTTAGATTCAACTGAATTTCTGAGTGTGTTTTGATTATATTTTTTCTATACGTATTCCTACTACACCATATCGCTTTTGCTTTTCTGGTGTATAAAATTCTTCTAATACATTTAGTAATTCTTGCTTAGTCATTGATTTATCAGCCATTATTTATATATCAAAATCTTCAAATAATTCTTCAAATGAATTGTATCTTAATAAACCTATGACTTTAACTTTCATAGTCGTTTCTAATTCAGGTTCTTTTTGAAAAATTATAGTATCTCCAATAACAATTTTTGCCTCTTTTCGTCATATAACCTTAATTCTATTCTTTTTGTACCATTGTTAATATAATCAAAATATTTAGGTTGTAATTTTAATATATGTTCCATATTTTCTACCTCCAGTTAGCATTGTAGCATAAATGTTTTTTTTGTAAATAGCCCTTCGAAGCATTTTCTTAGTTCACAAATTTTTATTTGAATTTTACACATTTTATTATTATTCCACGTCAAATTTATCCCCTTTTTGCATAATTTCTTCACTTTATCAAATTGTAATTTGTTTAGTTCTTTTTTGAAACAAAATAATAAACTAATAAATATATA
>CAYQJD010000058.1:0-3093 GCA_964417835.1 uncultured Muribaculaceae bacterium
TTCTACTATATTGAATGTTTTATTATTAAATTGCATTTTTCCATATTCTAGTTTCATAAGTTCTAAAAGTTGTTTGACAAGTTTATCCATTTTAGTAGCTTCATCTAAAATTACTTCTGCATAAAACTTTTTAGATTCTTCGTCTGTATTTACATTTTCAATTAAGCCTTCACCATATCCTTGTATTAAAGCTATTGGTGTCTTTAACTCGTGTGATACATCTGATATAAAACTTTTTCTCATTTCATCTATTCGTGACTTTTCTTCTATATCTTTTTCAAGTTCAGTATTTGTATTTCTTAGTTGCTTAATTGTTCCCTCTAGTTTGTTTGATAATTTATTTATACTTTCGCCTAACATATCTATTTCATCATTTGCATTTGACATTTTGTATTTTCTAGTAAAGTCTAAATTTGACATTTTTTTAGCTATTTCATTTAATTCTACAATTGGCTCAGTAAATCTTTTTGATATAATAAATACAATAATTCCCCCAATAATAATAACAAAAATTGCTATTATATATAAAAACTCATTTGAAATTTTTATACTTTCTTCTATTGATGTAACTGGCATTCTTATATAAACACTATAATAATTATCTAATTGAGCTACAAGCATAATGTAATTTATACTTGTTAAACTATCTTTATATTTAAGAATTGTATAATTGTTTGTTTTTTCAATAATATTTTTTTCTGCCCTGCTTTCTTTAAAAAGAAATGATGTTAATTCTCCTATTATTGAATAAAAATCTTTATTTGATGTATTATATATTGTTGTATTGTCTCTGTCTTTTATTAAAATATCAAAATTATTATTAATTGATATTTTATCAATCTCTTCATTTAAATCTTTTTGCATTGCTTCTTCTGAGTAATATTGATTTATTAAGGTATATACACTTTTTAACTTATTTTTTTTATTTAGTTCATAAAATTCTCTAAAAACAAAATTATTTAACAATATTAATGATATTATTATTGAGATTACTATTATACATAATGATGCAAATAGCTTTGTTTTTATTGATTTAAATAAATTAATTTTTTTCATACTTCCTCCAACAAAATATGCCAACAGGGACGGAGCTTTCTGTTCCTGTTGGCATATCATTTCAAAATTATTTTATTTCAAATTTATATCCAATTCCTCTGATTGTTTCTATATATTTACCTTTTTTACCTAATTTATGTCTTATCTTTTTTATGTGACTATCTATGGTTCTAGAATCTCCATAATAATCATAATTCCAAACATTATTTAGTATTTTATCACGTGATAAAGCAACCTTTTCATTATCTAATAAATATTTTAAAAGTTCATATTCTCTTAAACTAAGTTCAATAGGTTTTCCATCTACTGTTACTGTTCTACCTGATTCATCAATTACAATTCCATTATAATCTCTAACTTGTTTTTTATCTCCATTAATTCTTTTTAATATAGCTTGTATTCTTGCAACTAAAATCTTTGGGCTAAAAGGTTTTGATATATATTCATCTACTCCAAGCTCAAATCCAAACAGTTCATCTTGTTCTTCTCCTCTTGCTGTTAGCATAATAACTGGAACTTTTGAAACTTTTCGTACCTCTCTTAAAACTGTCCAACCATCAACTTTAGGCATCATTACATCTAATAAAATTAAATCTATTTTATTTTTGTTTTGTTCAAAAATCTCTATTGCTTTTTCGCCATCTTCTGCTTCTAATGTTTTGCAGTTTTCTTTATTCAAAAAATCTTTTATTAATTTTCTCATTCTAGCTTCATCATCTGCAATTAAAACAGTCATGTCTTCCATAATGAACCTCCTATTTTAATATAACTTTATTATACCTTACTTTTGTGAAAAACTTATGAATAGTTTATGTAATTTTATAGTCTTATTATCTTTTAATCTCAATTGTTTTTGTATCATATGCTAATTCTATTTCATTTTTATTTAATATCTCAATCATTAATTTATTTATATCTTCTTTTACATCTAAGAATTCTATATAATCTAATATATTAATATAACATATAATAGTTAATCTATATCCATTTAATCCAATTTCAGTAAAATGGATGTTTACACTATTTTTTACAACATTCTCATTTTGAGTAAGTAAATTCATAAACTGATTTTTTATTTTATCCATTTTGTCCATTTTGGTATCTAAAACTAAGTCTAAATCCAATTTATATCTTCTCTTCTGTATTTTACTTAAGTTTTCAATAACAGCTGTCGATGCTTGTGCATTAGGAATTTGAACAATTGAATCATCTAATGTTCTTATTCTTGTACTTCTAAAAGTCATGTCCTCTACTGTTCCCTGGTAGTCTGATATTTTTATGGTATCTCCTACTTTAAATGGTTTATCTATAAATATTAAAATTCCTCCAAGTAAATTTTTAATTGTATCTTGTGCTGCAAGTGTAAGTACTACACTTCCTAGACCAAGTCCTGTTACTAATCCACTTAAATCATATCCTATTTCTGCAAAAATGATAAATACCGCAACTACATATATGAAAGCTTTTATTATTCTAACCAAAATCCTCGTTGCACTGTCATCAATATCTTTATCACTTTTTTCTTTTATTTTCTTTATAAATCTTGACTTTCTCGTTATACTATTCGCCAAGCTATTTGCTACAAATATTATAACTATTATTTTATAAATTCTAGTAATCATATCTATAACTTTATCTGAAAGCTCAAAGGTTGATTTTACTAATAAAATAGCTATGTAAACACCTGTTATTTTTAAAAATCCTTTAATTGGTGCATAGAATGTATTATTTTTTATTTGTTTTGCATTCTTTTTAAAGTTAAACATTTTAATAATTAAATAGGAAAAAAATGGGCTAAATATGTCTAACACTGCCATTACCAATATAGCTATTATTAAATCTATTGTTTTTTGTTGATTTAAATTATATATTATATCAAATAACCTATCCATAAAATTCTTCTCTCTTTCTTTTGATATTAAGTAAGTTTTATTATTCCTATTATCTCACAATGTAAAAAAAATAGCAAGAATTTTCTCGCCATTTTTCTCACACATGTTACTGTTTAATGGTTTTGTATTAATTCGTCTGAAAAAT
>CAYQJD010000059.1:0-3082 GCA_964417835.1 uncultured Muribaculaceae bacterium
TAGAAATAGATAATATATCATTGCCTAATAAAACTAAAACAGACTATATTGTCTGCAATTGATTAAAAGGTGTAACTATGTTTAAACTAACATTATAAGAAACAATATACTTACTTTTGTATATATTCGTTGTATTTCTTACATAATCTTGGTTAATTACTATGTAGTCATAATTTTAGAAATAGATGCTATTAATCTTACATCATTTTGATTTTCAGAATATAATACTCTTTTAGTATCCATATCCATTACTGTTACACTTCTAGCATTTACATTTAATGGTATAAATAAAATAAAAAATAAAATCCATTTTTTCATAAGATTCACCTAATTAAAGATATGAAAAAAGAACTTATTTAAGTCCTTATTAAATATTAAATAAAATATTAATCAAAGTATTTAGAATTTCACTATTTAAAAATACTATAAGTAAACTCCCTACTAAAAAAGGTCCAAATGGTAACATATGGTCTTTGTTTTTTAAACTCACATAAAGTGCATATGGAAACGCTAAAAAAGAAGCTAATATTATATATACTATACCTAGTTTAATTCCTAATAACATTCCTGCTATAAAAGATAATTTTATATCTCCACCACCCAAGGCTTCTTGTTTAAATACAACAGTACCAAAAACTTTTAATAAATATGCTACCAAAAATATAACTAATCCATTAACTAAAGACAATAATGCTTCTATAATTCCTATATCTATCAATTTTATAATAAATATTAAAATTAATGAAACAATTAATGGACTATCATTAATTATCATAAATTTTGAATCACTTACAAATATTATTATAACTAAACTTGAAATTATTAAAGATAAAAATAAATTTGTATTTATTCCAAAAACCTTATAACATAAAGAAAATAAAGCACCAGATAATAACTCCATTAAAAAATATGTAGATGAAATGGGTTCTTTACATTTTTTACAACTTCCTCCTAACATAATATAACTTATTAATGGAATATTTTCATACCACTTTAAAATATGACCACAGTTAACACAATGACTTCTAGGCTTTACAATAGATTCTCCTTTAGGAAGTCTCATACCTACAACGTTATAAAATGAACCAAAAATAACGCCTATAACAAACATTAAATATAACATAAAAAACCACCTAACTTATTTGACCATATAAACTAAACATCGGAACAATAACTGATATTATAATACCTCCAACAATAACTGCTAAAAATATTATCATAATAGGTTCTATCAAAGCTTTCAAAGAATTAATAATATTTTTATGCTCTTCTTGGTAATATAAACTAACTCTTTGCATCATCTCTGCCAATTCACCTGTAGATTCACCAGTAACTATCATATAATAAGCTACTTCTGGAATAGCCCAATTATCTTTAAATGATTCACTTATCTTTTCTCCAATTGCAATATTATTTATAGTATTTACCATAATTTCTTTATATATTTCATTATTAGTTATTTTAGATAATATTTCAATACTTTCAGTAATAAAAACATTGTTTTTTAATAAAGATGAAAAAGTCTTTGTAAATATAGTCATTTCATTATATATAATTACCTTACCAATTACTGGAAGATGCATTGCAATTTTTTGAAAATAGTATCTTATCACTTTAATTTTTTTATAAAAATAAACAAGCATTAAAATAATAAGGATTATAATAAGTAAAATAATCATTAAATTTTGTTTCAAAAATTCACTCGCAGCTAATACAAATAATGTCATTCCATTAAGTTCAACACCAGCAGATTCATATATACTTTGAAACTGTGGCACTATATAGATTAATATAAAAGTTACGACTGCAATAGAAAATACCATTACTATTGAAGGATATGTTAACGCACTTATCATCTGTTTTCTTGTAGTTTCAATTTCATTATAATAATTTGACATATCATCTAATGTAGCTTCTAATTCTCCAGTTGCTTCTGCAGCTTTTATCATATTAATAAGCAATGATGGAAATGCATTCCCCTGTTTTGCTAAAGCATCACTAAAACTTTCTCCCATTATTAGCTGATACACTACTGCTTCAAAAAGTCTTTTTTTATATGAATCTTTTTTTCCCATTTGCATACTCAATATTCGCATTGCATCTGTTAAAGGAATGCCACTTTTTAAATAAGTAGATAATTGTGTTATCCAAAAAATTAAATCTTTAGTTTTTAACTTTCTCTTAGAAAATTCTTTTTGTCCATATAAAAGCTCTATTAATTTATTTGTTTCTAATCTATATACAATATAACCTTCTGCTTCTAAAAAATTAAACACTTCTCCTTTTGTATAAGCATTTAAATATCCTATTACATCTTTTCCTTCAGAATTTTTTGCGGTATATTTATACGTTGTAGGCTTTATAGATCTTTGTACATCTTGGCTATTTATTTCACTAATTAGTAAATTTCTTTCTTTTAATTTTTTTTCATCTATTTTTTTTTGCCTTTTTGTTAAAGGTTTTTTCTTAATATCTTCTTTAACTTTTACTACTTCAGATTTTTTTTCATGCGCTTTTTCAGTTGTGTTCATATTAACTTTTTTTAAAACATCTTCTTTAGCTTTTTTTCTTCTATTATTAGAAAATATTTTAAATATTGAAGAAGTTATAAAATTATATATTAAAATAAAGGGATATAAAATTCCATATAAAGAATAATAACATCCTAAACAAAAATATTTAAAAGGAGAAAGTAATATAGATAAAAACTTATTATTCATATTATTTCCTCCTATTCTAATATAAATATTATATCATATATTATATGTTATAGGAAATTATTTTTTGCTTTTTCATATAATTGAATAGGTGATTTTAATGAATAATGCTCCTACAAGTTTAAGTAAAATATTAAATGGTATAAGTAGTACTTTGAATATTGCTAATAAAGCTTTACCACTATATCAAGAATCAAAGCCACTATTAAAAACAATAAATCAAACTTATAAAAATTTTAAAAAAAACAAAGATAATTTAAAAAATATAATGAATTTAATGAAAGTTAATAAACAAATAAAAAATGAACCTCCGAAGTTTGACAGTTACTACACTTTAAAATATGGAGTATGCCCTTTTAACATAA
>CAYQJD010000060.1:0-3030 GCA_964417835.1 uncultured Muribaculaceae bacterium
TCTATTGCAGATATATTAAATAAATTACACAATATATGTGATTCTCCATATAATAACTCTCCATTTTCATCTGTTGCTTCTGCCATTTCATCTGTTATTTCTGAATATTCTACAACACTTGGTTTACCATTTTTCTTGCAAAATGCTCCAACTTTTTCGTGAGGATTTGCTTTTACTACAGATTTACCTGCTGCAGTAACTTTTTTGTCAATTGCGATTCCCATAAGTACTGGGTCTACCATTTTTACTAAACAGTTGTCTACTCCTCCAATGAATACCCATTCTATGCCTAATGATTTCATTTTGTCTATCATACCACTTTTTAATAGAGATTCATATACTCCGCCATGGCCGTCTGCAGCTTCTTTTATTAATCCATTTTCTCCAATTATAATTTTTCCTTCTGTATCTACCATTGGAAGTTCGCCTTGTATAAAAAAGTGAATATTTTTTTCATATCCAAAAAATTTATTTTTCTTAAAAAATTCGATTGTATCATCATTATTTTCTCTACTTGTCATAATAAACCAAGGAATTTGAACATTATATTTTTTTGATTCATTTTTTAAATAGTCACACAAAAGTTCAAATAAAGATTTATGTGAATCTAGACCAATATCAAAGGTTCCTTTAGGTCCATTATGTCCAAGTCTAGTTCCCTGCCCTCCAGCCATTGTTACTGTAGCAAGTTTACCTTCTTTTATTGCCTTCTTTCCTATGTCTTCATAATATTTATAATAACTATTTAATTTATATTTGTCTATAAAATCTATAGGTTCAACTTTTTCTTCTTCATTTTTATCCTTTCCTTTTGTTTTATTATATAAACTATTTATAAGCTCAAAATCAATCTTTTGCATCTGTTCTAAAAATAATTCTTTTTTTCTTCCCTCTAAAGTATCGTAAAAATTCAAAAGATGTTCCTGACCATATTTCTTTAATTTATGTTTTATCTCTTCAATATCATATTCCATATATTTCTCCCTTCTTTAAAATAATTCAATTAGTGAATAATTGAAATAGATAAAATTTCTCATTTTAATATTTATACACCTTTTTATTTTTTTTAGCAATACTTTTTTTATTTTTTATTTTATATCTGCTACTATTTAGTTACAATTCACAACTTTAAAACATCTCACCCATCTCGCTGTAAAGTATCTAAAAGATTAATTTTATAATATTTCTAATTATTACTAACATTTAGCATACCATCGTATTTATTCCTTATATCTAACATGTTTGAATCGTTTTCTTCAATATTATAGCAATCTACATAACTAATATTTATAAATTTCAAATTTTCTAATTCTTTATGTATACTATTTTTATACTCAGGTCCACCATTTATTATGATAGTAATGTGTTCACAATTATTATAAGATATATCTTTAATTTTATTGTTACTCCAATCTAAATCCATTATTCTCTTCTTTTGTTCTAAATTTAAATTTATTCTATTTAATAATAATTTAACACTTTCTTCTAAATTGTTTTCGGTTAATATAACAAATTTTGATTTATTTATATTATTTTTAATATATGGTAGTAATATCATTTCTAAATGAAAATCACTAGCATAAAAGCAACAGTATTTTTTTGTTCTACATTCTTTGGTAATCATATTTCATCATCCTTTCGTTTTGGAAAATTTTACCATTATTTCAAAAATATGTCAATAATATTTCAAAAATATTTCATTGACTTTTTTCGACAAGTTAATATTTACAGCTAAAACCTCAAAAATTAGAGTATCCAACGTATAAATTATATTTTTGGAGCGGTTCATTTTAAGTCCCAAAAACATCATTTATAGCAAGATGGGCGAAAGTTTTAAAGCAGTGAATTGTAACTTGACAGGATTATTGTTCAACACCTAGTCAATTTATATCACATCTCATTTTCTAATTTAAAATGTATATTTTTATTAAATTTGTAAATAATTACATTAACTAACTTACTTATGTAATTAATTTGAAAAATAGATAAAATTTTTCAGTGTTTTTATAAATAGGAAAGGAATGAGATTAAAAATTGAAAAATATTTTAAATTTTAAAAGTTTAATTTTATTATCTACACTACTGTGTTTGTATATTTTTATAAATGCATATTTTTATGTATCAACAATTTCTTCTGATTTATCTAGCAATGTCTTTAGGTTACACATTATTGCCAATAGCGACTCAGAAGAAGATCAAAACCTAAAATATATTATAAGAGATGAATTAATTGATTATATGAATTCACTATGTGGTAATTCTTCTTCTAAAGAAGAAACTGTTGATATCGTTTCTAATCATATTAATGATTTCACTCAAATTGCTAATAATATAATTCAAGAAAATGGATTTTCGTACTTTGCAAGTGTTGAAATTGGAAATTTTGAATTCCCAACAAAAACTTATGCAGATATATCATTCCCATCAGGATATTATGATGCACTTAAAGTAAAATTAGGTGATTCTAAAGGTCAAAATTGGTGGTGTGTACTATATCCATCCCTTTGTTTTATTGATACTACTTCTGGAATAGTTCCTGATAATTCTAAAGAGGATTTACAAAATAACCTAACTAGTGAAGAATATCAACTTATTTCTGATAAAAGCAGTACAGAGATTAATTTAAAATTCAGATTGATTGAACTTTTTACAAAAAGTGGACTAATCACTGCCAAAAATGTTACTAAATAATGGTTTCTCATATATAATGTTACAATTCACAGCTGAAACTTCAAACATTAGAGTAGCTCACGTGTAAATTATGTTTTTGGAGCAGTTCATTTTAAGTCCCAAAAACATAATTTACAGCAAGATGGGCGATGATTTTTAAAGCAGTGAATTGTAATTATATAATATCTGAAAAATTAAAATATTTAAAAAAATAGTTGTAAAAATAAAAAGTTTATGGTATAGTACTTTATGTGTAAAATTAAGAACTAGATATATAATTTTTGGGGGTATATAATTGGAAAAACTAGTAATAACAGGAGGAACTCCTTTAAAAGGAGAAGTAACAATTAGCGGTGCAAA
>CAYQJD010000061.1:0-3027 GCA_964417835.1 uncultured Muribaculaceae bacterium
ATATTATTTTATTATTTATATACCCAATACCTCTTCCCATATCATCTAATCTAATTATTTCTATTTCATTATTTTTTATATTCATATAACTTTTTCACTTCTTTTATTGATAACTTTCTATATTCTCCACTTTTTAAGCCATTTAATGTTAAAAATGCGTATTCTACTCTACTTAGTTTATCGACTAAATACCCTAAATTCATAAATACTTTTTTTATTATATGATTTCTACCTTCACAAATAGTTATTTCAATTATACTGAAGTCTTTTTCTCTATCATTTTTTTTAATCTTTACCTTAGTTGGAATACACTTTATATTATCTATCATTATCCCATCACATAACTTTTTATAATCAACAATTTCAAAATATTTATTAAGTTTGGCAACATATTTTTTTTCTACTCCCATACTTGGATGCATTAATATATTGGCTAGATTTCCATCATTTGTTAAAATTATTAATCCAGTAGTATCATAATCTAATCTACCTACAGGATATATTCTTTTATCAGTATCAATTAAATCTACAACAGTTTTTCTATTTTTTTCATCCCTACTTGAACTTATAATACCTCTAGGTTTATTTAATAAATAGTATACTTTATTATTTTGTTCTAAATTTAAAATTTGTCCATTTATAGAAATGATATCATTATAATTAACTTTTGTTCCTAATTCAATAATTTTTTCTCCATTAACAAAAACTTTACCATTTTTAATTAATTCTTCTGCTTTTCTTCTTGAAGTATATCCACTTTGTGCTATTATCTTTTGTAAACGTTCCATAATAATTCCCTTTCTAGTTAATATTTTAACATGTATAATAGTAACTAGTAAATGGATTAAAAAAAATTATATTTTAATTTACTAATATCCAAAAAACAAATAAACTACAACAAAACTCATAATAATTCCTATTAAATCAGCAAATAATCCTACCTTCAAAGCATACCTGCTTTTTTTAACACCAATACTTCCAAAATATAATGTTAATACATAAAATGTTGTATCAGTAGCACCTTGTAATGTACTAGCAAGTCTTCCCATAAAAGAATCTGGAGTAAATTTAGTAAATATATTATTTAGTATAGCTAAACTTGCTGTACCTGAAATCGGCCTAAAAAAAGCCATAGAAACAATATCTGTAGACAAAGCAAATCTATTTAAAAAAGGTTTTAAAAATTCAAAAGCTGTTTCAATAATTCCACTAACACTTAAAATATTTACTGCAAATATCATAGCTATTAAACATGGAAATATATCTAAACTTGTTTTTAAACCTTCTTTAACACCTTTTATAAAAGCATCATAAATATCAATTTTTTTTAAAAATCCATACATAATAATAAATAAAACTATTAATGGTAAAATTATTATACTAAGTATTCCCATTTTTCCTCCTAATAAAATAATCTAATAAAAGTCCTGCTACACTTGCAAATATAGTAGATATAACGCATGTAGCGATTATTTCAGTTGGATTTTGACTTCCATGGAGCATTCTTAATGATATTATTGTTGTAGGTATAATGGTTACACCACTTGTATTTAAAACCAAAAAAGTAATCATAGCTGGTGTTGCTGTATCCTTTTTATCATTTAGTTTTTGTAATTCTTTCATTGCTTTTAAACCAAAAGGAGTAGCAACACTTCCGAGTCCAGCCATATTAATAGCAATATTACTAGCAATTAAGCCTAAAGCCTCATTATCTTTTGGAATTGTGGGAAAAAGTTTTCTAAGAAAAAAGCCCAACTTTTTTGCAATTAGATTTAAAAGCCCACTATCTTCAGCTATTTTCATAAGACCTGTCCAAACTGCAATTAAAGGTAACATTTCTAACATTAGATTTAAAGCTGATTTGCTACTACTAATAATTTCAGTATTAATTAAATCAATTTTGCCATTTATTATACCAAAACCTACTCCAACAATAATAAAAACGCCCCATAAAATATTGATCATTTATCTAACCCCATTTTTTATTAATTTTTTTATCTTATCTAATAAAGTTTCTTTTTTTTGTTCTTTATTATTTTCTTCATATTCATATATATTTTCTTTTAATAAGGTTTCATTATTTAAAGAAACAGTAATATACCCAACTATATTGCTCACATTTTTTTTATATAAAAATATATCTTTTTTTAATGATTTATACTCATTATTAGTTAATGTTAGATATTTATCTTCTTTTATATAGTATTTTTCATTTTCTAAATTTTCTTTATTTTTATCTAATACTTTATAGCTTTTATATTTTTTAAAATATTCTTCATATAAACTTTGATGATTTTGAAAATCATTAGGATCATTTAATGTAACAACTACTAAATTCATTCCATCTTTAGAAGCTGTAGTAACTAAAGTTCTACGTGCTTTTTCTGTAAAACCTGTTTTCCCACCAGTGCAATACTCATAATTTTTCAATAATTTGTTTTTATTATACCAAACATAGGTTTTGTAATTAGTTTTAACTATTTTTTCTTTAGTCCCAACTATTTCTCTAAATTTTTCATTCTTCATTGCTTCACTCATTAAAAGTGCCATATCATAGCTGGTACTTAAATTCCCTTCACCTGAATCATTTTCTAAACCGCTCGAATTAATAAAAGTTGTTTTTTTCATTCCAATATTTTGAGCGACTTCATTCATCATAAGAGCGAAACCTTCCATTGAGCCTCCAACATAATCTGCAATTACTATTGCAGCATCATTACCACTTCTAAGCATAAGCCCATAAAGTAAATTCTCAAGGCTCATTTTTTCTCCAATTTCTATATAAATTCCACTCCCAAAAGACTTTAAAACATTTTCTCCAACTGTTACAATGTCATCTATTTTAGAATTATTTAAAGCTACATAACTTGTCATAATTTTCCTTATGACTACATAGTGATGAATCGGAGTTGTCTAAAACTGTCTTATCATAGACAGTTAATTTTTTACCAATTACATTGGCATAAATATCCAATTTAATCTTTCTCCTATCACCATCTATTTTAGATACAACAACTCTTTCAATAA
>CAYQJD010000062.1:0-3001 GCA_964417835.1 uncultured Muribaculaceae bacterium
AAAGATTTAAAAAAATATAAGCCGACAGTAATAAATTGTGTTCCAAGAGTATTAGAATTTATTACATTGGGAATAAAAATGGAAATAAAAAATCAAAAGAAAGAAAAATTAGTAAGCAATATGATAAAGTTAACGGATTTTTTATTGAAGTTTAAGATAAATATTAAAAAGAAAGTATTTAAGTCAATTCATAATGAATTAGGAGGTAATTTACGCATAATTCCTTGTGGTGCTGCAAGGCTTGAAGATGATGTATTTAAGTTCTTGATGGGATTAGGATTTAATATTTATCAAGGCTATGGTTTAACAGAAACATCACCGATATTAACTGTAATGGGAATAAAATCTAAAAGAAATAATAGTGTAGGAAAGCCTTTAAAAGAAACACAGATTAAAATAGTAAATAAAGATAAAGATGGAATAGGTGAGATAATTGCAAAAGGCCCTCAAGTAATGATAGGATACAACAATAAATCTCAAAATGAAGAAGTCTTTAAAAAAGGTTGGTTTTATACAGGAGATTTAGGTTATCTTGATAAAGACGGATATCTTTATATAGTAGGTAGAATCAAAAATGTAATAATAGCGAATAATGGAGAAAATATATATCCAGAAGAAATTGAAGAAAGAATATTAGAATATGATTTAGTTAAAGAAGTTTTGGTTAAAGCAAAAGAAGTTAAAAAAGAATCATATTTAGTGGCTCATATTGTTTTGGAAGATGAGTATAAAAAGAAAAAAATATAGAAGAGTCCATTAAAACAATGATTGATGATATAAATAATAATCTTCCTATTTATAAACATATTAGTAATTATGTAATAGATGAACAAGAGTTTCCTAAAACATCAACTTTGAAAATAAAAAGGTGGTAGTAATAATGGAAAAGGTAAGAGGTATATCTGATGGAGAATTGATGTTTTGTGATGTACAAGAATTAGTTAATTCTTATACAATTCAATTTCTAGTAGAATTTACAGGCAATATATCAACTGAAGAAATAGAAGATACAATAAATGAGATAGTAATAAATAATCCGGGTAGTAATGTATTTAAACACAAAAATAATTGGTTTGTTAGTAAGGATAGAATATATGTGAAAGAATTAACTTTTGATTCTAAAGCATATATGTTAAACGAAAATTTTTTTAATGAAACAACTGATTTTAAAAAACATAGTATAGAACTTTATTTATTAAATATAAAAGATGAAAAAAGAAGATATTTAGTTTTTAAGTTTTTTCACGGAGTTATTGATGGTAAGGGTGCAATTCTAATTATTGAAAATTTTGTAAATAAAATATGTGAGATGGAAGAACACTTATTAAAAAATGATATAACAGATAAAGAATTTATAATAAAACAAAATTATTATAATAAAAAAATAAAATTAAAGCCTAAATATTCTTTAAATGATATAAACAAAATTAACAATTATAAATTACAATGGAATGTCCTAACAATAGATAATTATATTCCAAATATTGTTGCTAAAATATCAAAAATATTACAAAAATACTTTAAGAATGATACTGTTAAGTTTATGATACCTGTTGATTTAAGAAATTATGATAGAACTACTAAAAGAATAGGAAATCTAATTTTGCCAATATATATAGATGTCAATAAAGATGATGATATAAATAAAATTGGTGGAGAATTACTTTTATCATTGAAAAATAAAAAAGAATTAAATATGTATAGTGCAAAAGGATATAACTATCATATTTATCCAGAAAAAATAAGAAGATTTGTGATAAAGAAATTTTTTAATTATTTAAAAAATAACAATAAATACTTTGTTGGTGCGATAATATCTCATTTAGGAAGATTATGTTTCAATAATTCTTACAAATTTAACATTGAAAATATTATTTCACTACCTAATCATCAGCCGTTAACACCTTTTTCAATAGTAATTACAGAATATAAAAATAAAACTAATATAGCAATTTGTAGTTATAAAAATCAAATACCAAAAGATACATTAAAGAATATTATAGAAGATATGGAAGGAGTTGAATGAGTATGAAAAAAATTGTGTTTTTCTCAACTCCTGCTTTCGGACATATAAATTCTGTATATCCTGTAATTTCAAAATTGGTAAGGAATAATTATCAAGTAGATTGGTATTGTAGTAAAAAGTATAAGCAATTTGTAGAACAAACAGGTGCTAATTTTATTGAATACAAAGTAGATTTTGATAAATATAGTTTAAGCGATTTAACAGCAAATTTCTATAATCTTTATCAAGGACTAATTTCATTGAATAGAGAATGCTATTTAGAATACTTAAATGAAATAAGAAAGAATAAACCTGATTTAATTATATATGACTCAATGTGTTCCTTTGCAAAAAATATTTCTAAAAAATTAAAAATTAAATCAGTTTGTTTCTGTACTACTATGGCTTATAATTCTTTTACATTTGTTTTTTCAAATATGTTCTTTTCAACATTAAAGTTAATGAGTAAAAATATAAAGCCAATTATAAAATTATATAAAGAAGAAAAAAAGTTTAGAAAAGAAAATAAAATTATAAAATTAAATGCTATGGATTTATTTGTAAATAAAGGAGATATAACATTAGTATTTACTCCAAAAGAATTGCAACCTTTTTACAAAACCTTTCCTAAAGAGTTTATATTTGTAGGGACTACAATTAAAGATAGAATTACAAATAAAACAAAGTATGAGAAATATGATAATTATATTTCATTAGGTTCTATTTTTACAGAAAATAATGAGTTATTGAATAAGATAGTTAATAGTTCATTATTAAAAAATAAAAAATCTATTATGAGTATAGGAAATTTGCAAATTAAAAATTTAAAAAATATTGAGTTTGTAAACTCAACAGACCAATTATCACTATTGCCTAATATTGAACTTTTTATAAATCACGGAGGACTTAATAGTGTTTATGAGAGTATATATTTTGGTAAGTTTCAAATATGTATTCCTCAACAAGAAGAACAAAGAATGACAGCTATTATTGTTG
>CAYQJD010000063.1:0-2982 GCA_964417835.1 uncultured Muribaculaceae bacterium
TTTATTTATTTATAAGGGTTTGTTTTCAAAATCTCCCCACTTTGGAAACACTATCTGGTATATTAGCTGATTTGACAGGGAATAATATTTATGGTAACATATAGAAGTTCGACTGGGGAGGAGAACAAAATGAAAAATAAAAAAGCTTGTAATAAGGCTTTAAAACATATTTTGTGTTGTTTAATAATATTATTTATATTTGTAATAACTATTACTATAAGAGTGGATGCAAAAAATGAAGTATCCGAAATAACAGTTGAATCAGAGGATATTGTGCCCCTGAAACCGCAATTAAATGATAGATTAATAAAATTAGAAAGAGTTAGTGTTGTAGAATTAGACGCTATTGAATATAATACACCAAGAATAGTCAATAAAGATATTAATTTTTATATTGAAACTGAATTTGATACATTAAACTTCTTTTCAGAAGTATTTGGTTTCAAAATGGAATATATTAAAGAAGATTTGATCTCTAGATCTAAAAACGTAAATGTCATAGAACCTACTAATATAGCATCTTTAAAAAATAAAAATGGTATAATAAAAAAATTTGATAATATTGAATATGGTATAGTCGAATATTTTTATGATTTAATGGAAAATCATTCAGAACAAAGAAATAAAAAATTTACTCCGTATAAAGGAGATAGTGAATATATTGAAGATTTAATTATTTATTATACTAATATTTACACTAATGTGGATACAACGCTTGCCTTAAGTATTGGTGCAGCTGAAAGTGGGTATTATAAAGTTGAATTTATGTTAAAAAATAATAATATATATGGTGGGATGAACAATCATGGATTGATTAAACATGAAAATATTGAGCTTGGTGTTCTAAAATATATAAGATTACTTTCAAATAGTTATTTTAAACAAGGTTTGACGGATGAATATTCTATTGGAAAAAAATACTGCCCAACAAAAGATAATAAAGGTAATAAAATAGCAAGTCCTCATTGGATTAATTTAGTTAATACAGCCAAAGACAAATATAAAAATTATGCACAAGATATAACAATTGAAGATTTAATTAGTTATTAATAGGATTTACATTACTTGTAATTCTTTTTTTTATACTTTATAATAAAATAGGTGATAAAATGGAATCGATTAACAATGTTGAAATTCGTAATAAAATAGTTATATTGCGTTCTGACTTAAATGTAACTATAAAAGATAATAAAATTTTGGACGAAACTAAAATAATGAAAAGTCTAAAAACTATAAACTATTTATTAGAAAATGATAATAAGGTAATAATATTTAGCCATTTAGGTAAGGTAAAATCAAAAGAGGATAAAGAAAAAAACACATTATATCCAGTATATTTGAGATTAAAAGAATTAATAAAAAGTAACGTTTATTTTTCTAAGGATACTCGTGGAAATGAATTAGAAAAACTTGTTAATGATTTAAAACCCAAAGAAGCTTTATTAGTAGAAAATACTAGATATGAAGATTATCCAAAAAAGTTAGAAAGTAATGCGGATGAATCATTATCTAAATATTGGGCTTCTTTAGGAGATGTTTTTATCAATGATGCATTTGGAACAAGTCATAGAAAACATGCCTCTAATTATGGTATAAAAAAATATTTACCTTCATATTATGGCTTTTTAATTGAAGAAGAAATAAATAAACTAGACGAACTTATAAATAAACCAGAAAAGCCTTTTATGGTTATTATGGGTGGTGCTAAAGTAGATGATAAAATAGAAATGATAAAAGAACTTATTAAAAAATGTGATTACCTTATAGTTGGTGGAGGTATAGCTAATACTTTTATTAAAGCTCTAGGTTACAACGTTGGAAATTCTTTAGTTAGTACTGATTATATTAACGAAATAAAAAAAATTTATATTGAATATAAAGAAAAAATTATTATTCCTGAGGACTTTATTGTAAGTTCTTCTGATACATCTAAGTATAGGACTTTAAATGGTATTGAAAATAAAGAAATAATTTATGATATTGGAAATAAAAGTATTGAAAAAATTATAAATATTTTAGAATCCTCAAAAACTGTATTTATAAATGGTACAATGGGATATTATGAAGACGAGAAATATAAAAACGGTACTTTATCAATTTTAGAATCATTGTCTAAGCTAAATTCCAAAGTTTTTGTTGGAGGCGGTGATGCTGTTTCGTCTGTAAATAAATTGGGCTTTGAAAATTCATTTTATTATAAATCCACTGGTGGTGGAGCTACGTTAGAATATATATTAAAAGGAAATTTACCTGCATTGGAGGATTAGATGAAATTGTTTATAAATCATAAATCTAATTTGAGTTTAAACGATATTAAAATTTATGAAAAAAAGATTAGAAATTTAAATATTATTATTATGCCAAGTTTATGTTATTTATCTAATTTTCAAAAAGGCAAATATATTTTAGGAAGTCAAGATATAAGTAAGTATGATGATAATATTTCAGGAGAAGTAAATGGTAGACAATTAAAAAGTTTAAAGGTTAAATATTGTTTAATTGGTCATTCTGATAATAGAATTTTAAAAAAAGAAACTAAAAATACAATATTAAAAAAAATAGATAATTGTTATAAAAATGATATACTTCCTATATATTGTGTTGGATCCGAATTAGATTTAAAAAATACATTAGATGATATCGGAGATATTATAAAATATTCTAATAATAAAAAAATAATTATAGCTTATGAACCTAAAGCAAATATTGGTGCCAAGTTTATAAATACAGATATAATAGAAGATAATATTAAAAAAATAAAAAATAAGTATCCAGATATATTATTATTATATGGTGGTGGAATAAATGTTGATAATTTACAAAAAATAATATCAATTAAAGATCTATATGGAATTCTTATATCAACAGAAGGATTAAATTATAATAATATAAAAAAACTATATAAAATAAGTAGAAATTAATACTAAATAAAATGAACCCTTTGTCAAGGACTAATAAAAAAAGAGAGAGATTAGGCAATGG
>CAYQJD010000064.1:0-2740 GCA_964417835.1 uncultured Muribaculaceae bacterium
TGATAATGGGGTTTAACACTCTTAACTAAAAAAATAAGTCCATCAATATTTGATAAACTTATTATAACGCTGTTCTTTTTTTTGAGCAATAGTATTTAGCGTAAATGCTGGCGTAAATGGTAAAAATTGTGCTTAAATAAAGTTAGTCAATTTTAATAAATTATAAAGTTTAATACTTCTAGTTTTTATATTTTTCCTGTACTTTTTTTGGAAGATCATCATATTGGACTTCTTCCCAAGCGTGAACTCCAGTTACTTCCATATATTCTATTTTTAAATATGCACCTTCCCTTAACTCTCTGCTAGTTTTAAATTTAAGTGTTTTTTTCTTACCATTATCTTGATAACAATCAATAGTATATTCATATTTCATATCACTATTTGATATTTCTTGTACTTTAGTATTATCTATCTGAGTATAATAAACAGTTTGATTAATAAACAAATAATAATATGCTCCTACACATAATGCAATAAATACTATAATTCCTATAATTACAGGCAACTTTTCTTTTATATATTCCATTATTCCATCTCCTAATCTATTTCTATATCTACTTTTCCAGAATATTTTTCTGCTCTAATTATTAAATAATTACTTCCATCTTTTACATTAAAATCAAATTGATAATTACCATCTTCTGTTGCTAATATTTCTTCATTTTCTTTTAATTTCATTATAACTTTTATATCACCTTTGGAATCTTCTATATTTAATTTTATATGAATATCGTTCTCATCTCTTTCAATAGTTGTTCCACCAAAAATAACTTCTTCGCCTGTAAAATTATTATAAGTAACACTATATGTACCAGTATAATGATCACTTGAAAATTCACGTGTACCTTTCAATTTATTTTTGTTTGTTAAAACTGTATCACCAAGCGTTTCATTAATACCTTTATAAAACCCTAAAATACTATCTTTAGAACATCCAGCACAAAACATTAAAGCAAAACATATAATAACCAATATGCATCCTATTTTTTTCACCTGTATTCACCATCCTTACTTATAATTTAGATATCTCTTTTTTAAGAATTTCCACTAAATTAAAAGTCCCTTTATCTAAAAAAATACCATTTTCTTTTTCTACTTCGCATTTCAATTTATTACTATCTTTACCAGTTAGCATAATAAACTTTACATTATTATTGTTACTTCTTAAATGCTTTAATATAGTTAAACCATTATCACTACCTAAATCATAGTCAGAAATTACTAAATCAAATTTTATCTTTTTCAATTTATCTAATGCTTCTTGTGTAGAAGAGGCATTTAAAACATTTACAGTTTTACTTCTTAAAGCAAAAGATAATGCTTTAAGAAAAGTAGAACTATCATCAATTAACAATATTGTAATCATTATTACCATCCTCTTTTATTGTGCTTTTGTATTCCACTTTAAAAATATTATCATAAAACATTTTTCTATTTTTAATAAGAACCATAAAGTTTATTAAATAAAATAGTAAAACTCCTAATAGTATCATTATATAAAACCATGTTGTCTCAAAAAAGTTTAAATTCATCGTATCTATAATAAATGTAGCAAGAAAAAGCATTATAATTAAACTACCAAAATAATAAGTAAATAAGAAAACAATTCTTAATGATAATTTTATAAGTCGATATTTTTTAAACTGTAATCTAACTTTTAAAAATTTACTCCCCAATGTCTCACCATTTTTAAAATATGGATACACTATATAATAAATTGCAAATATTATAAAAGGCAAATAATTTATTTTTATAAATAGACTTATAAATGTTGTTATAAATAAATAAACAAATAAGTCTAAGCCAAAAACAGTTATTCTTCTAAAACCAGATACAACCTTGCCATCTTTAAATGATTCTTGATCTATTTCATCTCTTGTTGGTAAATAATTATTTATTATGCCCATAATAAAATAACCAATAACACTTCCTAGTGTATTCAAAATTAAATCATCTACATCAAACACTCGATATGGGTAGGGATAAACGAAATATAAACCAGTAAGTTGTGTTAATTCAAAAAACAAACTCAATAAGAAACTAATAGTGATTGTTTTCTTTAAATTACATTTAAAATAATATCTTAAATACATTCCAAAAGGTACAGTCATAATAATATTAAATATAACGGTATAAAAACATGGCTCTTTTAATGCTTTTAAATATGTTGCAGGTTCACTTAATACAAGCGATGATTCTCTTACTATATCACCTATAAATCCAAAAGGAATTAATCTTACCATATTCGGTTTAAAAATTACTTCATCTTTATTTGGCAAAGGTAGAATAACTAAGAAGTATATTGAAATCATATAAAGGATAAAGGAATAGACAATTAAAACTCTTAAAGGATTAATTGAGCCATATTTATGATACTCTAGTAATACAAAGAAAATTGAAAAGATGCAGGCAACAATTGGAAATACTAATATTGCCGTTTTAATTGAGATAAAATAACTCATATTTTAAATAATAAATTCATCTTTCTTATTTTGACTTGTCATAAATTAGTATCTTTCTTTAATTATGTTTTTACTACAATAGTAAGTTATTAAGAAGTATCCACCATAAATAAATATTATAAATATCGAAGTCATTATAATTGATGGCAACAATTCTTCATCACCAAATACTTCTAAAATAGATATGGCAAATTTAATTCCAAAAATAGAGTGAATAATTGCTAGTAATAAAGGTAGCATAAAGAAAATTCCAATCTGTCTAAATAATGCTTTATTTA
>CAYQJD010000065.1:0-2721 GCA_964417835.1 uncultured Muribaculaceae bacterium
GGCATGCTGTTATAGGGTTAAAATTAGAAGATGCAAATGAAGTTCATAAAATAACTATCATTCCACGCGGTATGGCAGGTGGTTATACTATGATGCTTCCTAAAGAAGAAAAAATTGCAATAGCGACTAAGAGTGAATTATTAGCAAGTATTACAGGATTATTAGGTGGTCGTGTAAGCGAAGAACTATTCTTTGGCGAAATTTCAACAGGAGCATCGGATGACTTTTCAAAAGCAACAAAAATAGCTAGAAGTATGGTAACCGAGTATGGAATGAGCGACTTAGGTCCTGTTCAATTAGAACAAAAAGAAGAAGGAGTATTTTTAGGCAGAGATTATAATAAATCAAAGAATTTTTCTGACGCTGTTGCATTAGAAATAGATCAAGAAGTTAGAAAGATTGTTAATGAATGTTATAAAAAAGCAACAAAAATACTAAAAGATAATGAGGCCCTTGTTAGATTATTAAGCGACGTCTTAATCGAAAAAGAAACTATAACAAAAGAAGAAATTGATGAATTAGTTACAAAAGGAAGTTTATCTTCGAAGCAAAAAGAGGATGATTCCAAAGAAGAATAAAGAATTACTTTTTAGTAATTTTTTTATTGAACAATTAAAATATTTAATATATAATAATATATACAAATTAAGGATTTATATGGATGATTTAGCAGTATTAGGTGAATTAATAAAAAAATTTTTAGATATAGATTTAGATAATCCAAATAATTGGGATGATTTTAAAAGACAAAATAAATTAAAAGAATTATGTGTCGTTAGATTGCCATTTAAGACTTTTATCGAAAAAATACTTGGTAAAGATAGTATTCTTAAAAAAGATGAAGATAATAATTTTAATATTTTATCAAATAATGAAGTATGTTTAGCTACATTAAAAAAAGAAGATTATGATTATGATAAGAAAGATTTTAATATATATGATTTGAATGTGACTTTAAGTTTAAAAGACTATTTTGATAAATCATTAAAAAATTCTAATTTAGGAGGATTAACTAATATAAATAGTTTATTTGTAAAAAAAATATTAGAAAAATTGCCAATATTTTTTGATAAAGATAAAATAAAAAATGAACTATTAAGCATATTGCAGTCAATACTTGATGAAAAGTATAATAAATATATAAGCTTAAATAAAAATATTTATATTGTAGACTTTTACATAGGTTCAGGGAATACCCCAGGTTCTGTAGAACATATTATTGAAAGACATTTATGGACTCAAGAAGAATATAAAAAATATTTTGTACCTCTATATTCAGGTGTTGCTATAAAAAAAACTACTGTAATTCGCCCAGTTGAATTAGGAATGTATGAAGGGAAAGATGATTCATTATTTAAATTAAGAATAAAATTAGATAATATTGAAAATATAGAAAAAATAAATTCAGAAAAAAAAGAAGAATTTAATTTAAAAAAGAATGCTTTTTTAGAAGAACTGAGCAGTATAGATATGAATCATTGCGAAAAACCAGAATGGTACATATTAAAAAATGATGAAGAATGTAAAGATTATTCTGTTGATATAAGTTATAGAACACTAATAGAATATATCAAGGATCTTTTTGAAGGAAAAAAAGTTGAGAGTATTGAAAAGTTTAAACAAGAATTAAAAAAAGAAATAAATAAAATGAAATATTATATGACTTTAGAAGCTACTTACTTTCATTTGGATGATGAAGTAGATAAGTTATATTTTGAAAAGATTAGATTAATATTACATGTATTTGAAAAAAACTTGCCATTTATTAAACAGGTAAAAAAGGGATTTTATAATCTGGAAGAAATCGATACAAAATCACAATATCGTTATTCAAAAGTGATAGAAAGTTCAACTGATAATGAATGGATATGGATGCATAGATTGTTTTTAGAAAAAACAAAAGAGGACTTATTAAATACTTTTAAAAAAATTAAAACTATAAAAGAAATATATTTAATAAGTAAAATAAGTAAAGACGATTTTAGTGGCTTAGACGAAATAATAAGTTTTTATAATTCATTGTTTCTTAATTCATCTGATGAAGTAAAAAAACTATTAAAAATATTATAAAAAGTAGTTATTGACATATTTTTAATAACTGCTTTTTTAAAAGCTAAAAAGTAATAATAAAGATTCATAAAAAAAAATTAAGATATGACAAGGAATAAATTTACAATACAAAGATAATGCTGTAAAATTATATAGACTTTAAATAATATTAAAAAATATAATTATATAGTCTCTTTATTAAAAATAATTTTGCTTCAAAATAAGTTATACAATTTTTTCTAGAACCAAAACTTAAATAAAATTATTTTATTAATTAAAAAGTCAAGTGCAACCTATAGAATAATTACAATAATCCTTAGATGATACGACTTTATGCCGAGAAAACTTATTGATAATAGGCAGGCAAAATTATTAATGCTGTAGCAATGCAAAGCAATTTTTAATTGGTTTGCAATTTTTAAAATAATTTTGCCTGGGTACCTGTTGTCAATAAGGAAATTGGAATAAAGAGTATTATAAATAGCAATTTACTTTTTCTTGTAATTTATATATTTTATTAATAACATTTTTGTCATTAAACTCCTCTAAAAAAGCTTCAATGGGAGTTTTATAATTTAATTTTTTTCTTGGATAATTGTTCATCCAGTAAGCAATTTTGTTAATATCATCAAAACTAAAATTTTCTATTAAAGTTTTTTTAGGAATAAAATA
>CAYQJD010000066.1:0-2668 GCA_964417835.1 uncultured Muribaculaceae bacterium
TATATATGTTTTTTTGTTTCCCAGATGCAGTTCTAGTTCGTGGTGATAACAAGGAATTAGAATTAAGATTTGGAAAAGATGGTATTTATGATTGATATTATTAAGCAAGAAATAACTTTTGATGAAGCTTTAAAACAAAGAAATTTAACATCAATTATGTTATATCTGATAGTATTGTAAACAGTTGGAACAGATATTTTACAAAAGCCATCTTTTTCAAAATATTTATGAACTTTCATATACCCAACAATAACATCTGGAGCCCATTTATCAATTTTGATTTTATCTTCAATAAATTTCGCCATTTTAGTATATTTTATAAGTTTATATTTGCTTTTAGACAAACCACGTTTAAAGTTATAATTATTTTGCGCATCAACCGCATTATAAGGTCTAGGAATAAATCTTCCTGTTCTAACCATTAATTTATAACTTTTCCTTTTTTTAAGTTCTCTAGAAATAGTAGATTTATGAACTCCAAGATAATTAGCAATATAAGTATTATTAAATAGTCTTTTCCCTTTAAAATCTTTTTGCTCAATCAATGATTGAATTACAACTCGATCTGCTTGTTTTAAGTGATGATATTGATTTTCCTTTCTTTATTTGCGTAAAGATTATTTATATGTCTTTTTCAATACAACTTTGTTGCACTTCAAATTTAAATTAACAAAATGGGTTGATATTGAAATATAATTTAGTGTATAATATGACTTACAAAAGGGATTCTATTATTATTTTTAGGGGATTAAAATGGCAGATATTAATAAAGTAATTTTCAATTTTATCGATGAAATGAAATATTTAGAGAACAAACATGTTTTAGGGGCTTTTTTCTATGGTAGTTTTCTAACAGGTTACAATGAAAAGCATTCAGATATTGATATTCAAATAATTTTTGATGATGAAAATCCAAATAGACTAATAAGAGGTAATAAATATGTAGATGGGATTAGAATAGAGTATTTTGAAAAACCTATTGAAGATGTATATTTAACTATTGAAAATGAGTATTCTAATCAGAATAATGCATCACTATCTATAATAGGGACTTCAAAAATACTCTTTGACAAAGATGGTAGTTTAAGAAAACTACAAGATTATACTTTAAAAAAATTTTCTAAGCCTTTACCACAACTTGAAGATGAAGATGCAAGAGAATATGTGTCTATTTTGAATAATAGAATGGAAAAAGTAAGAAAATCAGCATTTGAAGATAGTCCGAATTTTACACATTTATATCATCTAACAATAGAAAAAATAAGAAAATTTTATCATAGATTAAATGGATTGCCAGCTGTTCAAACTTCGAAAGTATATAGAGTTTATTTAGATGAAAAATATAGAAAAAGTTTTTATAAGGATAATATACCGGAGAAAGAATTTGTTGAAATGTACATGGATGCAATAGGTGATACTACATCTAATAATGAAAAAAAACTTGCAAAACTCGAGTCATTGTTTGAATATTCTAAGCGTAATGTAAAACTAGATGAAAACGAATATAGAATATTAATCAAGAGTAGAAATACTAATGTTAGAAAATGAAAATTGCAAATTTTTTCGTACTTTAATTTATTTTTATTATATTATTAATGGTGAGCATTCGTACTTTGTGAGAGTTATAGATAATGACCATAGAAACTAAATAACTTGTAATAAGTCAAGAACTAAAAAAGAAAATATAAATCATATTATGACAAATGAATTAAATTGATTGCCTACTCGATTTCTTCGAGATAAAATAAATAACTACTCTCAGATTCAAATTGAAAGTAGTTTTATTTTGATAATTTGTAAATATACTTGTACTTTGATTAATGGACTTGTGCAAATAAATTTATTTTTAGAAGAAAAATCCCCAAACTTATTCTATACTAACTTATAATAAAATTACTACAAAAATAAATTGATAGAATTGTATTTTTTTTTCTAACATGTTAATATTATATATGTAATAGAAAGTAAGTGATTAAATGAACAATATTCTAATTATAGTTAATTCGAATTTACTTACTTTATCATATGTTAAAAGAAAAGAAGAAAAAAATTTAAATAATACAAATATTATAGATACTAAAGAACTATTATTCTCATATCAATATATTAAAGATAATTTAGAATTAGTAAGCAGTTTTTTAAATACAATAATAATTAAAAATAATATTTATAAAATAAGAATTAATAATATTGATTTAGTACCTTTAACTTTAGATCTTATAAAAAATATAGATAAGATAAAACAAATGCTTATTACTGAAGATAAAAAATTAACTTATGATATATTTTTAAAATTATTAGATAATAATACTTTAGAATATTTAAATTGTTATGATATTCCTCCTTTTCTTTTAGAAAGATTAGATATAAATAAACACCTAAAAATAGATGTTAGAAGTGAGATATTTTTTATAAGCAAATTTATGGAAGATAATAATCTTTATAAATATTCTGATATATATTACAAAAAATCTTTATTATTCACACAAAATTTAAACAATAAAGATATAGATGATTTTAAGACTTTTTTGAATATAAATAAATATTTAAAAACTATACACTTAAAATATTATTCAAATGATTTAATATATTCTATAATTGATATTTTTAAAGAATATAATATTCATGACAAAACTATAGTTTTTTACGAAAACAATAATATTAATAT
>CAYQJD010000067.1:0-2269 GCA_964417835.1 uncultured Muribaculaceae bacterium
TTCTTGGCTTTATAAATATTCTTTTATTTTTTGAAATTCTTTATCATCATCTATATACTTTCCATCATCAGTTAATTTTACATCTTCATACATTTTCATAAAATGTCTGATTGATTTAAAAATTAATTATTTCATCATTTTCACAAACGATATAAAAACCATAACCCATATATGATGGAATACATAAAATCAAAATTTCAAAATTATTATAAATATCTAGTATAGAATTTATATTTTTATTATTGTTTATAACAAATCCGCGTATTTCTGGATTGCTTCCAGTCCAAAATCCAAGCGCATCTTCAATATTCTTGCTGTTTTTAATATCAATATAAATTTCCCTATATGGGTTAAAAACGTTTTTCCCATTAGTTACATAAAATAACATAGAATTACTAAAGCAATCTTTTATAACTTCAATACAGTCATCAAGACCCGTACAAAAAAAATATATTTTATTTTTTTGTAATAATTGATTTAAAACATCTTTCAATTTCAAATCGACTTCTTGTTCTGTTCCCGTAATCATTAAAACAGTAGAATCATTAACCTCTTTTTTTGTAAATTTAAGAAATTCTTGAGTAATGTTTGTTTTTTCTATTTTTATCATTATACCACCTCGTATATTATTAATTTTTATGCACTTTAATATATTGACAAATTTGTTTCTCCGATTTGCCATGAACAATTACAACAGCTTTTGTGTATTTTAACTGCTTCATTAATTATATATCCTTCTATTTTAAATTTTCAATTAGTTCCTCAAAATCTATGTCTGTAAACATAGGAATTCCACCATATACTCCATTAAGATATTTTTTTCTCGGACTATTATTCTTATGAATTCTTCCTTCAAAATCAGTTATTGCAATTAGTTCTTTTTCGGATTTGCTATTAGCATTGAAAATATAAATATTTTCATGAGGTATTGATGAATCAATCAGCATTGTATTGTGTGTAGTTATAATTAATTGTCCTTTAACATATCTTGCAATACATTCTAACAAGTTTTTAACAAGTAAATCGTGTATTCCAGTATCTAACTCATCAATTATTACTGTTTGACCTTCACATGCAGATATTAGGTATGGTACTAGCGTTAAAATATTTTGTGTTCCTGTAGACTCCAGAGAAAAATCAACATCCATTATTTTACCATATATCATCTTCTTACTAAAAAGTTTATATTTTATATAATTGTCCTCAACAGTTCTTTTATAATAAACATTTTTTATATCAGAATACAAAGTGGTAAATATTTCATTGATTAAATATTCATTTTTATCAAGTTCTTTCTCATACTTTACCGATATTTTACCTTCTTCTAAATCATCCATCAAATTATGTTGAGTTCCAATTATACCAAATTCGCTATGGTTACCACCTTTAATTTTTGTACACATCATTTTCAAATATAATAGTACATTATACAAATTTTTTGATATTTTTTTATTCATATATTCTCTTTTTTTATCTTCAATCTCATAAGACAAAATAGAAAGAAAAGAATGTTTACCCCAATATTTATCAATCAATTCAATAAATTCATTATAATAATTTTTATCAGTAAATATACTTGTATTAATTTTAACATTATTTTTATCTATATCAAAAAAATAAGTTTGATTTTTGTTAATAACATATTCCAGCTTTTCAGCAACAATTTCTTCATCATTCATTTCTATATGATAAACACCATTTTTCTTATTACAAATAAAACCATATTCCATTATCATATTATCATTTGAATCAATTGTTTTACAATCATTTATAATCATTTTGGTATCTTTAAATCTATCTTTTATATGTTTCTCAATAAAGCCTTTATATTGATTTGTTTTATTTTCTGATTTTTCAATTATTTTTTTAAACATTTCAATGGAAGACATGGTTCTCATTGTTTCATTAAGTGTATAAAATGAATTTGCAAAATTAGATTTTCCGATTCCATTTTCGCCATAAATTAGTACTAGATTTTTAGGTTTTGTTTTAGTTTTCATAAAATTGACATACAGATTAACAAGTGACTTATAATTAGCTAATTTAACATATCTTATCATAATTATCATCCTTTCAATAATATTATAGCATAAAACAAATAAAATGATACCATTTTTCAGCTTGTTTTTTTAATTTTTGTTATATTTTATACCAATTTATAAAAAAGTCAATACAATTTTAATCAAAAACAAAAATTTTATAGAAAAAAAGCCATTCTTGGCTTTATAAATATTCTTTTATTTTTTGAAATTCTTTATCATCATCTAAA
>CAYQJD010000068.1:0-2051 GCA_964417835.1 uncultured Muribaculaceae bacterium
TGTTTTTTTAATTATTATAAATAATTAATTGATGTTGTGCTCTAGTACATACCACATAAAACAATTTATTTTCTCGTTCTGTATATTTGTTGTTACATACAATAACGCCATCAAATTCTAATCCTTTTGCAATATAAGATGGCAAAATAGCAACTGCATCCTTTGTTAATGTATTTAAAGTAAATTCGATATTGTCATTCTCTTGTATTATTTTTTTATAAATGTTTTTAGCATCTTTCAAATTTTTTGTAATTATTGCAATCGTTTTCATACCATTTTTTTGCATTTTTTTAATATCATCTAGAAGATGCGAAACGATTATTTTCTCATTCTTTAAAATTACTGGGAATCCACTTTTCCCCCTAACTGAGCTAATATGGTTTATATTTAAAATTTTATTAGAAAAATTAATGATTTCCTCACTTGAACGATATGTTTTATCTAATTCTATATATCGTGCTTTATTATCAAAAATTGAATTAACTTCCTCAAGAGACTGATATTCACAATAAGGATTTATTGCTTGATTAATATCCCCAAGTATTGTGAAATAAGCATAAGGAAAACTTTTCTTTAATATTAAAAATTGTATTCTAGAATAATCCTGTGCCTCATCAACAATAATATGTTTAACCTTTGTATTATAAGGATAACCGTTTAATTCAAAATAAATATATATTATATTTACTAAATCTTCATAGTATATTCTTTTACTTAAATCTTTTTTGCAATTTTTAGTTTCCAAAAATTGCTTATAAATATTAATCGGATTAAGTTCCATATTTATTTCTTTTAATAATCTATTTCTAATTTTTATTTTATTCTTTTTAGCTGGCAGATGAGCGTTATTACAGATATACTCTGCAATATTATCAACACGATCTAAAAATGGAAGTTTTTTATATTTATTAGTTAATAACTCATTTAATTCAAATTGATTAAAATAAAAACCATTAATTGTTATTCCATATTTTAATATTGATTTACTTAAAAATTGTTTTATAAACTCATCTAGTTCTTTTTGTGTGTAAAGGATATCACTATCATTGCTATTATTTATCTTTTCATATTTACGCTCAAGGAATTCCGAAAATGTCTCAATATTTTTTTGCCTTTTAATATAGGATTTTACTAAATCATTAAAAGTTGTATTTAAAACATTTTCCTCACCTAGTTCTGGCAATACATCAGAAATGTATTCGCTAAAAACATTGTTTGGCGAAAAGATAAGAACATTGTTATAATTTAAATTTTCTTCCTTATATAATAAATAGGCAATTCTATGTAACGCAACAGAAGTTTTTCCACTTCCAGCAACACCTTGTACAATTAAATATTTGTCTTTTGTATTTCTAATTACAGCGTTTTGCTCCTTTTGAATTGTAGTTACAATATTTTTCATTTTATCAGATGAATTTGAAGATAAAACTTCTTGAAGTATTTCATCATCTATATTAATGTCGCTTTCAATTATTCTTTTTATAATACCAGATTCAATTTTATACTGACGCCTTAATTCAATATTACCTTTTATTTTACCTAAAGGTGCTTCATATTCAGCATTCCCCACAGTATAATCATAAAATAAACTTGATATTGGTGCTCGCCAATCAAATATATAATTTTTACTATCACTATGTAGCCCATGCAATCCTATATAAACATTAATAAGTTCTTCGTCTGTTTTAAAGTCAACTCTACCAAAATAGGCGTTATCAATAATTTTTTTATATTTATACGCTTGCATGATTTGATCGTTAGTTCTTTTAACTTTTGCATCTGTATCATTTAATAAGTTACCATATTCCAACTCACTCATAGCCTTACATTCATCCCAAATATATTTTTTTATTTCAAATATATTCTGTTTTTCTTTTTCAACCTTTACATCGATGTCACTAATAAAATCACTCGCAACTTTTTTGACTGTTGCCAAATATGCTTCTTCCTTTTTCATATCCTTATTACTAATGTTCATAGTATCACCCACTTAATTTATATTTTAACACATTTATGTATATGATAATATCTATTTGGCCAACAAAATGTAA
>CAYQJD010000069.1:0-1948 GCA_964417835.1 uncultured Muribaculaceae bacterium
TTTGGCGCAATTGCCAATATAGATTTAACTAATGAGAATTAAAGAAGAATTTGCTGTTAGAAAAAAAATAAAATGATTTATGGTATAATTATTTTAATGGGGAAAAATTTATTGGAGGTGGTATAATGAAAAGAAAAATATTTTTAAGCTTTAGACCTGAATTTTTTAGGCCAATATTATACAATATCAAAATGTATGAATATAGAAAAAGATTTTGTGATGAGCCGACAACTGCATATCTTTATTTGAGTGCTCCAGTACAAGAAGTCGTTGGTATAATGGAATTAGGTAAGCCAATACATACAACTGAACAAATAGAAAATTACGATAAAAATTCTATTATATATAATAGAATTAAACAATGTATTGAAAATGGGGAGAAATTTGCTATTCCTATAGAGTCTTTGCAATTGTTTAAAAAACCAATAAGCATTAAAGAATTAAAAAAAATTGATAATAGTTTTAATGTTCCACAATGCTATTTGAATATTGAAAATTTTCCAAAAATATATACATATTTAACCAGTCAAGAATTGTACGATAAGGAATATGTAAATTCTCACGCAAAATTATATGAAGATAATTTTTGTATGACCTGTAGGGAAATGGAAGAGACAAATGAATTTGAAACTAAAGATATTCAATATAATAAAAATAGTAAATATGACATAATAAAGGCTGGTTATATTACGAGGGGGTAAATATGAGAAATGTATATTATCCATTAGCTGGAATGAATTATATAGTTGATGATTTATCTGACATTATAAAAAATAAAATGAATGGCAAAAAAGAAATAGTTTTATGGCTTTCAGCCCAAGTTAATTGTTATCCACACGTTGGGACTTTAACTAATTTTATATCAGCATTTGCACTCGCTAAACATTTCAAAGAATATTTTAATGTTCCTGTGAAAATTAAAGTTGAGCTTTTAGAAAGTGTAACAGGCGAAGAATTTTTAATAAACGGAATTAAGTATTATAAAAATTTAAATACAGCCAAAGACAAAAATGGATTAACAATTAAAGAAAAATATTTTCCATATTTTAAAGAATTATTAGATAGATTAAGTAAAAAGGATGAAATAGACTATGAAGTATTATTCTTTTATGACTATCAAAAAAATCCATTGGTAAAAGAAGCACTTTATGATGTGATTAAGAATGAAAAATTACTAAGATATACTTTAGACCCTAAAAATGGAGAAATTAGATTAAGAGTCCCATGTCCTAGTTGTGGATTAACAGAAAAACATTTAGCTAATACGCAAATTAAAACATTAGATAATAAGATCAACATTACATCTTTTTGCCCAATACATGGAGAATTTAATATAGTAATTGATAAAAATAGTAATGATAATTTTGATATGAATGTGCCTTTACGTTATTTAGTAAAAGTATTATATTTATTAAAACAAAATAAAATTGATAACTCATTAAATATTATAGTAGATGGCGGTGATTGGTCTGGAATGTGGCCATTACGGGTTTATATGGAACCTTTGTTAAAATTAGGAATACAAGATGTCCCTAGTATAATTTATACACCTACAATATTAGATTGGTCTGGTAGTAAACTGTCAAAAAGAATGTATGTTGGTAATGAGGCTTATAGAGAATATTTAAAAGAAGGGTTAATTAATTATTCTGAATTTTATAATCAATATGGTGAAATAGGGTTTGAAAGACTTTATAATGAAATAAATTCATGGGTTTTGTCACCTCAAAAATTTATTCGTGATTATACCATAGAATATATAGATGCAATTTTAAAAGATGAAAAAATAAATTATATGTAATTAACTTAGAAATTAATAACGCTAGTATATTAGATATATGCTAGGATATATCAGATTTGACATTGTTGTTAGATTGTGCTAAAGTAGTGTCATTAAAGCCAGTACGGTTATTTAGGCTTGTTCCTGATATACTGGCTTTTTTTATTT
>CAYQJD010000070.1:0-1791 GCA_964417835.1 uncultured Muribaculaceae bacterium
ATGTACTCTTGGATTTTCGCAACCTTCTATATTTTTTCTTAACCAACCGAATAATCAAAGATGATGTATATTTGTCTAGTTTTTTTAATTGTTTTTTTGCTTTGTCTGTTAATAATACTTTATATTTCATTTTTAAGTCCCAACTCCTTTTCAACTTCATCTAAAGTATAAGTTGTAGGATTTTTCTTGTATTCTTTTAATGCTTCATAATAACATTTCAAATCGTACTCATCTTCTATTTTTTCTAATATTGCTTTTCTTACTAAATCAGATAGAGATATATTGTTCATATCTGCATATGCTTTTATCAGTTCTGTATCTTTATCACTTAATCTTACTGAAATAGTCATTAATATCAACTCCCTTCTTTATTATTGTACTACATTGTATTACGTTTGTCAATATTATTATACTATTTTTGCAAGTTTTTGTGATATTATTCAAAATAAAAACACCTACTATTAAGTAAGTGTTTCTTTATTTTTTTAGTTTTTAATTATATAATTATTTAAATATACTCATAGGAGCAGAGCCAAGTTTTCCTTTGTTTATTACCCAAGTATTGCCACAATCTTGGCAAATTCCCATAGTTGAATTAACTGTTTTCGTCTTATTTGTTCCTTTAGATTTTTTCCAAAATAAATTAGATATACCAAGTGTACACACGGCAGTCAATCCTCTACTTGCATTATTTATATGACCACCAAAACCTAATCCCTTTTTATTAGTTTGTTGTCCTGTTTCGACAAGTTGAACTTGAACATTTTCACTTTTACATTTTGGACATTGTATAATATATTTCCCCTTTTCTATTTTAATATAAAAAGAGTATATCCTAAAATTTTACAAAATGCAACATATTTTTATAATAATTAAATAAAGGCGGTTAAACCTTTATTTTAAAATAAGTTTGAGTGTGTATCAAGTTTTAACAATATTATTATTAATTCATTATCAAATTTTTGATACTCTAACAATACATCATTAAGTATATGGCATTCCCATACACCGCTTACTTTTTGGCTCTAATAAGTGATTGTTATATTTTACTGGTAGCAATTCATTATTTTTTAATTTTTCTAAAACTATTTTTAATTCTGTTTTTGCCTTATTA
Organism: uncultured Muribaculaceae bacterium; assembly: GCA_964417835.1. GTDB lineage: Bacteria > Bacillota_I > Bacilli_A > RF39 > UBA660 > UMGS1124. Next base: position 1,115 of record CAYQJD010000070.1, read on the forward strand.
TAATTTTTTTGCTTCTTTAATTTAGCATAGCTTTTTTTGAATTTATTAGTAGGTTTAATAATATATTGTTTATTGCTCATTTTCTAAATCCTCCATTAATTCATCAACTGATGTATAACCTTTGTAATTTTCTGGGTGTTTCATCATTTCTTCGGCTTCTTCTAAAGCTTCCATTAAGTCCTTATCAAATTTTGGTATTTTTACCTCAAATGGCAATCCAGCATTTAACTTAATTTGGTGCAAATACATATTTATTGCTTCGCTTAATGATAAACCTAAACTATTTAATATTGGCGTAACTTCTTTCTTTATTTCTTCATTTACCCTTACTGTTGTTGACATATCTATCAACCTCCTTTTTTATATATTATACTATATTTTGTATACAATTGTCAATGTTTTGTATACAATTTTATTATTTTATTTTTTTAAATTTTTATACTAATTTTTTTAATTCTTCAAATAAAATTAATATGTGATGTTTAGTTTTGTAATTTTACTTATTAACAATAACAAATGTTAGACTGATATATAATAAGTAAAGGTTGAATTATCTATCATTAAATAATTTACTTCTTTTTTTAATTTTTTGATTTCCTTATTGTTTGTTACTTCTCCATCTGGAGAACGCTTTAGTTAAGTACACTAAACTGTTCTCCCCACGTAATAGCTTATTT
>CAYQJD010000071.1:0-1689 GCA_964417835.1 uncultured Muribaculaceae bacterium
TAAAACAAGAAGATTCTGAAACACTTTATCTCTTTAAATCTGGAATATTTTATATTTTTATTGACAAAGATGCAGAAATTGTTCACGATTTATTAGATTTAAAACTTACTAATTTAAATACAGAAATCGTTAAATGCGGATTTCCTGAAAATTCATTGCAAAAATATTTAAAACTTTTAAGTCTAACTAAATATAATGTAAAAATAATAGATAATACTCTATCTACTTCTTATACTATTAATGATTATTATATAGATAAAGTAGTTAAAGAATTGTTATTAACAATTTCTAATGTAAATACCGAAAATATTTCAATTCAAGAGGCTTGTTCATTATTAGATACATTTAAAAATGATGCAAAAAAAATTATGTTAAAGGCGGAATAATTTATGGCAAATAAAAATACAACTAATCTAGTAATTTATCAAAAGTATCTTAAACTAATAGATTATACAAATAATATAGTAAAAAAATACCCAAAAGCTGAAACATTTGGATTGGTTAAAGAAATTAAAAGTTCTTTATATTATGGATTTAAATTAATTATGTACGCAGTAAAAACATATAATACAAATAAAAAATTAAATTATTTGAATGAATTAGATATAAATCTTGATTTATTAAAAGTGTATATTAGATTATCATATAAATATCAGTATATTTCTATACAAAATTATAATAGTTGGTGCAATTTATTAACTGATATTTGTAATATGTTGGGAGGTTGGATTAATTCATGTCTAAAACGATAAAAAATTGTTTTTTTAAATGTTTAACTTTTGAAAATCTAATGAAAGCACATCTACGAGCCAGAAAAAACAAAACATATAAAAAAGATGTTATATTATTTGAATTTAACTTAGAAAATAATATTATAAATTTGTTAAATTCAATCAAACTTGGTAAATATAAAATGGGTACATATTATCATTTTAAAGTATTTGAACCAAAAGAAAGAGTAATACATTCCTTACCATACAGAGATAGAATTGTTCATCAATGGTATGTTGAAGAATTTATAAAACCCTATATTATGCCTAAATTTATAAACTCAACTTTTGCTTGCATTCCTAATAGAGGAACACATAAAGCAAATGATTATATTCAAAATCAAATGAGAATATTTAAAAGAAATTATGGTGATTTTTGGGTTCTAAAATGTGATATAAAAAAATTCTTTTATAATATTGATCCTAATATTTTATATTCTATTATGTGTAAATATATAACTGATCCATATTTAAAGAAATTTACAAAACAACTAATTTTTGAAGGTAGAGATATAATCGGACCAGTAGGAATACCAATAGGTAATTATACTAGTCAATTCTTTGCTAATATTTATTTAAATGAACTCGATCAATATATAAAGCGAACTTTAAAAGTAAAATATTATCGGAAGATATATGGATGATTTTATTTTACTTTTTAAAACAAAAGAAGAATGTATTATAAAAAAAAGACAAATTGAAATATTCTTAGAAAAATTTTTACATTTAGAATTAAATGCAAAATCACGTTATTATCCATATAAAATGGGAATAGACTTTTGCGGTTATAGAACATTTACAACACATAGACTTTTACGCAATAATAGTAAAAAGAAGATTAAAAGAAAAATAAAATTTTGGAATAAATTATATAAAAATAAAAAATTAAATTTCAAAAAAACACTGAATAGTTTAAATG
>CAYQJD010000072.1:0-1564 GCA_964417835.1 uncultured Muribaculaceae bacterium
GATAGTGTAAAAATGTTTTGGAATTTATATTAATGTATTATAGGCAATATTATTTAAGATAACTGAAATAGGATTATTACTAGATTTAATTGGTAAAATGGAGGTGTTATGTTCAAACTGTGAATATGAAACTTCCATTTTGTTATATACATAATTATCATTATTTTTATTATACGATTTTAGATATAAATCCATTATATTTATACCATTTTCTTTATACTCTTGTAACTTTAAATATTTTTCTATTCTTTTCCTTGAATAACCTTTTGGCCTTGAGCCAAAAGTGGAGGCAACACAATGTGAAATATGTGATTCCATGGATGATTTAATGATTCTATCTTTCATGTTTAAAATTGCTTCCCAATGATTAAGTATATAATTTTTATATTGAACCTTTTTTTCTTTGTTATTTGCATCTTCAATTATTTTATCAACTAAAGTTATAAATTTTTTCTTATCTTTTTTTTCATAAATTGCATTAATTATTTCTTTACGTTTTTCTTCAGATCTTGTCATGCGATTAATATATTGTTTAACATGAAATTCACAAGTATTTAAAGTAATTTTATTTTGCTTAAATAATTTTAATTCGGATGAACCAGAGATTATCCATGTTCCGGAGTCACTTAATAGGTAAATATTTTCAAAATTCTCATAATTATAAATGTTATAAATTTCATCCACAAAATTTTTCCATGGTTTATCTGAAGAAGTTAAAAATATATGTCTATTTAATAAAGTAGTTCTATTATTTTTAGTTGTTGCACCTGTAAATGTTACAAAACATTTAGCCATAATAAAGTGTCTTTTTCCTCTTTCCTCTTCACTTAAAGTAGCTAATCTTAATTGTTCATGAATCCATTTTTCGTCAACCATGACATATAAATTTTTACTATCATCATCAAATAAATTGTATTCTACTTTTGGTAATTCCCATTTATTTATCCAGTTATAAATTGTTTGTCTTGGAAGTAATTTATTGAAATTATTAATAAGATAATCATCAAAATTGTGTATTAATAAGTTAGATTTGCATGCAGTATTATTGATATTAGTATTAATACTATGATCAATTAAAATAGCCCTTACACATTCATCATAAGTTTTATATTCTTCAAAATGGAACAATTCATCAATAAAATAAAATCCATTTTTTTTAGTTTTATCGACGTAATAATACCTGTTAAATCGTAATTCACCAAATAATTTTATAATAGTTCTGGAACAGTTAGTAGATTTATAAAAATTATTTTTTCTATAATCTGATTCTGCAAACATTAAATCAATTTGATTAATTGCTTTAGTATATATTTCTATCATAATATCTTTTATTTTTTTATTTACTAAAATTGATGAAAATGGTGAAAAAAATGTTGTGGTTAAATCATATAAATTATTTAAAAAAATATTTTCTGCAACGTTTTGTAAGATATTTATTGCTTCATCTTTAATATTTTGTGGTATAATTGTCATAGAAAGAACTCCTTTATTTTTTATTTATATGGTAATTATACCACGAGTTCTTTCTTTTTTGTTGTAAATTCCAAAACATTTTTACACTATC